>CASGHK010000054.1 GCA_949320185.1 uncultured Methanomicrobiales archaeon | reverse complement strand
GCTCCGGTCGTGGTCGTGGTCGTGCCGACCTGGATCCGGCAGGTGTGGACCATCCTGGCCTCGATCATAGGGTCCCGGCCTCCTCGTCGTCCGTAAAGGTCGGTAGTTCTAAGGTGTCGAGGCGAAGCCCCAACATAACCGCGTCATTTCGAACGATCCCCTCTGTCGGTACGTCGTGAGCGGCCCCGAGTCGCGCCCGTCACGGGCGCGTGGATTGTAACATGCTGTTGGTGTCGGCGGGGGCGGGAGTCCCCGAAGTCGCGCCCTTCACGGGGGCATGGATAGAAACTGCTGTTCTATCGTTGAAGGATGTCGGCGAGCCGGTCCCGGGCCGGTCTCACAGGGGCACCGCTTCCTGCATGACGACTTCGCGGATCCGCTCCCGCAGCCCGCGGTCCGACGCGACCTCGGCACGCATCACGTGAAGGTCCTCGAGGTCCTGTGCAAAGCCGATCTGGTCGAGCAGCGAGATGCCGCGCGGGAAGGTGACGAGCAGGTCGAGTTCGCTGTCCGCGCGGGCCTCTCACCGGGCGACAGAGCCGAAGACGCGGATGTTGGTCACGCCGTAGCGGGCGGCTACGGCCATATTTCCAGGGCGCTGTGCCGCGAGAAGAGCGTTGACGTCGGCCGGTATGGTTCGTTCGCTCGTAGATCGTGGGGATCGGGTATGAGGGCATCGATGGACCGGCCGGTGCTGCCCGGCGTCTCCGAGCGGCTGGAGATCGTCGACGCCCCGGCATACGCCGCGGACCTGGCTCGGTGCCTGGATCGAGGGAATGCGATGAAGGACAACCGTATCCGGATCGTTGCGGACCGGCCGATGGAGGCCGTCGAGGTGCAAGGGCTGCCCGTTAACGCCGTGAACGTGAACGGGCTGACAGTCGAGCGGTGGCCGCCGGCGCCGGCGATGGCGTGAGGCGGGGCCTGTTGCGCCATGGCATATTCGGCCCCCTCAGCCCTGAAACCCGGCCGCTCCAGCGTCAGCCGGAATCCGGAAAGTCCGGCTCCCGGTTCGTCTGTGGGATTCCTGCCCCGTTGAGCCGGGTGGTCGTGTCATGGGAGGCGGTGCGATGACCGAAACGCAGGTCGGAGCGTGGATTTTTCCACAGTTATGGCCCGCTACTACAGCCGCACCTGGGGAGTTCGTTGGCGAACACCATCCAGTGTGAAGACGGTCGCACTCGAAAGCAGCAGCTCGTCGTTGGGCGGCGGTATACAGAGGTGTAGAGAGAAACCTTACACTACACTTATCACCCCATACGGGAACCTACGTGTATGGCTGCTGAAGCGACCATAAAAGTAAATCCTCAGGTCAAAGCCATGCTCGATGGCCTCAAAATTCACCCGCGAGAGTCCTATAGCGATGTGATCGATCGGCTGGCACGCCGGGCGTATGATCCCGAGCCGTTGTCCATCGAGGAGATCGCAGGACTCGAGGAGGCCCTTGCGGATATCAAAGCCGGCCGTCTCCACTCCGAAGCGGAGATCAAACGCAAGTACGGAATCGAATGACGGTTTTCGCGCTTCAATACACGGATCGAGCGGATCGGGATCTCGAGAAACTCGAGAAACCAGACGCGCAGCGCATCATCAGGGCTCTCGACCGGATCAAGGAGAATCCACGTGAGCACGTCACTAAGCTGAAGACCTCCTCAGCGACCTCGCCCATCTATTCGTACCACGTCGGGCGACGGTTTCGAGTGCTTGTCCAGATTCTCGACGACCGTCTCCTTGTCCTGGTGCTCGAGGTCCATCAGCGGAAGACCTCGTACCGGGACTTTTAATCACTACGGACTGGCAGCGGGCGGTCACGATCGCCCTTCACCAATCGCGATCTCCTCGGGGGTCAGGCCGTACGGGTCGTCGATCAGCGCTTTTGTGGCCCGATCTGTCTGTTCTATCTGCACGGATATCCGGCGCTTCTCCTGGTCGGTGCCGACTCCCGGCAGCAGGAGGTTGAGGCCGGGCATCTGCTCGACGATAGTGACGTTCCGGTCGTACTTCGCTCCGTTTCTCGGCATCTCCGAGCGGCTGGAGTACGTCGACGCGCCCGGTCACGTCGAGGACCTGGCACGGTACCGGGCGCGGGGGTACGCTATGGCCGGCAACTGGTGGACGCTCATCACGGACAACGACGCGGACCTCATCGAGGTGCACCCGCCGTCGCAGGGGAAGGTGGATCTCGGCGGGCTTACGGTCGAGTGCTGCCCGCCGGCACCGGTGATGGGGATGTGAGGAACCTCGGCAACCGGCCCGGATGCCGTTTCAGCTCCCGATGGCCTCGAGAGCCGCCCTGACCCGTGCTTCTATATCCGGCAGATCCTCAACGATCGTCGCCCAGACTGCTTCGTAGTCGACGCCGAAGTAGTGGTGGACCAGGCGGTCGCGGAGGCCGGCCATACCCTTCCACGGGATCTCCCCATGGTCCGCTCGAAACTCAGGTGAGACATTCTTCGCCGCTTCACCGATCACGGTCAGGAGGCGTTCTGCCGCCGCCCGCTCGATAGGAAGCTCCGCTCGCCTGCCGGCGGGAGCCAGCCCGGTCGCGGACCTCGGCAAGCGTCTCACAGGCGTCAAGGATGTGGTGGAGATAGACAGCGTCGCTCTTCGTCATTCCCAGATCACCCGCGCTTCGCGGAGAACGGCATCGCGGATGTATGGGCTGAGCGAGCGCTCGGTGATGAGGTCGACGGAAACGCCGAGCGCCTCCTCGAGTCGTTCCTCGAGTTCGGCCAGGCGGAGGAGGGACGGTGTCGTCTCGAACCGGACCAGCAGGTCGAGGTCCGACCCGGGGCGATGGTCTCCGCGGGCTCGAGACCCGAAGACCGCGATTCGTCGGGCTCCGCACGGAGCGAGGACGCTGATGATTCGCTCAACGCCATCACGTCCGGGGAGAGCAGGGTCCGACCGGATCGTCGCCCCCTGTGCTGACGATTCCACACCCATACTCGTCGGTCCTGAAGTATCAAACTGATCCCGATGCCGTCCCCGGCGATCGGTCCGGGTTCGTCGACGCGCCCGTTCACGTCGACGATCTGAAGCGGTGCCGGGCGCGGGGGTCCCGGATGGCCGGCAAACGTAGCGCGATCGTTACCGATCAGCCGGCGGACCTCGTGGAGGTGCACCCGCCGTCGCGGGCAAAGGTCGACCTCGGCGGGCTGACGGCCATGCGGTGCCCGCCGGCGCCTGCGATGGGATGAGGAAACATCGACGCGATCCCGTTCAGGGGCGACATGATGCCCAGACTCAGGGTGATTCGGGACCGCTCGGATCATCGATGCCACGACCCTTCAGAGTCGCAATGAGTGCCGGCAGGTCCCTCTGCACGGTCAGGAAGACCTCGACCAGGTCCACCTTCGCGTAGGAGTGGATCAGCAGGTCCCGTGTCCGTGCTATCTGCGACCACGGGACGTCCGCACATTCGTTGCGGGTCTCCTGCGAGACCTGCTTTCCGGCCTCACCGATCACTTCGAGGCAGCGGATGACCGCATACTGTGTCCTTCGGTCTTCGAGAAACATCTCCCTCTCCATCCCCCGGGTGAAATCGACCGCGTCCTGCGCCGCAAGCAGGATATCGAGGAGGAGCGCGGGGTCACGCAACATACACAGGCACCATGGTCCCGAGGATCTGCGTTCGTCGCAATCGGTTTCGATCGGCCCTGACCCCGCGGAGCGTGTGGAGGTCGACCCGCCTCCCCGCCAGCGACTCGAGGGCATCGGCCATGGCCGCGAGGTCGTACAGGGTCGGCTCGGCGCCCGGAAGGAAGTCGACAACGAGATCGAGATCGCTCTCGTTCCCGAGATCGCCGCGCACCGCCGAACCGAAGAGGAAGAGCTCTCGGACCTGCCAGCGCCGGCAGAGGGCTTCGAGCGAATCGGGCGGGATATATGCGTTCAGCGGGGAGAGGGAGACAGACGGCATGCAGAATCCTCGGGAGACTGTCTGGATGAGAGTATCGTGCAGGCCGGACCATATCTGTATCGGCTGTGATAGTTCCTTCCGTCCGCCGCTCCTCGCTGTCCGCCGAGAACACGTGAATGAACCAGTATGACGATTCGGCTCCAACGACAGACGAACGATCGCCGGTATTTTCGCACGCGACAGCCGGCCGGTGCTGCTCGGCGGTACGAGCGGCTGGAGTACGTCGACGCGCCCTCTAACGTCGACGATCTGAAGCGGTGCCGGGCGCGGGGGTATGCGATGGCCGGCAACCGGTGCGCGATCGTCACGGACCACGAGGCGGACCTGATTGGGGTGCATCTGCCGTGGCGTGGTTCGGTCGAACTGGGCGGGTTGACGGTCGAGCGGTGCCCGCCGGCGCCGTCGTTCCTGCCTCCGGACATCGTCACCCTTGCATGGGAGAGTGACGGACGGATCATAGCGGAGAACGGTCGGGGCGGGAGCCTCCTCCTGGGTGAGGGGGCCGGAGAGATCTCCGCGTGCGACGCCCTCATGGCGGCGCTCGGCGGGTGCGCGAGCCAGGCACTGATCGCCCGACTCCGTCGGAGTGGTGTCGCTCCGGAGAGACTGCAGGCGGAGGTCTCCGGAACGCGGTGCGCCGGCGTGCCATCGATGTACGAGACGTTCCACGTCGTCTTCTCGATCGCGATCGACCTGGATGACGCGAAAGTGGAGGATGTAATCCGCGAGGCCATGACCGAATTTTGCCCGGTGGCCGTGACGCTCGGGAGGGCTGCTGAGGTAACCTGGGAGTATCGTCGGGTCGAACACCGGTGAGGGCGCGGTTCCCGGCGCGATTCCTGCCCCCTCCCTTTTATTCCAACGACGTCGAGCATTGATCTCTGTCATCTTCCAGACGGACGACACCCTGCAATCCCCGTGACAGCTGCCGGACGCACCGACCCCTGCTCGTCCGCTGACGGCGCCTTCGCCGGGCGCTGAACGGTGACGTCTATGCGGCGATGGACCGGGTGATAGCGGCGGTCGAGGTACGGGGGCCGGATCTCGGCCGGCAGGTCGACGACCCGCTCGAGGTTGCGGTCATCGCGGTGCTGATCGAGCTCGTGCAGGAGGCGGATCGCCGTGCAGCTGGCGCTTGAGCCCGGGGTGACGCTCGAGCCCGGGCGGTTCACGGCGCTCATCGCACCGCCGGACCGATAGGCGCGCTCGTCGACCTGCCTGAGATCGGGGCGTTCCATACGCTCTATCTCTATCCCTGATTGAAGCGTGATGAGGATGCCCCAGATTACCCTCAGGCCGTCCGAGCCATGCCCCCGCCGAGACCGGTGCCGCGTTCGAGGATCGCCAGGTACTCCCGGAACTCGTACCGCTTGTACCGCTGCTTGCCTGTCGTCTCCCGCAGGATGCCGGCGGCGACGAACCGGTTCACCAGCGCGTTCGCGGCCGGCTGGCTCAGGCCAAGCAGGTCCGTCACGTCCTTCGCCGTCACGATCGGCCGTTCGAAGAGGTTGTATGCGAGCCGGACTGCGCCGGCCCCCCCGATCTCGTGCGCGAGGATCCGGTCGACCACCGACTCCCGCAGCGCGATGATCTCCTGCGCGGAGCGCTCCGCCTCCTCGGAGACCTCGATCACCCCCCGGAGGAAGAACGCGAGCCACTCCTCGTACGCCCCCTCTGTCCGGACCGCGTTCAGGAGCGCGTAGTACTCCGCCCGGTTCCGCTTCAAAAAGAAGCTCAGGTACAGCAGGGGCCGGGAGAGGACCCCCTTCCAGCAGAGGTAGAACGTGATCAAAAGCCGCCCGATACGGCCGTTGCCGTCGAGGAACGGGTGGATCGTCTCGAACTGCGCGTGGATCAGCGCGCACCGGACAAGGGGCGGGATCGGGTCGTCCGCCTGGATGAACGCCTCGAGCGCAGCCAGGGCCGGCCCGACCTCCTCCGGGGGTGGCGGGACGTAGACGGCGTCGCGGATGGAGGTCGCTCCGGGCGGCGCGACGTAGTTCTGGTCCCGCCGGATCTCGCCGGGGCACCGGTCGGCGCCGCGGGTGGTGCGGAGCAGGAGCCAGTGGATCTCCGTGATCAGCTCGACCGAGATCGGTTCCGTCCGGACGGTCTCGAGGCCGTAGCGCATCGCGTCGATGTAGGTGATGACCTCGCCGATCTCGTTGAGGTCTTCTCCGGTCTCGAGGGAGGCCTCGACCTCGAGCACGCCCCGGAGCGAGGCCTGCGTCCCCTCGATCTGCGAGCTGAGCAGGGCCTCCTTCTTGACGTACATCGCGATGAAGAGGTCGGGGTTCGGCAGGACCCGGCCTATGCCGTCCAGCCGGGCCATCGCCCGGTCGGCGGCGGAGAGGAGAACCTGGAGCTCGCCGTCGTACCGGATCGCGGGCGGGAGCGGGTTCGGGATATAGGCCGCGTAGCCCTCAGGTTGAAGGACGTACCGGCCGGCGCGATCGCTCTGCTGCTCCATCAGTACTCTGCCATTTCTCCACCAGTAAGATAAGTCTTCTTATTTTAGCCGCGGGCTCCGGGTTCTGAGATAATCGGCCCTATGCTAGACGGCGCCCCTCTTCCCTACGATACGCGAACGTATGGGAATCGGTCCCGTTGCTCACTGGCCGGCGGGTAATCCGGCATCCGGTCACGAAGGCCCGAACGGCAACAACCGGATCGACCCTGCTGATGCCATCTGGCTCTGGCAGTTCTTCGAATCCCCCTCGTTCCTCTCCCATCCACGTCTTCGATCACTTACACACCGCGAGCCTCACCGTGGATAGCGTCTCTCGACAAGGATCGTTCTCTCGCCGCTGAGGCGATGACAGCGGCGCCTTCGCCGGGCGCTGAACGGTGACGTCCATGCGGCGATGGACCGGTTGATCGCGGCGGTCGATGGCCGGCTCAGAGCGGTAGCGCCGGCTCGGACGATGACTCCATGACCGGGACCGGGCCGCGCACCGCCTCATCGATCCGGTTCACACTCTACGTACAGATCGGCGGGGTCTCGCGGCTGATCACGGCAAAGGACGTGATCGGTTCGGGCGATGCCGGCGAGCCGGTGATCACGGTCAAGTGGCCGGACGATGACTGATCCCTTTTTTTGCTCTGCTCGATCCGACGGCTACAGGTTCCGGTATGCCGTCTCTCGCGGCGCGACCCGGACGACGTAGATGGTCAGGTGCGAGGCGGTGATCTGCATCACGACCCGGTACTGGCCGACCCGGAGACGGTGATAGGGGGAGCCCTCGACCTTCCTGACGTGCGCGAAGGGCTCGTCGGCGATGCTCTCGACCTGGTCGACGATCCGGCTCTGGACCTCTCGTGGGAGGTGTTCGAGCATGCGCGCCGCCCTGTGTGTCCAGGCAACGGTATAGGTGGGCGCCATCAGAGCCCGAGCTCGCGCCGGAGCTGCACCGTGGAGAGGACCCGCCCGGCCCGGATGTCCTCGACGGCCTCGGCGATGTCGGCCGCCTCGTCCCCGGTGAGCGGCTCGTCGTCGATCGCCTGCCGGGCGAGGCGGTCGATCACGTCGGCGTAGGTCTCGCGGGGATGGACCTTCAGGTCGTCGAGCAGGGACTTGGTGGCCGGGTCGATCCGGACGTTGACGCATGCAGCCATACACAACCGTATGCGCCAGTATACGTTAGATATTCCGGTCCGATCAGACCCGCGCCGGGCATCGGTCCCGACACCCCGCGCGGAGATCGCGTCCGCAATGGGCGGCACGGCCGTTCATGCCCTGGAGGATGATACCTTCTCTGCCTCGCTCAAGTGCCATGACGAGAACGGCGAGCTCTACACGGTCACGTTCACCCGGGACCGGGTTACCGTCGGCTCGTACTCGGACGACGCGATCCTCGCCACGGTCGAGACCTGGGCGGACACCGTGCCGGCGCTCGCCTGAGCGCATCCATCATATCGGATTGTCGTCGTGACCAGGTCCGGCGGGTGTGGAGCGGCCCGCCGGATCGGCTGGATCGTTGGATTGACGGGGCCGATATCGGCCCCAATTTTTTTGGATTCGAACCGACATCAGGAGCCCCGGTGTAACTCGATATGTCCGGTCTCTCCTGAATTCCCCGGCATGTCCGGGCTGAACCGTTTCGATCGGTGCGACCTACGTTTTCGGCCCACACGTCGCCTCTTCAGCTCTCTTCCGAACCGTCACGTCCCGCATGGAGACGAGCATGGCGGGAACGCCGGAGAACGTGATCCTCTTTCCCAGACACTCGACCCAGATTGTCCGGTTCGTCATTGTGACGAGCGGGAAACTGACGAGGTACGAATCGATCCCCCGGGCAACCTGGGCGATATCCTTCTGTGCCGCCTCACGTGATACCGGTGCCACGAACTCCAGCACGTTCCTCTTTCCAACGAGTTCGGTGACGTCGGGGCAGTCGATGATCGCTCCAGCCGTCCTGTTGGCGAAGAGGAGGACCCCGGTTGCATCGGTAATGAAGATTCCTTCAAGCGAGGTCTCGACAAGGAACCGGTACCGCTCCTCGCTCTCTTTCAACGCCTCCTCGACGGTGATCCGTTCGGTCACGTCACGCAGGATACCGGAGATGCCGATGACGTCCCCCGATGGGGAGAGGACAGGAGCCCCGTTATCCTCCATCCAGTGAATGGTTCCTGCCGTGTCCCGGATCCTCAGGAGGGTGACGGTCGGCGTGCGGGTCGAAAAGGTCAGCACCATGTCCGCCGTCGCCCTCTCCAGGTCCTCTTCAACGATGAACTGGCTGAAATGCCGGGAGAGGATCTCCGTCGGTTCATACCCGTACCGTCCTATCTGCGGGCTGATATGGGTGACCCTCCCCTCCGCGTCGGTCATGTAGATGACATCGTTCGTGACCTCGGTCAGGAGCCGGTATTTCTCCTCGCTCTCTTTCAGCGCCTGTTCCTTTCTGCTGAGCGCCTCGAATTGACGCCGGAGTTCCTCTTCTGCCGCGGTCACCTTATCGAGGGCTAAGCGCAGGTCATCGGCAGCCTTTTTGCGCTCGGTATTGTCCATGATGGTCTCGAGCAGACATGCCTTGCCCTGCAGACTGAACGGCACCACGTACTTGATGATGGGGATTCTCTGACCGTCCGACCGTACCAGCACTCGCTCGGAATCATCAACCACCTGGTGGAGATCGGTGATCGGGCACTGTCCCTCTTCGGCTGGACACATGAACCGGTGGCAGACCCTGTTCACGACCTCGTCCCGGGACCTTCCCAGCAGCTTTTCGGCTGCCGGGTTGAGGTCGATGATCGTGTGCGTTGAGGCATCTATGACGACGATGCCTTCCTTGACCGAGGAGTAGATCTGGCGGAGGTAATCCCGGTTCTCCGAGAGCGCCGCTTCGGCGCTCCTGCGTGTCACCGCATGTCGGACCTTGTGGGCCAGTTCGGTAAACTGCGCGTTCGGGTCACCTCCCTTCTGGACATAGAAGTCCACGCCGGCATCGATCGCCTCGATGACGATCTCCTCCCGACCTCTCCCGGTGAAGAGAATGAACGGAATCGCGTTACCCGATCCCCTGACGGCCTTCAAAAAGGCAATCCCGTCCATTCCGGGCATCTGGTAGTCCGAGATGATGGCGTCGAACTCCGCCCCCTCCAGGAGAGAGAGGGCAGCCTGTGCCGAAGAGGCAACGGAGACACGGAACTCGCCGTCGATCTCCAGGAACAATTTTCCGAGGGTATAGTGTCATTTCAGCCCCCAACTCCTATCACCTAGGAGGGGTTCATGACCAGGATTGTTTGCCCGCGATGTCACTGTGAGAAGCTGTATCGCATGAGCACAGGACAGCGTCGATGCTCCCACTGTCGGTACGAC
>CASGHK010000053.1 GCA_949320185.1 uncultured Methanomicrobiales archaeon | reverse complement strand
GATCGACCAGCTTTCCCCCTCCTCGGTCTCCCGCATCGCACAGGACCTCGATCGCGAGGTGCACGAATTTTTCAGCCGGCCGATTGAGCAGGTCTTTCCCTACCTCTTTCTCGATGCCTCGTACTACACCGTTCGTGACGGCCCCCGGTATGTCTCAAAAGCGCTCCTGATACTCGCTGGGGTCCGGGTCGATGGATATCGTGAGATTCTCGGAGCAACGATCACTGACTGCGAGAGCGAGGCATTCTGGTCTGGGTTCTTCGATGATTTGAAAGAACGAGGTCTGACCGGGGTTCAGCTTGTTGTCTTGGACGGCCATCGGGGGATCCAGGCCGCCGTTCCGGCCGGCGAAGACGGCCGGCGGCGCGGTCGAGCACGAAGTGAGACGGCGCCGAGGAGTCGCCCGAGCATGGTGCGGCAGCACGACGCGACAGACAGAGCCGGCCCTCGATTGACTGCCCGGGCGTGTCGTCCGGCTCGACCACGCCGATCCTGACCGCACCTGTCACCGCGACCGGCCGTCGAGGAGACTTTTGCGCCGGCATCCTGCTACCGCTTCACGACGGCCTGGGTCGGGTGGCCGCAGAAGGTGAATGCGCCATCCTCACGGACCGGTTAACGAGTACCTGGCCGTCGCGTAATTTGCACAATAGTTTCCGGTGTTGATGCGGGGGTCCAACGTCACCTCGATATCGAGCGCCGTGGTGCCACCGGTCGACTTTGTCACCTGGAATCTGCCGCTGGCATCGGTCTTGACAGAGGGAGAGTCATACGAAAAAAAGTCACAGTACCCCCTGCCGCACTGGCGGACGTAGACCCACTTGTCCGGTATCGGCGTCCCGTCGAGGTTCTTGAGCGTGCCCCATACCGTCGTCTTGAGCACCCCGGGATGGTACTTTGCATCTAGCTGCGATCCAACGCATCCCCCCTGTCCAGGGACGATGCTCCCTGTCAGCGGCCCGACCTGTCCGGCCCCGGAGAGCCAGACGCCGGCGACGAAGCCGATCGCCACCACCGCGACGACCATGATGAGGAGAACCTTCGTATCCACCCGCCATCACCCGGTTTTTCGAGAGATCCGCTCCCAGGAGGGTTAAGGGGTTCGGTCTGCTTGTCGCCGGCGCGGGGGCTGGCCCCCTGTTCGTTCCGCCGGCAGCGGCGCCGGTAACCACCGCTCGACCGTCAGCCCGCCCAGGTCCGCCTTTCCTCGCGACGGCGGCTGAACCTCGACTAGATCCTCCGGGTGATCCGTCACGATCGAGATCCGGTTGCCGGCCGAGAGCACGACCTCGCGATCCGGCACGGCGAGCGCGACGAGCACGGCTTCAGGCCAGCCGTCCGCAACGATACTGACGCCGCCACCCGCGGTGACGGCGACTGCGCCGGCGAGGATGCCGGCGCCGATTGTCTCTTTCATTGGTGTTCCCTCCGTGAGAAGAGAGCGGTGAGGGGAGGGGTGGTGTCGAAGGAGAATGGGATGGTAGTGAATATTAAACGCTCAATGACGAGGAGCGACACTGTATCAAGTACCCGTGGACGTGCGCTGCAACCAGTTCCTGACCGAACGCCTGTCCCGAGGAAAACGAGATTCAATCCTTGTTTTCGTGGTTCGTGGTCTGCAACGCCGCAGCCGGCGTTGAAGATCCCCACTATCCACCCGAATCAGGGGAACCCTAAAAAGAGGAGCCAATGTATATGCGCGATACGGTCGTCAACTCCGCAATCGACAAGGGGCGGTGTCTGGACCCCGCTCCGTTCTCTTGTGATATCGGGGGTATTCTATTCTCGCAAGAAGCTGGATCACGATAAGACCAAACTGTAATGCCAGAAGCATGATTTCCGTCAAGCAGATGGCCTACTTGACGCTGCTCAACCGGCGAGCAGCCACGAGGGCCGCCATCAGGCCGCAACCTGTCCCCGTGCAACCTTCCGCCGTACATCCGACGATAAGGATAGAACTCATTTTCACGCCCTTGAATTCTCAACTGGGACACCTCTGTAATCGGAGTTGTAATCGAAGGTCGTTCGATCATGTTTCCCGTAGCCATGGGAGAAGTTTTCTTTCCAATTTTCCTGTCCGTAGAGAGATGGCACCGGATGCGGGATAGGGAGGGGCGGCCCCTAGAACGTCCGATAGATCGAGTCGCGGGGGCCGGCGTCGACCACGAGGATCACGAGCCGGTGATTGTGGATCTGGAGGATGACGCGGTAGTCTCCGACCCGGAGCGAGTAATACGGGGGACTGTCATGGCCCTTGAGCTGCTTGACATACCGTTCGGGCCTCGTCTCTTCAGCGAGGGCGGCCAGTTCGGCCCGTATCCGCCGGACTACGGGGCGGTCCATCTTCGCAAAGGCCCGCTCGGCGGATCGGGTGAACTCGACGGCGAACGACATCAGTCATCGATCCCGAGTTCCTTCATGACCTCGGCCATAGGTCGGGTGCGGCCCGCCTTGATGTCCTCCTCGGCCTCTTCGAGGTGCTCCAGGGTCTCGGGGGAGAGTGGCTCGTCGTCGATCGCGATGTCGACCAGGCGCTTAATCACATCGTCGTAGGTCTCGCGGGGGTGTATCTTGAGACTATCGAGGCTGGCTTTGGTGTCCGCCTCGAGCTTGATCGTACGACTGGTTGCCATACACCATGGTATCCCGCGGTAGACTTAAGCGTTGTCGTTCACTCCTGCGATCAGCCCCGACAGGAGAGAGAGAAGGGCGCCAGGCTCCGGTTTCAATCCTTGTTTTCGTGGATCGGGTTCTGCAACTGTACACGATCACGATCGCCGACTCCGCCCGCCGCTTCAGCGCCCTCACGAGCCGGCTCATCCGCTGGCCCTGCTCCTCCGCGTCCAGGCCGGCCGCGAGCGCCGGCGACCACTCCACCATCAGCACCGTGTGAAACGACCGGCTCACCGCCGCGATCGCATCGTCGAGGCTCGTGCAGACCTTCGTCTCGACGTGCTCCGACCGGATCGGCGGCACCCGGAAGAGCACTTCCGAGAACCCGGTATAGAGATAGAGCGTGTGGAACGACCCGATCTCCGGCAGGTCGAGGAGCGCGGCCATCCGGTCCGGCGGTGCGATCAGCACCGCGAGCCGGCCGAGCTCGAAGCTCACGCCGGGCCGGCACGAGAGCCGCATGGTCATGCCCGCTCCCGGACCAGCTCGATCAGCACCGCGAGGACCGCAACCTCGAGCGGGTCGTCGATCGCCCGGGCAAGAGCCGGGCCGCGCCGCTCGACCATGGCGATCAGCCGGTCCATCGCTGCGTGGTCCTCCACGTTCAGGGCGCGGCGGAACCGCCGCCAGCGGGCGAGCAGGGCCGGCAGGTCGTCGGTCATCGCCTGCCTCCGGTTGGTCTGGATCCCGTCCGACCGCCACGCTGGTACCGGAGAGAGGCGGAGGGGCTGCGTTCATGTGAACCTGACATGGTCATCACCAGGAGCGCCGCCAGGGTGATGGCGGCGAGTCCCACGATCATCGGCGGTCGGATATGTGAACTCCAATCCTTGCGAAGAGAAAGTGAGCGGAGTCCTCACACCGACGGCCGCCGCCATCCATTCGACAGGAACGTCTCCCGACGGCGACCCGGAGGAGAAGACGCACGCGATTAGTTCCGCAGCCGCTCCTCGATCTCCTCGATCGTCGGCAGCCCGGCCCGGATCTCCTCAGGCAGGGCATCGGCGAGCGTGAAGGTCGCGACCCCCATTGGTTTCCGTACATCCCGCAGCGTGTACTCGGCGATCACCCGGTTCTGCGTCCGGCAGAGGACGAGGCCGATCGAGGGCCAGTCGTCGGGGTGCCGGAGCAAATCGTCGACGGCCGAGAGAAAGATGAACAGGTACCCGTTAACTCCGACCAAAACGGCCTCTTCCCAGGTCGATTACGACAAACACAGAACCAGAAAGAGAGGAGGCACCGAGACCGTCGCGTGATCACCGCCAGCCGTCGATGATGCTTATGCTCCCAGCCAGTCCTCGCGGGTGATTCCCGCCTGCCTCAGGATGCGGACCAGGAGGTCGACGCCGATCTCCTGTCGGTGAGGATGTGGCAGCGTGAGCACCCGGTCGCCCCGGACCAAGTAGGGATGGCGCCCGCCCTGACAGGGACCGTCGAACCCAAGAGCGCGGAGCCGCCGGACCAACTCCTGCTATGACACCGGATGGAGCCGATCAGCCACTGGCACCCGCGTCCATGCGCTCAGCCGGGTCGAGGCGGACGCCGCCGACGGGGGGGATCGCAAGGCCGCGGCGGAGCCGGACGAGGAGCCAGCCGTCGAGCGTCTCTGCAAGGCGAGACCGGCATTCCTCCTCGGTTCTCCCGGACGCCCAGACGCCCTGGAGCTCCGGGATCTCGCCGTACCACGGGTCCTCGTCCTCGATCTCCTCGAACCGGGCCTGAGCGAGTGCCGCGGTGATGTACTGGACGATCATCTCACAGTCCGTAAACACCAACCGGGTTAACCTTTTCCAGCCGTGCGATGGCGGGGTGATGGCCGTACACACGACACACCTCGGATCGGTCTCATTCCCCCAGCAGCGTCTGGATCGAGTGCCGGTAGTCAGGGTGCCGGGAGATCGTCGACGTCCGCGATCATGCTCTAAAAAGGGGGAAGGCTATCCGACGACGCTGACGGCCGAGCCCCTGACGGACCTCGGCATCGCCCCGGTCACGGAGAGGTTTCGCGTCATCGTCGACGAGCCGTAGGCGTTCGTCGCGGATCGCTGATAGGGGGCACCTTGCCCTTTGCGTACTCGAGGAGATCTGCCCGGGGCTTCGAGCCCGACCCGATAGTCGCCGGCATAGCCGGCGCATGCCAGCAGGTCGTCCTGGCCCGCTCCCTGAGATACCTTAATCGGTCCGTGCGCGGAGATCAGCTCCGGAGGAACAGTGTGGCGACGGCGAACCTGCGGTACACGGTGCTGATAGAGAGAAATGAGGACGGCCGCTATACGGTCACGGTACCGTCTCTGCCGGGCTGCATCTCCGAAGGCGATACCTGGGACGAAGCCATCTCGAACGTCGGGGAGGCGATCGTGGGCTACATCGAGACCCTCGAGGTCCTCGGCCGGCCCATTCCGGTCGAGGTGGAGGTCTCCGTCCGATCGCCAGCGGTCGACCCGGCATCGGTATGAAGCTCCCCCGCGTTTCGGGAGCGAAGGTGGTACGGGCCCTTCTGCGGGCGGGATTCCGCGAGGCCCACGTCCGCGGGAGCCATCACTATCTGCATCACCCTATCACCGGGCGGATCGTGACCGTGCCGGTCCATTCCGGGGGAGAGATCGCTCCTAAGACCCTCCAATCTATTCTGGCGCAGGTTGGGCTGACTGTCGAAGAGTTCTCCGAATTTCTGTGAGACGGGCAGATCCCTGATGTGGGCACATACCGGCACCTCGACCGGTAGACAACGTCGTCTCTTCGAGCCCCCGGACGAGAAGACTGCCGAAAACGGACTATTCGTCACGCCCCTCTCCATTTCCCGGAACCGCCCGGCAGTGATGTTTGCCGGCAGTGTCACGATCGACGGCACCCGGTCTCGGAGCAACGACCGCAGTGACGATGCCCGGGGCCAACGATAGCCCATCCGCGGGGCAGGGGGATCGAGAGAACGTCGGTTGCACCGGAGGTTAAATGGGGGGACTCCGCGGGTCTGCCCGGGGTCCGGCTGAACTGTCCTACGCCACCGAGCTTCTCGAGCACGCTCCGCCGGCACTCCGCACGAGTTCCTCGATCGTCGAGAGCGGGGCGTGATCGTTGAGGGCGTAGTCCAGGAGCTCGAACTCGTTCACGAGGCGGATCGGTTTGAGGACGACCAGCGGCCTTCTCCCGGCGGTCTCGCCCGGATAGTCGGCCTGCACAACGGTCATCGTCCCGTCCTCCCACACGGCCACATTGCCGTTCCCCGCTTCGTCCCAGAGTTTCCTGACAATATCCTGCGTGATCATCCGCTCACCATCGGGCTGCCCGTGAGTCGGGCATGCACCCAGGTATAGTTTCCGGTGGGGGGGTGGACCTGCCGGTGTGCACAGCGGGTCCGAAAAAGAGGGGTTATCCGACGACGCTGACCGCCCGCCCGCCGCCGTTCCGGGTGGTCGCCGTGCCGGAGCCGGTGACGGTGATGGTTCTTCCGAACGAGGACCAGCCGTACGGGTTCCGGACGGTGAGCGTCACCGCGTACTCGCCGGGCTGGCGGAAGATAACGCTCGGGCTCCGCATCGTCGACCAGGCGAGCCCGCCGAAGTCCCAGCGCCAGGAGGTGGGATTGCCCGTCGAGGTGTCGGTGAAGCGGACGTAGAGCGGTGCCGGGCCGGAGGTGCGGCTCAGGGTGAAGTTCGCCTCCGGCACCCGCGGGTCACCCTCGACGACGACGTACGCCGGCTTCGAGACGGTCGCCCGGCCGAGCGGCGTCCAGACCGTCAGGTTCACCGTGTACGCGCCGGTGCGCTCGTAGACGTGCACGGGGTCGCGATCGGTCGACCCGCTCCCGTCGCCGAATTGCCACCACCAGTGGAACGGCGCTTTGCCGGAGGCGTCCGTGAACTGGACGGCGAGCGGTGCCGGCCCGGTTGTGGTATTCGCGGTGAAGTTCGCCACAGGCGTCGGTGCCGGCGTCACGGGCTCGGTGACGCGGATGTAATGGTACTCCGTCTTCGTCGACGTCGCTCCCGCCCAGTTGGTGACCGTCAGGGAGACGGTGTAGAGGCCGGGCGCGGTGTAGGTGTGCGTCGGGTACTGGAGGGTCGAGCTCCCGCCGTCACCGAAGTCCCAGTGCCATGACTGCGCATTCGGCGTGTAGTCGAGGAACTGCACCAGGTGCGGTGCCGCCCCGGACTGGGGGTACGCGGCGAAGGAGGGCGACGGGCCGGAGGGGGTGGGACTGAGATCGGCCCAGGCATACTTCAGGTCGTGATTCGTTTCATCCCAGTAAGCGATCCGGGGGTTGCCGGCACTATCCAGCGCAAGGGATGAATACGAACCAACAAGGCCGGTCGCATCCACGGTCTCGGTGTGCCAGCCCGAACCGTCCTTCCAGGCATACTTCAGGTTATAATTCGGAACATTGTCGAAGTAACCGATCCGGGGGTTGCCAGCACCATCCAGCGCGAGGGATGCAAACCTCCCAACATCGCCAGCCGCATCCACGGTCTCGATGTGCCAGCCCGCACCGTCCTTCCAGGCATACTTCAGGTAGCCATTCGTTCCATCCCAGTAAGCGATCCGGGGGTTGCCGGCACCATCCAGCGCAAGGGATGTTTCCCAACCAACATCGCCAGCCGAATCCACGATCTGGGTGAACCAGTTCGAACCATCCTTCCAGGCATACTTCAGGTCATGATCTGTTGCATTATAGTAACTGATCCTGGGGTTGCCGTCACGATCCAGCGCCAGGGATGAATACTGACCAACATCGCCAGCCATATCAACTGACTCGCGGGGCCAGCCCGAACCGTCCTTCCAGGCATACTTCAGGTCGTCATTCCAAATGTCCAGTACCCGATCCGGGGGTTGCCCGCAGTATCCAGCGCAAGGGATGAAAAATGACCAACATCGTAAGCTGT
Organism: uncultured Methanomicrobiales archaeon; assembly: GCA_949320185.1. GTDB lineage: Archaea > Halobacteriota > Methanomicrobia > Methanomicrobiales > Methanospirillaceae > UBA288. Next base: position 28,558 of record CASGHK010000053.1, on the reverse strand, counting down.
ATCCACGGTCTCGTTGTTCCAGGATAGGGCGGACACGGTCCCCATCGTGAGCGGAACCATCAGTAGCACTGCGAGAAGAGTTCCCAGAAAGAGTGTCTGCCATCTTCTCCAGCGTCGAACCTCGTTCATCTCGTGATCATCTCCATGGGATCGTTCTCCTCTGGCCACGGCGGATCGTGCATGAGTCACCCGTCCAGTTCCAGCACGGGATGACGGAGACTCCTGGTCTCGGCGAGCCTGAGATGAGATCGAATGGAGAAAGCAACGGTGTGTTATTATAAATAGACATTCATTTGAGTTGCGGATGGACCGGGAACGCTCATCCCCGCCCGGGCACGAGCGGGGGCAGTGCCCGTTCGGACTCACCTTCCCTATCCACCCGTCGCAGGGTCGGACGCCGGTGCTGGACGAGGTGGTGCTGGTCGAGAACCGGCGACGATGCATCTCCTCCGTCACGATCGGGCATCGACCGCTCCCGGGCGAGACGTGGGGGTCACAACGTCACTCCCCTGCTCCACCCGCCGCTGCACCTCGCGCCCGTAGCACGCCTCGCACAATCGCTCCCCGTTGCCGGCCCACGCCGCCGGCGCGAGCCCGCAGAGCGTGCACCGCCCGACCGATTCAGTGCCTTTGGATGAAGAGAAAAAAGAGAAAAGGGCAATTATCCGACGACGCTGATTGCTGAGCCTCGCACGGACCTCGGCATCGCCCCGGTCACGGAGAGGTTCTTTGTCATCTGCGAGGAGCCGAACTCATTCTTCGCAGTCAGGGTGATAGAGTATTCACCGGGTTGGCGGAAGACAACGCTCGGGTTCCTCGATGGGGTCCATGCGGTCGGGCCGAAATCCCACCGCCACGACGTAGCATTCGTCGACGTGTCCACGAACCGTACGTAGAGCGGCGTGGTTCCTGACGTTCTGCTCATCGTGAAGTTCGCAACGGGCGCCCCTGGCACGGGCGTCGGCGTCGGCGTCGGGGTGAGGGGACCACCAACGGTGATGTACGACGTCTTCACGGTGTTTGCCGAGCCTGTCTGACTCCAGACATACAGCGCGACAGAATACTCGCCTTCTCTGGTGTATTCGTGAACAGGGTTCTGTTCATTACTGTAAAATCCGTCACCGAAGTGCCACCACCAGAAGAACGGCTTCCCGGTTGATTCGTCGGTGAACTGTACGGTCATCGGCATCGAGCCCGAGGTTGCGTTCGCCCTGAATCCTGCGATGATAGACGAGGTTGGGGTTGGTTGAACAGTTGGGGCTGCCGTAGTCACAACGGTTGTGGGCTTCACGGTCCCGGTGACTACGACAAAATCGTACTTCGTCTCGGTGGATTTCCTTCCTGCCTGGTTCGAGACCGTGAGCGAGACCGTGTACCGCCCCGGTGTGGTGTAGACATGGGACGGTTGCTGTTCAGACGAGCTCGCCCCATCACCGAAGTCCCAGGACCAGGAGGATGCATAGGTAGAGTAATCGAGGAAGTTCACCGTATGAGGAGCATTGCCCGATTGCGGATATCCTGAAAATGCAGCAGACGGCAGGAGCTCAACTTCCTTTTTAAACTTCTGAACCCGGCCGTTGCCATAATCGGCGACATAGACAGTTCCCGCGCTGTCAACGGCGATAGATTCGGGCCACAAAAATTGACCGTCACCAGAGCCCTTCGTCCCCCATTTTGTTACGAAAATTCCGTTCGGGGTAAATTTCTGGACCCGATGGTTAGCACCATCAGAGCCAGCATTATCGGTGACGTATATGTTCCCCGAGCTATCGACTGCGATGCCGCGAGGGTCAGAGAACTGTCCGTCTCCTAGTCCTGCGCTCCCGAATTTCGAGATGTATGTGCCGGATGTCGTCCACTTCTGGACGCAGTTGTTTTCTTCGTCGGTGATATAGACATTCCCTGTGCTGTCAATTGCAATATCCCTGGGGAATTTGAACTGTCCATCCCCAGAGCCGTAACTCCCCCATGTCGCGATGTGACCTCCGTTCGAATCGAACTTCTTAATGCAATGACCTTCGTTATCCGCCACGTAGACGTTGCCCGCGTTGTCAACCGCGATGCCCCGTGGCATCACAAATTCCTGATTCCCGGTACCAAAAGATCCCCACTCTGTGACATAGGTACCGTCTGAGGTAAATTTCTGGACACGGAAGTTGCCCGAGTCGACGACGTAGACATTTCCTGCGCTGTCAACCGCTATTCCTGCGGGTCCTATGAACTTACCATTGCCAGAACCCGTTGACCCCCATTTCGTGACAAAAGAGCCGGAAGATGTGAACTTAGAAACGCGACTGAAACCAGTATCGGTGACATAGACATTGCCAGTGCTGTCCAATGCGACACCGTAAGGACTCGCGAATCCCTCCTCGGCAGCCTGACTGCGGACCTGTCCTGAATAAACATACCTCTCTTCAGCTGAAACCGACTGAATACCCAAACAAAGCACGAGCAGCGCGGAGAACACAACGACTCCCCATTTAGCGAATTTCGAATTCATCTTATCAAAATCAAATTAAATCATATTATTATTGTCGATTTGTCATTATAGAATTTGACAAATCTAAAAAACAGACCGACACCAAAGACTGATGAAAAAAAGATGGTATTGTTGGTGAAGCATGTGGGAGGACATGCAGGCGGAATCGACTCCGCAATCCATAGTCTTGTTCTTCGTCAATATCGACAAGCGGAACGTGTTCGTGAAGGGGAGTTCGCGCACCTGCTTATCGACCTAGCAGAAGACGGTTGAGGTCTTCTCTTCACGAAGTTAAAGCGAGATGGAGATTCCGCCTTCCACATCTTACCCAAAAAATCTGCGGGTGCGCCGATGAGCCGTTCGCGATGAGGGCGTCCGCTACCAAACGGTGAACCGGGGTCGGAAGCCGATCAAGCGTCTCGGCGAGGACACAGAAGGCCGATCGGCCGGGCTGCGAACCCGACCCTGTCGGCCGATGAGGGGTTGTTGGCAATTCTGATTCCTCCCTAAATTCGGCCGGGCAACGGAGTAGGACGCCGCCCGACCACATGGGTGCATCGGCGCCAGCCATGCCTGATAGGTTTCGGTCGGAATCGACCTCGAAAGAGGAGGAAACCAGAGGAAACTGATCTCGGCAGGATCAGCGTCGACTGATAGCGACATCCTCAGATGAATGGACATACCCCATCGCCCGCAGGTCGAAACTAAACTCTCAGGTGAAAAGAGGGAGGAGGATCAGGTTGCATAGTGTGTCGGACTGACACTGCATCCGACCGTCATCTCGCGTCGAAGCGTCTCAAGCGCCTGCGCCAGCGCATGCTGGTTGAGGGGGCTCTCCTCGATGCGCTCCACGGCCTCATCGAGCTCGAGGGTGGTACCCTCGACGAGCGGGCACCCGCACTGCGAACAGCTCGTTGTGATCGGGCCATTGATCGTATGACACCGTGGACACGGAACCGGCCCGAGCGGTCGGCCCGCTTCAGCCTTGGAGCGGATGCCGGCCTTGTCGAGTAACTCTGCGTCAATATCGTTCTCAGACTGGACCATATAGGTCTTCATCATGGTGGTGTCGAGGTTGCCCCACATCGCCCGCTTGATGACTGACTCTTGGTAGTTCTGTGAGATCATGTGGGTGATACGCGACTTTCGGAAGAGATGCGGCTTGATCTTTTTGGTGACGCCGCCCTGTTTGGCCGCTCGCCAGAGCGTCCGGACGAGGGCCTGGTACTCCATCGGTGCGCCGGTGACGGTCAGGAAGACAAGGGCGTCGCCGGCAGGAGTTCCGCAGTAGTCGTTCCTGTGGGATGCGAGGTACTCGCGGGCCATGGAGAGCCGGATGTAACGGCGCTTGCGGGTCTTGCGGTCGTCGATGTACATCCTGACGCCGCACTGATCGAAGGCGAGATCGCGCCAGCGGAGCCGGGCGAGTTCGCCGATCCGGCAACCGGATTCGTAGAGGGAGGCGATGATTGCGCGGTCCCGGCTGGATCGGGCGCCCTTTAAGAAGTTGAGGATCTCATCGTAGGTGAGGATCTCGTCGGGCTCGGGGGTGAACCAGTTGACGAGCGGGGTCTTGATTGCCCGGATCTTCTTCTCGGGGATCTGGAGGTACTCGCTCTCGACGGCCCAGATGAGAAACTGTTTGAGGATCCGGATCTGGTCGTGGAGCGTGTTCTGCTTGAACGGGGTCCCACGCGCGCTGGTGCCGGCCTTAATCCGTGCGATACCGTCGTAGACGTCGGCGAGGGTGAGACGTGAGAGTTCGACGGGGAGGAAACGTCGTCAGGTGATCAGGGTGTACATGACCTTCTGGATTCGTGCGGTCGAGATGTCCTTCGAGGCCTGGTGCTCGTGCACGTACTCCCGGATGAGAGAGACGTCCTGATCGGATAGGGTTCCCTTGGCGATGGCCTTCTCCATCGCCCGTTCAACATAGTCGAATGTGTGGGTTGGGTAGAACAGGGGTGGTACGCCGGGTTCCATACCACAAGGTCAGCGAAAGGGGTAGAAAATGCAAGAGGCTTTTGTCATGAAAGGAATAAAGCCGTTGGAGGGAATCGAACCCCCGGCCTGTTGATTACGAATCAACCGCTATACCGCTAAGCCACAACGGCGCATACAGCCTTACAAGATCGGGCAAGGAGATAGATAAAAGTTGGCGACCAGGAGCCTCAACGAGCCCGTACCTGCCCCCTGATCCGCTCCGCGAGCGCTGCAACGGCGAGACGCGCGGGGCTGTCGTCCGGCACCGTTATGATCGGCCGGCCCTCCAGGTCGGCCGCCTCGACTGCCGGGTCAGCCGGCACCTCGGCGATCAGGGGGACCGGCTCGCCGCCCACCTCGGCAACGCCGTTCCGGACCCGGTTCACCACCAGGGCCATCCGCTCTCGGTCGAGCCCGAGCGAGAGGGCGATGTCCCGGATCCGGGTTGCGGTCCGCATCCCCCGCGCTCCCGGGTCCGAGACGATCAGGAGGAGGTCGGGCACCCCGATCGTCCCGCGGGCGATGTGCTCCATCCCCGCCTCCGCGTCGATCACGATGAACCGGTACTCCGCCTGGAGGCCGGCCAGGCACTCCGAGAGGAGGTCGTTCGAGAAGCAGTAGCAGCCCGTCCCCTCTGGCCGGCCCATCGCGATCAGGTCGACCCCCTCCCCCTCGGCCAGCACCTGCCGGAACCTGAGTCGGACGTAGTCGTGGCGCGACATCCCCGGCGGGATCGCCTTCGAGAAGGCCTCCTCGCGCATCGAGCCGAGGGACTCCGTCACTTCCATCCCGAGTGCCTCGTTCAGGTTCGTGTTCGGGTCCGCGTCGACCGCAAGTACCGGGGTCTCGCCCATCCGGCGGAAGGCGTCGACCAGGAGCGCCGCCGTCGTCGTCTTGCCGGTCCCGCCCTTTCCCGAGAGCGCGATCCGGAAGGGAGCCGGGACCATCAGGCCTCCCCCCGCCAGGCGCGGGCGACGCGGGCGGTCGCCGCCTGAATCCGGGCCGCCTCTTCGTCGTTCGCGAACCGGATGCCGCAGCTCGGCGTGATCAGCGACTGCTGGACGAGCAGATCCGGGTCGACGTACTCGGCCATCACCGTGCGGATCGCTTCCATGCGGGCGACGAAGGCGGCATCGTCCTCCAGGACGAAGAGCCGGGCGTCCGCCGGCACCACTCCCCACGCGATCACCCCGCCTCGCTCCAGGTACGCAGCCGCGTCTCCGGCGAAGAGCAGAAACTCGGTCGCCGTCTCGTGGGCGTCGAGCGAGATGACCGCCGGCTCCAGGTCCATCACGAACCGCCAGTCCGTGTTGGAGCAGCAGTGGATGCCGAGCCCGCCCTCCACGAGCGAGCCGATGTCCTCGAACGCGAGGCGGACCGTCTCCTCAGAGACCGGGACCACGGTCGACCCGAGGCTCGCCCAGTAGGGTTCGTTCAGCACGACCAGGGTCTCGGGGACACCCGTCTCTCGGAGCACCGCCTCGGTCGCCCGCGCCCGGAGCGCGAGCAGCTTCCCGAGCAGGTCGGCATACGCCTCGTCGTAGAGGATCGGGCGTTTCTCCCGGTCGACGATCTGCATGCCGACGGTGACCGGTCCCGTCACCTGGCTCTTGACCATGAACGCCGACGAGAGGTCGCGCGTCGCCAGTTCGAGGAGACCCGCGTTCGTCTCCGCAGTCGGGCCGTAGCCTGAGGCGTCCTGCTCGACGAAGTCCAGGTAGACCCTCTCCTGCGCCTCCGCGTGGTCGGCCTCGCGGTCGATCACGAGCCGTCCCTCGACCACCTCGAGACCGGGCAGAAAGGCCGCGTCGTTCCAGACGATCTGTTCGTACAGGCCCCGGTTCGGGAGGCCCGGTGCGTACGGGACCTCGGGGAACGCGGTCATGATGTCGTCGACCGCACGGACCGGGTCCGTATGCGGAAGGCCGCCGATCCCGGTCGCGCGGCCCATCGTCGGGGCGAGATTGTGTGCCATGGCTCAGGTCTCCGTGTGGTGGATACCGTTCGTCCGAGCCCGGAGGCGGCAGCTGTTCAGCATCTCCAGGACACCCGGGAAGAGCGAGAGGTCCGTGTGCGGCAGGAACGAGGACGAGGTGTACTCCTCCATGAACGAGGGCTCGGCGTTCAGCTCGATGTAGGCGATATTGTCGGCGATCACGTCCAGGGTCCGGCGTTCGTCGCGGTTGATCAGCGCGATGTTCGCGCCCATCACGGCGCCGTTGCCGATATTTTTAATCCGGTCCAGGGGCACCTCGGGGATCAGGCCGATCGTGATCGCGTTCTGCTTGTTGAGGTAGTTCCCGAACCCGCCCGAGAAATAGATCGTCCCGAGGTCCCGGAAGGTGATCCCGGCCACGTTCATCAGGACCGCGCACGCCGCGAGGATCGAGGCCTTGGACATGATCAGGGACTTGATGTCGTTCTCGGTGAAGACGATGTCCTTGTCGACCCCCGTCTCGTGCGCGAACGCGACGACGTACTCAGGGAAGTAGTCCCCGCGCCTGACCCTCGGGTGGTCGATCGTGGTGTCGATCAGGCCGTTCCGGTCGATGACACAGGCGGTCAGGAGCTCGGCGAGGAGGTCGATCAGGCCCGACCCGCAGATCCCCTTCGGCGGGATCCCGTTGATCGTCTTCCAGGTGGGCTCAAGGGTCTCGGGGTCGACGGTCACCCGCTCGATCGCCCCGGGGTTCGCCCGCATTCCGAAGAGGACCTCGCCGCCCTCGAGCGCCGGGCCGGCGGCACCCGCGCACGAGAACATCCACTCGTTGTTACCGAGCACGATCTCGAAGTTCGTCCCGATGTCGATCATCAGCGAGACCTCGTCCCGCGTCCCCATGCCGCAGGCGAGCACGTCCGCGACGATGTCACCGCCGATGAAGTCCGAGACCGCCGGAAAGGCGAAGACACCGGCGGTCGGGGCGATCGAGAGGCCGAGGTTCGAGGCGGCCGTGTTGATCGAACGGCGGACCACGGGGACGTAGGGCTCAGATATGATATAGGCCGGATCGATCCCGAGGAGCATGTGCGTCATCACCGTGTTGCCGGCGACCATCGCTTCGTAGATGTCGTCCCGGTCGATCCGGGCGTTGTTCGCCGCGTTCGTGATCGCGGTGTTGATCGACTCGGCCGCGAGGGCCTGGAGCTTGGCAAGACCGGACTTTCGCCCGAAGTTGACGCGGGAGAGGATGTCCTCGCCACACGAGATCTGGCGGTTGTAGTTCGAGGCGATCCCGGCGACCTTGCCAGTCGCAAGGTTCCAGATGTAGGCGACCACCGTGGTGGTACCGAGGTCGAGCGAGACCCCGTAGAGCCGGTCCGAGGTGTCACCCGCCTCGATGTTGAGGAGCCAGTACTTGCCCGGCGGCTGGAGCCCGACGGTGGCGGTCACGTCCCAGTCGGCGGCCCTGAGGATCTCGGGGATCCGGCGGAGCACCCCGAGCGGGGCGAAGATCTGCTCGGGACGCGGCCCGTGCTGCCGATGGATCGCGTCCAGGATCCGGTTCAGGTCGGGGGACGGGTCCTCGAGGGTCGGGGCGGAGAGCGAGAGGTGGTACTTCAAGACCGAGGGGCGGAACGCCGTCGTCATATCGAGCCCCTCGATCAGGATCTTCTGCTCCTGGATCAGGGAGCCCTCCGGCACGAAGACGTCCAGATCAGAGGCGACCGTGGTGGTACAGGCCAGGCAGGCACCCCGGGCGAGCTCGGCCGGCGTGAAGAACCGCCCGTACTTCTGCCGGTCGAAGCTCGCCTTGCCGGTCTTGACATAGACCAGGCACTTGCCGCACTTGCCGACGCCGCCACAGACCACGTTCATCGAGAGCCCGGCCTTTCGGGCTGCGTCCAGGATGGTCGTACCCGGCGGCACCTCGACCTTGCGGTAACTGGGGAGGAAGGTGACGACCGGCATCTATCCCTTCCACTGGGTCTCGAGGAACTCACCAATGTCCGCCGCGTCGCGCGGCCCGACCATCACCTTCCAGCGGGTCGCGTCCTCGATCGCCCCCGAGAGCGGAGCGGCGTATCCTGGGATGATCAGGGTCCGGTGCGAGACCGTGGACTCGAGTTCGAACTTTTTCACTGCGTCCGCGACGACGGTCTCGGAGAGTTTGCCGGCGGCGACTGCGGTCAGGACCGACTGCCCCTCGGTGTCCACGATCAGCATGTAGCACGGGATCCGGGTCGATTCCAGGTAGCCCTGGAGCGTGAAGAAGGTGAGCGAGAAGTTCACGGTCATCAGGACCGGCGCCTCGGGCCCGGGGTTCCCAACGCGGTAGAGGCCCGGCGTCATCTGGATCGGCTTCTGGGGGTCCGTGTAGATATTCTGCCGGAGGGTGAGCGCCGCGACGGTCTCGGGGCGGGAGAGCGGCCCCACGACGAGGACCGAGCCGAACTTCAAGATCCCGAGCGCGAGCGCAGACGGCGCAAGCTCACCGGCCTTCGAGCAGTCATAATAGACCGGGTACCCGAGCTCAGGGACCGCCCGGGCGATCGCGAGCTGCCGCACGGCCGAGGAGCGCCTCACGAACTCCGCGGGGGACGGCGGGTCGAGGTCGAGCACCAGGTCCTGAACCCCGGCGGCGGTGCACTGTTGGACGAGCGCGACGAGGCCGTCTGCGTCCGGGGCGCGGACGACGAGCGGCGCGCCGTGCTTCTTTGCCAGCGCCAGGACGGCAGGGGCGTTCGCTGTCGTGGCCCCGTCAAGGAGCGGCCGGAAGGTGCCGCAGTGGACAAGCCCGGCCTCGAGCGCCGCCGGGTCCTCGGCGATCAGGACCTCGGGCAGGTGACCGTTCGCCTCGACCACGGAGACAGCGCGGCCGAAGGCGGCCGGGTCATTCGAGTCGTTCGCGATGGCGACCCCGTCCAGGACCAGGTCCTGACCGACTCGGGTCAGTTTGTAGTCGCGGACCTCGTGGACAACCCCGGCGATCGTCTGCTCGTCCCAGGTGTCCGAGACCCGGAAGAGGATGCCCGGCTGATGGTAGAAGGTCTTCTCGTGCCGGTAGAAGACGAACTCGTCGCCGACCCGGAACGAACGTTCACCGACGCCGACCTTGACCAACCGGATCGGCGGGCGCGTCGAAGCGCCCAGCACAGCCTTCGCGTTCTCGTCCAGGTACGGGCAGAGGTCGATGTCGGCCTTGCCCGAGGCGAGCTTCATCGCGAAGGTGAGGCAGGTCGGCACCCCGCACTCCTTGCAGTTCTTCTTCGGCAGGAGCTTGTAGATATCGAGCGCCTTCAGGGCCATCAGCTCACCCCCCAGGTGGCGGCGATCGCAGCACGGAGGGGCGCCACCGAGTCGGGGTGCCGGACGCAGACGATCGCGGCACCGGCGACAGCCGATGCGAGGCCGGTCGTCACCTCCCAGGCGACGGCGGCGCGGTGGGCGTCACCGGGCGGGGCATCCCGGACCTCTTTAATCGCGAGCGAGTCGATAGCCGACGTGATCATCGGCATCGCAAGGTCCGCATCCCCCTTGAGGGCGGCATACCGGATCCGCTCCATCGCCGAGTAGGTGTACTCGAACCCGTACCCGAGCGCGCCCGTGTAGGGGTCGATCACGATCTGCTCCGGGGGCACGCCGATCTCCCTCAGCAGGATATTGAGCTGCTTGGCCAGGTTGACGTCGATTGGGGACTGGGCGATCACGGCGTGGTGATACGCAAGGGCGGCAGCGGCGACCGATCGGTAACGGGATGCCTCGGCCGTGCCGAGGAGGAGGCGTTCGCCCTCGCCGGCCTCGCCGATCCGTCGGAAGACCTCGGACTCGATCGCGGGCTCGTTCGGCCCTTCCACGCAGAGCGGCAGGCCCGTCGCCCCGAGGACGGTCCGGACGGCCGCTCCGACCGCGTCGAAGTCGTCGAATCCCCGCCGGCGGGTCGAGGTCAGGTAGAGCCGGACCAGGTCCGCCCCGAACTCCCTGTCAGCGGCCCTCGTCCAGCCCGCAAGGTCGGTCACGGTCTCGCCGAGCCGCTCGACCACGAGCGGGGGCCAGAGCGTCGGGTCGTCGCAGAGCTCGTAGGCGACCAGCGGCTTCGTCAACCCGGCGTTCGGCTCGATGAACGGAAGCCCGGTGTTCCCGCCGATCTCGTACGACACGGACCGGGTACCTCCCTCAGCCGATGTCGCGCCGAGGCGCACTCGTCCGATCGTGTTGCTCCAGTCTGTTGGTGCGCTGTACTCCATCGCCTCGTCCCCTAGAAGAGCTCCTTCATCGTGAGGGCTGGGTGGCCGACCTGGTCAAGGTATGCCATCAGCTCCTCGATCGTGATCGCCTCGTTCTCGGTGGCGATCCGGTCGAAGAGGTCCGGTTTCCCAATCTCGGCGAGTTTCGCCTGGAGTCTGGGACCGATCTCCTCCTTGAGGTTCGCTGGGAGCCAGACGAGCCGTTCGATCCCTCCCTCGGCCTGGAGGAACCGGTCCGAGAGGATGTAGCCCTTTGAGATGCCGGCAAATCCCGGCGTCTGTGCCCCACCGCCGATCGTGCCGGCCAGGGTGGAGAAGGTCATGCCCGAGGGGGTCTCCCCCTTGTACTCCCGGTTCACGACCATGATCCCATTCACCTCGGGCAGGACGAGGGCGATCGCCTCGAAGCAGCCGCAGCACGTCATCGGGTACTCCACGACCGAGTAGAGCCGGCACCGGTCGACCGCCCCGTGCGAGGCCTTCTTCAGGAATCGGTTGACACCCTCGAACTCGCCGCCGTCCCGGTCGATCTCGCCCCCCTTCTGGATCGGCTGGTTCGCGCCGGCCGGAGAGATCTCGTGGGCGATCCGGCCGTCGAGCCAGGAGATGGCCCCGCAGAGTGCGGGTCGCTCGGGGGTGATGACGCAGACGTGGTCGGGGGCGAAGGTCTGGCAGAGGGTGCAGGAGTAGAACGTGTCGACGTCCTCGTCGCGCATTCCCCTGATCCGGTCGTCGCGCTCCGCATAGATCGCTTCGGCCTTTGCCCTCAGCCGTTCCACCTCCGCCCGATCGGTGACGAGCGTCACCTGGACGGCGTCGAGGAGGTCGGGGAAGTCCATCCTGAACTTCGCCGCGAGGAGCTTGCCGAGGTGCTCGATCCTGAGGCCGTTCTTCACCGACTCCTTCGAGAGCCGGACCCAGATCAGGTCGCGCTGTGCCGTGTGCCAGGACCCCTCACCGTAGTTGACGAAGTTATGGATCCGCCGCTCGAGGACGGGCTCGTAGTCCTTCCGGAAGTTCTTGCCGGCAACGTCGATCAGCACCGCGAGGGGGACCGCCGACCCCTCCTGCATCTCCTCGATCTCAGGGCCGATCACGGTCACCCTCCCATCCTCGACCTCGGAAGCCTCCCTCATCCGGAGGAGTTCGAAAGCCGGTGACCGGTTCCCGCCGAACTCGACGTACATCTCCTCCTTTCGGATCGACTTTCCCTCGAACGCGGGGGAGCAGCCCATCGGGATCGGGATCGCCGTGACCGTGACCTTGATCCCCAACTGTTCCATACCAACCCGGACCGCGTCCTTCCCCTCGGTCGGTGTCCACTCCCCACCGGTGTAGCCGCCGGTGTGGAGGATCGGGATTCCAAGGAGCCGGAGAGCGTCGATCGAGGCGACCTCCTCGTCTGAGAGGTCGGGAAAGGCTATCACCATCGCGCGGGCCCGCCGCTCGGCTGCGTACGCGAGAAGCCGCTCGGCGTCCCCCGGCGTGATCCCGCCGAACATCATCGCGACCCGGGCGAGGATGTCCGCGAAGTGCACACCGTGCGAGGCGGTGGATCCGAGCGGGACGAGCCGGTACTCGAGCCCCACCCTGACGTTCGCGTCCCGGAGCGAGGAGACGACCGGGCCCGCGAGGAACGTGAGCATGTACTTCTCCTGGAGCTCGCGGCAGAGCGCGGCGGCGACGTCCGGGTGGTCGGGCCGACCGACGATCAGACAGAGCCCGAGGATCGAGCCGTCGACAAGGGAGTACCCAAGTTTACGGATCTCAGCGTCCGGAATGAAGCCCGTGTACGGACCTCCTTCGGCACCCGATGTCGCCGCCCGAAATGCCCGGACGCACTCCCATGCAACGAGCGGGTTCTCGCCCGAACCGGTGTACGCTTCTCGCGCCGAGGTGGCGTCCGAGACGGGGGTGCCGGTCACCGCGAACGAGATGGGGAGGTGGTAGGCGGTCTCATCGTACTGGAGTGGCCCGGTGAGGGCGCTCATCGCGGCGGCGAGCTCTGCCCGGCCAGCCGCGACGGCATCTGTGATATCAGTCATCATATGCACCGGAAGAAAACCTGTTTTCGTCTGTTCTCGTCTCAATCAGCATATCGTTTTGCATTGTACGGGTCCGCGAGGACGCGTGGAACATGCCGAATCACCGCGAATTGGGGAACCGTCGGCCGCAATCAACATGTTGTGGTCGAGTGAGTCAAAATACATTGTCATCTCTCGTGAACGGGTGCGAGGACGCTGCCCGGACCCGCCGGGTCGACCGGGAGGGGAGAGGGGCGATAGGCAGGGGAAGGGGTCAGCCTCCCGCGTAGGTGCACGCGAGCCTTTATAACGACGACGAGTGACCACTTCAGGGCCGATGGATCGCTCCAAACACCGGATGCGGAACCGGGTCCGCGCCGCACGGACCTGTCTGCACCCGCCGGACCTGGCAGAACGGAGCCGGCGGATCGCCCACCACACGCAGTCGCTCCTGGCCGACCAGGAGACCGTGATGGTCTACGCTTCGAAGCCGGGCGAGGTCGATACCTCGGGGCTGATCCGAACCTTTCTCGATCAGGGAGTCCGGCTGGTCGTGCCGATCATCGAGCGGGAGACCAGGAGCCTCCGCCTCTCGCGCCTGGAGGATCCTGCGGTGCTCGTTCCGTCCACCTTCGGCGTGCCCGAGCCGATCGGGCACGAGCTGCCGGTCGAACCCGACGAGATCGACGCCGTCGTCGTCCCGATGCTCGGGTTCGACCGTGCCGGCAACCGCCTCGGGTACGGGGCCGGGTACTACGATCGGTTTCTCGAAGCCCACCCGATCGAGGTGAAAGTCGGGATCGCACTCGCCTGCCAGGAGTTCGAGGCGATCCCAACAGACCCGTACGACGTCGCGATGGACTGGGTCGTCACCGAGGACGGGCCGATCCGCTGTTCCAACCCCGATTGAACGGTCGCACCCGGCGCTGCCGGGCACCCTCCCGCCAGGGTGAGGAGGCCGAACGAAATATTTTTTTTTAAACCCGTCGATAGAGACGCCCGGGGAGGACGATACGGGAAAAGCATTTAGGTAAAATTTATATATAATGTAACACTAACTTTAGGTAAATCTTATCGGATTCTGGAGGACCATCATGACAGAGAACAATTACCTGAATGTCACGGTCAAGGAGGCCGCACGCGAGGATGCGGGGCGCGGGATCGCCCGCGTGAGCATGGACGCGATGCGCTCGCTCGGGCTCGTCTCGGGCGACGTGATCGAGATCCAGGGCAAGAAGAAAGCGAACGCGATCGTCTGGCCCGGGTTCCCGGAGGACACCGGGCGGTCGATCCTCAGGATCGACGGCAGTACCCGCGGAAACGCCGGCACGGGCGTCGACGAACAGGTCCGGATCCGGAAGGTCCAGGCCGCCGTCGCGAAGAAGGTGGTGATCCAGCCGACGCAGGCGATCCGCCTGGTCGGGGGCGACCAGTACCTCAAGCGCCTGCTTCATGGCCGATCCGTGATGGAGGGCCAGGCGCTCCGGGTCGACGTGATCGGCAACCCGCTCACGTTCGTGATCGCAAAGGTCTCACCGAAGGGGATCGCCATCGTCACGGACGAGACCGTCGTGGAGTTGAAGGAGACACCCTACGAGCAGAAGGGTGAGGATGAGAAAGGCGAACGGACCGACGTCCACTACGAAGACATCGGTGGGCTCGGGCGCGAGCTCGAGCAGGTCCGCGAGATGATCGAGCTCCCGCTCCGACACCCCGAGATCTTCGAGCGGCTCGGGATCACGCCGCCGAAAGGTGTGCTCCTCTACGGCCCGCCAGGCACCGGCAAGACCCTGATCGCGAAGGCGGTCGCGAACGAGGTCGATGCCCACTTCCTGACGATCTCCGGCCCGGAGATCATGTCGAAGTACTACGGCGAGTCGGAGGGAAACCTGCGGCAGGTCTTCGAGGAGGCGACCGAGAACGCGCCGGCAATCATCTTCATCGACGAGCTCGACGCGATCGCACCCAAGCGCGAGGATACCAAGGGCGAGGTGGAGCGGCGCGTGGTCGCGCAGCTGCTCGCCCTGATGGACGGGCTCAAGGGCCGGGGCCAGGTCGTCGTGATCGGCGCGACCAACATCCCCGACGCGATCGACCCGGCGCTCCGCCGGGGTGGACGGTTCGACCGGGAGATCGAGATCGGCATCCCCGACACCAAGGGGCGGGAGGAGATCTTCAAGATCCACACGCGCGGCGTCCCTCTCTCGAAGGAGATCGTCGAGAGCAACCGCATCCACGACTACGCCGGCACCACACACGGGTTCGTCGGGGCCGACATCGCCCTCCTGGTCAAGGAGGCGGCGATGCACGCCCTCCGCCGGGTCCTCCCCTCGGTCAAGGCCGACGAGGAGATCCCCGCCGAGGTCCTGGACCAGCTCGAGGTGACGGACGACGACTTCACCGAGGCCCGCAAGTTCGTCGAGCCCTCGGGGATGCGCGAGGTGCTCGTCGAGGTGCCGGACGTCACCTGGGCCGACGTCGGGGGCCTCGAGGAGGTGAAGGCCGAGCTCCAGGAGACCGTGGAGTGGCCGCTCAAGTACGCCGACGTCTTCGAGCGCCTCCGGACCGACGCGCCGAAGGGAGTCCTCCTCTTCGGACCGCCCGGCACCGGCAAGACCCTGCTCGCCAAGGCCGTCGCGAACGAGTCGGACTCCAACTTCATCTCGGTGAAGGGGCCCGAGCTCCTCTCGAAGTGGGTCGGGGAGTCCGAGAAGGGCGTCCGCGACATCTTCCGGCGGGCCCGGCAGGCTGCCCCGTCGATCATCTTCTTCGACGAGGTGGACGCGCTGGTCCCGGTGCGGGGGTCGTACCAGGGCTCGAGCCACGTCACGGAGTCGGTGGTCAGCCAGATCCTGACCGAGCTCGACGGGCTCGAGGAGCTGAAGAACGTGGTCGTGCTCGCGGCGACCAACCGGCCGGACATGATCGACCCGGCGCTGCTCCGCCCGGGCCGGCTCGACCGTCACCTCTACGTCCCCCCGCCCGACGAGGAGGGGCGTCGTAAGATCTTCGACGTCTACCTCGGCCAGGCGGGAGACCTGCTCGCCGGCGACATCGACGTCGACGGCCTGGTCGCGAAGACCGACGGCTTCGTCGGCGCCGACATCGAGGCGCTCGTCCGGGAGGCGAAGCTGGCCGCGATGCGCGAGTTTATCTCGGTCATGAAAGATACGACAGATCAGGAGCGAGCCGACGCGGCCGCGAACATCCGCCTGACCCGGGCCCATTTCGACGCCGCGCTCGAGAAGGTGAAAGGCTCGCTCGACCGTGATGCACTTGAGGCCGCGGAACGCCAGGCCTGGGAGATGAACTTCTCCCAGGAGCAGCGAGCAACGCTCGAGGAGGCGGCGGCCGTTGTCCGCCGGGCCGAACTCGCGACCATGGGAGAGGATCCCACGGACGAACGGCGAGAGCGGGCCGAAGCCCTCCGGAAGGCGGTCTTCTCGCAGAAGAAGGACTTCGCCGCCATCCGGAACGAGACCGCGACCCTCAGGAAACAACTGGACACACTATAAACAGGACGTCACCATGAGCACCCACGCACATGACAGCAACGAAAGGGAGATCGAGGCGCTCATCCGCGAACTGATCGGGCGCCTCATGGAGAGCCAGCAGGCCGTGGGGCAGACAAGAGTACCGGTTGCAATTGGATTCAAGGTCTTCTATGGTCCAGAGGCTGAGGACGCCCCCGAGGTGATCGAGCTCGTGCCCGAGGTCTCGACGATCGAGGACAAGGTGGTCGTCGTGACCGAGGTCCCGGGGATCGCCCCGGAGAACATACGGATGGGGATGACCGGCCGGACCCTCCAGATCTTCGCCGAGGAGGACGGGAGGCGGTTCCACACCGCGGCACCCCTCCCACCCTGCGACCTCAGCTCGGTCAGGACCCGGCTCAAGCACGGGATCCTCGAGGTCGTCCTCGACGCCAATCCGTGTGAGGCCGACGGGGCGGCGGCCATCTCCCCGTGAAGAGGCCTGGCCCCATCTTCTTTTTTTCCAGAGCCGCGTAGGGACTATCGTCTCCCGTGTCCTGGACGGACGTTTGGAATACCACACCCGAGAAGCCCAAACCGGCGGATCGAACGCTGGCCCGGGGGGCTGTCTTTAGGACAGCGTTCACTCCCCGGACAGGGTCAGGGGCAGACCCGAGCTCCGGGGTGGGAGTAACCAGCAGAGGTTTTATCTCTTCTGGTGCTACTGGTAAGCATGGCTGCGAACCAGGTCTTTGTTCCGTGCGACGTCCCATCGAAGGCGCGAGAGACATACATCGAGAACTATAGGCTGGTCACCCGCGACAGCGACCGCCTGATGCTCTTTGCCGGGGACCAGAAGGTCGAGCACCTGAACGACGACTTCTATGGCGAGGGGATCCACGAGGACGACGCGGACCCCGAGCACCTCTTCCGGATCGCTGACCAGGGGCGGATCGGCGTCTTCGCGACACAGTTTGGGCTGGTCGCACGGTACGGCATGGACTATCCCGAGGTGCCGTACCTTGTCAAACTCAACTCCAAGACGCACCTGGTCAAGACCGCACAGCAGGACCCCCTCTCCGGAGCCCTCTGGTCGGTAAAACAGGTCGCCAAGTTCCGCGATCGTTCGGGTCTGAAGGTCGTCGGAGTCGGGTACACGATCTACCTGGGCTCCACGTTCGAGGCGCAGATGCTCCGTGAGGCCGCCGAGGTGATCTGCGAGGCCCACAACTACGGGCTGCTCGTCGTCCTGTGGATCTACCCCCGCGGGGCTGCGGTGAAGGACGAAAAGGACCCGCACCTGATCGCCGGTGCCGCCGGGGTTGCATCGGCCCTCGGGGCGGACTTCGTCAAGGTGAACGCACCGAAGAAGGAGGGCGCCAGCTCCGCCGAACTCCTCCGGGAGGTGACGCGGGCCGCGGGCAGGACGAAGGTGGTCTGCGCCGGCGGGTCCTCGACCGACGAGAAGAAGTTCCTCCAGGGCCTCTACGACCAGATCCACACCGGCGGGGCCTCTGGAAACGCGACGGGCCGGAACATCCACCAGAAGTCACTCGCTGCCGCGGTCGCAATGTGTAACGCGATCTACGCGATCACCGTCGAGGATAAGACCGTCGACGAGGCGGTTGCCCTCCTGAACGAGCCCTGTACGTGAGGTCGACGATGGTCACACTCCGTGAGTACCTCGACGGAACGGCCGCATCCGAGGACACCAAGGATCTGATCGAGCTGATCGCGGACCAGGCGCCGGCGATCCGTGCGGCGTTCATCATGAACCAGGCCTACGTCGGCACCGAGAACGTCTCAGGCGAGGAGCAGGCGGCGATGGACGTCTGGGCCGATCGGCACCTGACCCGCGTGATCGGGGCGTCCGGCCTCGTCGCCGAACTCGCGAGCGAGGAGCAGGAGGAGGTGAACCACTTCCTGAAGGCACGTGGCACCCTCGGAGTCGTGATGGACCCGCTCGACGGCTCATCGCTCGTCTCGGTGAACCTCGCGGTCGGCACGATCGTCGGGGTCTACGACGGTCCGGTCCTTCAGCCGGGAAAGAACCTGGTGGCGGCGTTCTACCTCCTCTACGGCCCGATGACGACCCTGACGATCACGGTGGGCGAGGGAGTCCAGATCTTTGCCCAGCGGGAGTCGGGGGAGTACCTCCTCCTGAAAAAGGACGTCCGGATGCCCGAGGGCAAGCTCTTCGGTTCGGGCGGGTCCCGGTCGTCCTGGCCCAAGAGCCACCGCGACTTCATCTGCGGCCTCGAGGACGGCGGCGGCAAGCTCCGGTACTCGGGCGCCTTCGTCGCGGACTTTCACCAGATCCTCACCTACGGAGGGGTCTATTGCTACCCATGCCTCCCGGGGAAGGAGGGGAAACTCCGCCTCCTCTTTGAGGCGAACCCGATGGGGTTCATCGCCGAGGACGCCGGCGGCACCTGCACGGACGGGGAGCGGCTCCTGCTCGATGTGCAGCCCGAACGGGTCCACCAGAAGGTCCCCATCTACATCGGGAGCCGATCGGTCATCTGCAAACTCACCGACGTCTGCCGGTAATGAACGCGATCACGGTCGCGTCCGGGACGCTCGGCACCTTTCCGGGCCGCGGACGCGCCCACCCCCGCGTGATCGAGGAGGTCGCTCACCGCCTGAAAGACCAGGGGCGGGAGCTCCTGACCGATTCGTTCGTCACCCGGTGCGGCAGCTCGGTTGCGGTCGTGGCGGTGCACGACCCTGATGACCGGTCAGATGTCCTGTTGCTTGTCAGGGAGGCCTTCCAGGCGGGACGAGAGGTGGCACACGATCGCGGTCTTGAGATGGGAGGCGACAGGAACGAGGCGAACGGCATTACGATCGAACTCCCGGACACGGGCACCGGGATCCTGGTCTTCGTCACCGATCGGGCCGGGCCTGGCACCTGGACACCGCTCCTCTGTCGAGCGACGGCCGACCCCTTCTTCACTCCCCGCCTCGCAACCGATGCCGTGATGCGCGGCGGCTACGTGTTCGAACTCCAGGGCGACGGGGGGCGGCGGTTCCAGACGCCCGGCGAGCTCTTCGATCTGCTCGCAGCCCTCCGTGACGGCACCGGTCGGGGGATCGGGCGTGTCGTATCGACCAAAGGGGAGGCGGTGGCGGTCGTCTCGTCCCCCGCCCCCGGGGGCTCGTTCCTTGTCGGGGCGACCGGCGGTGACGGCCTGCCGCACACGGGCGAGTGGCTCCGCGCCGCGAAGACGCCGCTCGCGGATGCAGGGACCGTCCTCTTCCCGGTCGCCGTCTGCGACGCCTTCGGCGGAGAGGGCGACGGGCTCTCCCGCTCCTGTTGCATCGGGTTCCAGCTCTCAGCCGGCAGGCTCATCGGCCCCGCCGACCTCTTCGATGACCCGGCCTTCGACCCGGTCCGGCGCGAGTGTCTCGAACTCTCACGCCAGCGCCGGCTGCTGGACCCCTTCTTTTCCTGACGCTAACTCTCTCCATTCACGAACATCTCGATCAGCCGCCGTGCGATCGAGCCAGGCGGCGGGAGGTCGGGGAGGCTGTCGCGGTGGAACCAGCCGGCCGACATGACCTCGACGCCGTCGACCCGGAGCGTGCCTCCCGCATCCTTTCCGAAGAACCCCAGCATCAGCGAGTGGGGAAAGGGCCAGGGCTGGGATGCGGCATACCTGAGGTCCTTTACCCGCACCCCGCACTCTTCGGCCAGCTCGCGATGCACCGCATGTTCGAGGGTCTCGCCCGGCTCGACGAAGCCGGCGATGGCCGAGTACATTCCCGGGGGAAACCGGGGGGAGCGTGCGAGGAGGCACTCATCGCCCCGAGTCACCAGGACGATCACCGCCGGCGAGATCCGGGGGTAGACCGTCTCTTGACAGCATGGACAGATCCGGGCATGCTCCGTCGGGCTCTGGATCGTCCGCGACCCACATCGCCCGCAGAACCGGTGGGCTGCATCGAAGGCGACGAGCTGCGCCGCCCGCGAGGCGCACCCGAGCTCCTCGGCAGAGACGAGCCCGTGAAGCGCCCGGAGCCCAACCGGTTCGAGCGAGGTGGGGCCCCTCGCTCCGTCCGGGAGGCTCACCGCGTGGATCATGCACCCATCGAGCCGCCCCACGAAGAGGGACGGGGCCCCATCCTCCGGAATGGCGGGGCTGAGCACCGTGCCGGACTCGCGATCGAAGAGGACACAGCCCCCCTGCAGATAAATGGAGCGTGTCGTCCCATCTGCGGCCGGCACACCTGGAAGAAAGGTGGTGTCGAGGGAGCAAAGAGCAAAGGGAACCGGATCAGATCTCGACGACGTCGTTCGCGGGCCTCCCCTGGTGCCTGCGCTCGGGGAAGAGTTCCTCGATCGCTGCGAGCACGGTCTCGATCTTCGGGTTCTCCAGGAGGGCGCGGAAGGCCTCGTGTTCATGCATGTTCATGATCATGACCCCCTTCCGCTTGATCGGAAGGCCGCCCTCGCCGATCGGGTTCAGTTCAAGGGCCAATGAGGCGGGCCGCGTCCGCGTCTTCGGGAGCTTGATCAGGAAGACACCCGGCACCGAGGTGGGCTTCCGCTCCCAGTCGTCACCGCTCTCAAGAAAGCCCCGCAGGGTCTCGGTGATCTCCATGGCGGAGTGATGGTCCTTCATCCTACATGGGGTTTGTGTGGCATCGACCCGGTTCGATACTGTCTTAATGCTGCAGGATAACTGGTACAGAGATGGATCCCCGTCTTCTCGACTTCGCGATCGGTGTCGTCGCCCTGATCCTCCTGATCATCCTGATCGTCGGCCTCCCGTTCGTCCTGCCCGCGGGTCCGGCGTACCTGCTCGCCGTCCTCCTCTTCCTCGTCATCATGAGCGGGGCCGGGTACGTGATCAACCTCAAGATGGCCTGAAGGCCGCCCTCTTACTGCCGATCGCTGGACCCTGCCTTCACCTTCTTCTTCCGGTAGTACCCGAGTGGGCTGCCGATCCGTTCGCAGAAACCGTCCCGGCCGACACAGATCCCGTTCGTCAGCATAGTCGCGCACGACGGGGGCGTGTACTCGGTCCCCGAACGACCCGAGATGTGCTCGACCTGGTACAGGGTCTTCTCGATATCGAAGTCAGGCGAACGCTGGTACACCTCGACGATCTGGGTCGTCGAGAGGCCGATCGTATGGAGGAACGCGGTCAGGGCGAACCGGCCCATGTGGGTGAGGTTCTTTCCCTCGAGGAGCGCGGCGATGAGGGCGTTCATGCACGGCGGGTACCGAGACTCATCGATCGGACCCAGGTCCCGGAGCATCTGCGATTGGAGGACGGCGGTCAGGTGCTCGATCGAGGGGGCGAGGAGGGCGCAGATCTCGGGCGGCACGCGGGGAAGGCCCCGCCCCCGGATCACGACCCGGATGCGTTCCCGGAGGAGAACCTCGACCTCCGTCGGATAGACCCGGACAAGACCCCCGTGGACGTCCCGGTTCACGAGCCGCCAGAGGGGCTCGCGCAGGCCGGCCACCATCTCGATATAGGCCGGGACGCTGACAGTGCCCTCGTCGAGGAAGAGGCCAAGCTGGGCAGCGACCGCCTTCCTCTTCTCGGCCTCTGCCTCAGCCGTTTCGTCCGACTCGTCGTTCATCAAGAAGAAAGAGGAACGGCGGGCTTCATAGCTGATCAGCCGCTCGATCGCGGACCGGTCGTTCAGACAGGAAGCGATGATCCGCGCCATCCCGTAGGTATAGAGCGACTCGAGCGGGCTGGTGCTGTCCGCGTTCGAGAGGCGGAAGTGATCGAACAGCCCCTGCGGAGGGATGGTGATCGCCGTCTCGATCCGGTCGGTCGCCCGCTGGATGATACGGTTCCCGACATCGGAGGTGAGAAACGTCTCGAGCTGGTTGAGTTGGGAGCCGGCGATCTTCGCCTGCGCCTCCTGCAGAAAGGGGAACCGGGCCAGATCTTTCTCGTCGAAGGCCACCGGCATCCGGTCTCCCGGTTCAGTCTGCCTCGATTCGTGGCGCGAGCAGGTAGACCACCTTCCCGGCCCCTCCGGCGATCTCGAACGTGAACCTGACCGGGTGGTCGATGCCGATGCCGATCTCGATCCGCTCGGCGCGGCCCATCGTCCTGGACATATCCTTGAGATAGTCGAGCGAGAAGAGCGAACGCGCCTTCGTCTCGGTCAGCGACTGGACCTTGTCGGGCCCGAGCTCGAGACGGATATTGTCGGTGTCCCCCTCGGCCTCCATGTAGAAGACGCGTGCCTCCGGGTCGATCCCGAGCGCGATCTTGTCCGAGACCACAGTGGCTGCCTTGATCGCGTTCGTGAGGGTCGCCCCGTCCAGGACGACCTGCCCCGGCAGCTCCAGTGAGGGGGCGTTCGGGTCCTTTCGGATCGTGTTCGGGTCCAGCAGCGTCAACGAGTACTGGTAACTCTGGAAGGCCAGGTTCAGTTTCTGGGAATCGGCCGGGATCGAGAGCTGGAGGCTGTCACCCCGGTTGACCATGCCGATGATGTTCTTCAGCTTGGTGATATCAATCCCGAGGGCGCGTTCGGAGGCCTCGAAGACCTCGAACGCCGCGGGAGCGAGTTCGAGCGAGACCATCGCGACGTTTGCGGTGTCGACCGCCCGCGTTCTCATACCCTCTGCACTGACATGGAGCCGGCACTCGCTCACGAGAGCGGCGATGGCGTCGACCGCCTCTTTGAAGACGTCTGCGTCGATGGTGGCGCGTAACATGGATACCCCTGACACTCTCTATTATAAACTAACCAGACATAGTTTTAATGATATCGCACCAGAACGGGTTGCGAACGGATAATATGCACCGTTTTTTGGGAACGGGTCGCGAAAGTGGCATCATTCGGGGACAGTGAGAGAGAATGGGATCTCAGTGGGGACGGGACCGGCAGTATCGGGCGGCGGTTCGAGAGGGCTACCGCTCGCGGGCCGCATACAAGCTGATCGAGGTCCAGACGCACGCAGGCATCATACGAGAGGACGACAACGTCGTCGACCTGGGTGCAGCTCCAGGCTCCTGGCTCCAGGTGCTCAGGACGATGACCGGGGGGAAGGTGATCGGGGTCGACCTGAACCCGATAGCGCCGATCGACGGGGTTGAGACCATCGTCGGTGACCTGAATGACCCACACGTCCAAGAGCAGGTGAAGGAGAGGCTCGGTGTCGTCAACGTGGTCGTCTCGGATGCATCCCCGAAGCTCTCGGGGCAGCGGTCGTACGACCAGGCCCGTGCGATCGAGCTCGACGAGCAGGCGCTCGCCTTCGCCTGCGCAACCTTAAAACCGGGCGGCAACTTCCTGGCAAAGTCGTTCCAGGGCGAGGACTTCCCCGAGTTCCTCGTCAAGGTACGACAGGCCTTCCGTTCGGGCCGAACCTACCAGGCGAAGGCGAGCCGGAGGGGGTCGCGAGAGATCTACGTGATCGGGAAGAACTTTATCGGGTGTGAGACGGATGCTGACTGATCCGTACGGCCGGACGGTCTCCAATATCCGGATCAGCCTGACCCAGGGCTGTAACCTCGACTGCATCTACTGCCACGCCGAGGGGGAGAAGAACCCCGAGGAGGAGCTCTCGAAGGAGCAGATCGCCGAGATCCTCCTGGTGGCGAAGAAGTTCGGGATCCGCTCGGTGAAGTTCACCGGCGGCGAGCCCTTGAACCGGTCCGACCTCGAGGAGATCGTGGCGTCGGTCCCGCCCGGCATGGAGTCCTCGATGACGACGAACGCAACCCTGCTCGCCGATCGGGCGCACGCGCTGAAAAAGGCGGGGCTCTCTCGCGTCAATGTCTCGATCGACTCGCTGGACCCGGTCCGATACGAGCAGATCACCGGCCACGCGATGCTCGGTGAGGCCCTCGCCGGAGTAGAGGCTGCCCTCGATGCAGGGCTGACACCGGTCAAGATCAACATGGTCGTCCTCTCGGGGATCAACGAGGACGAGGTCGACTCCCTGATCGACTACGTCCGCCAGGACCCGAACCTGGTCCTGCAGCTGATCGAACTGATGCAGTTCCGCGACTGCGACCACCACGGGGACGTGGAGGGGATCGAGGAGCGGATAGCGGCGATGGCGGACCGGGTCGAGACCAGGCGGATGCACCACCGCAAGAAGTACTTCGTCCGGGGGGCAGAGGTCGAGGTGGTCCGACCGCTGCACAACACCGAGTTCTGCGCCTACTGCAACCGCCTCCGTCTCACGTCGGATGGGAGGTTGAAGCCCTGTCTCCTCCGGGCCGACAACCTGGTGGACGTCCGGGGGCTCTCCGGGCCCGCCCTCGAGGAGGCCTTCCGCGAGGCGGTCCGTCGCCGGACGCCGTTCTTCGCCTAGGACCTCTCCACGGTCCGAGGGCATATATCCATCGAGACCGTACCTTTGCAGGATGTGCGGGATCGCAGGTATCGTCCGATGGGACGGGGGGCCGGCCGATCCCGTCCTGCTGAACCGGATGAGCGCGCTCCTCGCACACCGCGGACCGGATGGCGCGGAGTCGGTGATCGAGGGGCCGATTGGGCTCGCTCATCGGCGGCTCGCGATCATCGACCTCTCGGACGACGGGCGCCAGCCGATGTCGACGGCGGACGGGACGCTCACCGTCGTCTTCAACGGCGAGGTCTTCAACTACCTGGAACTCCGGTCCGAACTCGAGGAGGCCGGCCACACGTTTCGGACCGGTTCCGACACCGAGGTGGTGCTTGCTGCCTTCGCCGCATGGGGCCGAGAATGCCTTGACCGGTTCAACGGGATGTTCGCCTTCGCCCTCCTGGACCGCCGGCGGGGCGAGGTCTTCTTTGCGCGGGACCGTCTCGGGATTAAGCCCCTCTACTACACTCTCAATGGGGACCGGCTCCTCTTCGCCTCCGAGTGCAAGGCCCTCCTCGCCGACCCGTCGGTCGGGCGTTCACCCTCGATTCCGGCCCTTGCTACGTTCCTCGCCTGGGGGGTCCACGACCACTCGGAGATGACGATGTTCGAAGGGGTCTTCCAGCTCCCGCCTGGCCACTGGATGGTCGCGAACGAGAGCGGGATCGAGGGACCGGTCCGCTGGTGGGACCTCGTGGTGAACCCCGCGGTCGACGCGGAGCCGGACCTGGAGACAGATGCACCGGGACGGCTCCTCGAACTGCTCACCGACGCGGTCCGCCTCCGGCTCCGCTCCGACGTGCCGGTCGGGACCTGCCTCTCGGGGGGGATCGACTCCACGACGATCGTGGCCCTGATCGCGCGGTTACTCAAGGACGAGCATCCGTCCTCCGTCGGGGACCGGCAGCGGACCTTCTCGGCCGTCTACACCGATACACGGTTCGATGAACGGCAATTCATCGCCACGGCGGTGCAGGCGACAGGAGTCGCGGACTCCTACGTCGAGCCGGACCCCGAGAGGCTTCGCGAGGACCTCCTCGACCTGGTCTGGACCCAGGACGAGCCGTTCGGCTCGCTCTCCATCTACGCCCAGTACTGCGTCATGCGTCTCGCCGCCGACCAGGTCACTGTCGTGCTGGACGGGCAGGGTGCCGACGAGCAGCTGGCCGGGTACCTCGCCTACCAGGGGACCTACCTCTCGACCCTCGCCCGACAGGGCAGGGGTGCGAGGCTGATCGCGGAGGCGGCAGGCACGCTCTGGCATCACCGGGGGTTCTTTCTCGACGCCGCGAGGCAGCTCCTGGTCCGCCGTCGGCGACGGGGTGCGCTCCGGATCGAGGCGGAGCCGGTCCACCGGTACTCAGGGACGCTGGATTGGGTGCTCGGGCGCGAGACGGTCGCCACGAACCTCCCGGCCCTGCTCCGCTACGAGGACCGAAACTCGATGCGCTTCGGGATCGAGGCCAGAGTCCCGTTTCTCGACTACCGGGTCGTGGAGTATCTCGCCTCGCTCCCGCTCGACCAGAAAATCCGGCGGGGGGTGACGAAGCGAGTCCTCCGGCGCGCTATCCGGGGCCTCGTCCCCGAGGCGATCCGGTGCCGGATGGATAAGATGGGCTTTGTCACGCCCGAGGAGATCTGGATGAGCGGCGCCCTCGCCGGGCTTGTCGAGGAGGTCCTCGCCTCGGACTCGTTCTGTTCACGCCCGTACTGGGACGCCGGAAAGGTCACACAGGACTTTGCGGACTACCGCGCCGGGAGAGCCGCGTACTCGCACGAGGTCTTCCGTGTCGTCATCACCGAGCTCTGGCTCCGTCTCTTCTTCGACGTACGCGAGACGACGCTTGCGGCGAGGGCGGCGGCATCGAAGGAGTAACGACGCGGGCGGTCCATCCCTCCGTGGGCGGTTTGCACGAAGACCCCGCCCTGGCACGACCGGTTCTGCCGCTGGCCCAGCACCGCGAACCCGCTGTCCGCCATCTCCACGATCGCTTTGACCTATTCAAACGGCGCGTCCACCAGGTCCAAGAACACCCGGTCCGCGAGCACGGCACTCTCGCTCGGAAGGTCCGGACCATGTGCGTGTCGGCTCCTCTCCAATTGCAGGCGGGCGAGCGGACCACCTCGGGCTGAATCCCGAACGAGGCAATCCCGCCATCGCGGGAGTTCAGCCCGGGCGAAAGAAGAGAGAGGAGTGGGATGCGCCGGCCGGCCGTGGTGGAGAGGGGGTCAGCGCCCGCCTGCGCCGCCACCGCCGAAACCGCCACCGCCGCCGAAACCGCCGCCACCGAAACCACCGCCGCCGAAACCGCCGCTCCCACCGGACGCGGGGGGGGCGAAGAAGAGCATCGGGACGAACGCGGAGTTCAGGTGCGTCGGTACTCCGACCTCGTCGGGGATGCGGATATTCAGCTCGTCCATCGCGCGTGCCACCCGGTCGCCGACCCCCAGGGCCGTGCCGTAGACGAGCCACTCGCCCCACATCGAGAGGTCCGCTGGGGAGTACTGCCGCATCAGGGCCAGGTCCGAGAGGAAGTTCGAGAACGCCTCCCACTCGAGCCGCTCGCGGTAGGCGTCCCCTTTCCAGTGGCCGAAGAGTGTCGAGGGGAATGCAACAGCGATCAGGGACTGGCCGGCACCCAGCGCGAAGAGGAGGACCGGGCCGACGAACCACGCGCTCGCCCTCGGAAAGACGAAGACCATCAGGAGCGAGATCCCCGCAAGTACGACCGCCGCGATGACGAGGGGGGCGAGATGGATCCGCCCGGAGACGACGTGCTCGGCGGTCACGGACGGGTCGGTGTGGGAGGCGAGCGCCTGATAGGCGCCCAGGTTCCGGACCATCGTCGACTGGAGGGTGCTGTCCTTCTTCGCCTGCTCTCGGAGGCCCGACAGCTCCCTCGAATCGACGATGCCGTCATCGTTCGCGATCGCGTTGAGGAACGAGACGACCTCCGCCTCGTACCGGTCGTCCGGGGTGGAGGAGGAGAGGTGGATCAGGACGTCGTCGCCCCCCTCGACCTCCTCGACCCGAAGAATCCCGCGCCGGTGGAGGTCGAGCACGGTCGCGTAGAAACCGTTCTCGTCGGAGGTGACGGCGTCCCCGGTGTAGAGCAGGTTGACGACCCAGGGCTTTCGCGACGGGTTCGGGACCGTGCTCAGGTACTCGGGGACGGTGAACGAGCGCTCGCGCCCGTGCCGTCGGTAGATGAGGATCAACAGGAAGGGGACGGCGAGCACGAAGAGGATCCCGATCCAGTAGAGCCCCTGCCCGAGCCAGTACGGCAGGTTGTAGAACAGACCGGCGCTTCGCGTCTTACCGGCGATGTCGTCCACCGGTCGGGGGAAACCAGCGACCGAATCGAGCATCGATCGCTCCAGGAGGAGCTCCACCGCGACGGTTTCGTCCTCGCCGGCCCTACCCGTTACCACGATCCGGTCATCCTCGCGGGACTGGACGAGGGTCGGAGGATATGCATGGACCTCCCGGACGCCATCGGACGGGAGGACCAGGCGGATCGAACGGTACGGCACGTGCAGCCGGGCCAGCTTGAGGTTGACGTGGACCAGGGAGTCGTCGTACTCGACCGGGGGACGGACGATGAACCGGTACCGGGCGTCGTACGTCCCCCGGGAGAAGTACCCGGTCTCGACCAGCCCCACCTCGTTGCGCTCGGCGCGGGAGACGACGAACGCCCGCACTGCCGGGTCATCGTTCCCGAAGAGGCGCACCTCGCCCGTGGTGTCGCGGACGTACCCGGGATACCCGGCAGGGGGCTCGACGGCGACCAGCTCGACGTGCGGAGTATCCGTACGGTTGAAGACGAGCGAGTCGTCGAAGGAACGGTAGAGCATCCGGTACATGCCCGGATCGTCGACGGAGTAAAGGTAGCGCTCGGTGAGCGTACCGTCCAGCCGGTACTCGGCCTCGTAGCTCTGGGTATAGTGTCATTTCAGCCCCCAACTCCTATCACCTAGGAGGGGTTCATGACCAGGATTGTTTGCCCGCGATGTCACTGTGAGAAGCTGTATCGCATGAGCACAGGACAGCGTCGATGCTCCCACTGTCGGTACGACT
>CASGHK010000052.1 GCA_949320185.1 uncultured Methanomicrobiales archaeon | reverse complement strand
CTTCCCGTTCGACAGGCAGGCGATCTTTCTGCCGCGCGCGAAGTTCGCAACGGCGGCCTCCATGCCGGCCGTTCCCGAGCCCGAGATGATCACGATGTCGTTCTCCGTCCCGAACGTGGGCTTGAGGCACCGGACGCAGTCCGCGTAGACCTCGCCGAACTCGGCCGAACGGTGGTTGATCGCCTGCCGGGCCATGGCCAGGCGGACGCGCTCGGGGACCGGGACCGGCCCGGGCAGCATCAGCAGGGGTTCTTTCTCCATGACGATTCGTCTCAACTTTATGTGTCGACGGGGCATATACTCTCCCCGATGGTCGACGTCGCCGTCATCGCCGGGTCCGCCTCGGACGACGCGATCGCCCGGAGAGCGATCGCCGTGCTGGAGGAACAGGGACTGAGCTACGACTACCAGGTGATCTCCGCTCACCGGGATCCCGACGCCCTCGAGGCCTACGTCAAGGGTTCGGATGCCCGGGTCTTCATCTGTATCGCCGGGCTCGCAGCGGCGCTCCCCGGCGTTGTCGCGTCCCGGACCGAGTGTCCCGTAATCGGCGTACCCGTCTCCGGGACGCTCGGCGGGCTCGACGCCCTCCTCTCGACCGTGCAGATGCCGAAGGGCGTGCCCGTCGCCTGTGTCGGTATCGACAACGGTGAGAACGCGGCCTGGCTCGCGGTGCGGATCCTCGAGGCTGGCGCCGGGCGGATGGGTGGTCATTAAGTCGGAGCACGCGAGAGCGACGGACAGGTGATGCCAGGATGGAGCGACATTATGCCCGTCCCCGGCTCGTCGTGAGCCGCTGTCTGGAGTTCGATGCCTGCCGGTACGACGGCGCGCGGATACCATCGCCGCTCGTCGCGGCGCTCCGCCCGGTTGCGGACTGCATCCCGGTCTGCCCCGAGGTCGAGATCGGCCTCGGTATTCCCCGGGAGACGGTCCGGATCGTCCGCGGAAACGACGGGGACCACCTCGTCCAGCCCGCGACAGGACGGGACGTCACGGGCGAGATGCAGTCCTTCACCTCCGGCTTCCTCGACCGGTTGCCCCCGCTCGATGGGTTCCTGCTGAAAGGCGGGTCCCCGACCTCGGGACCGGGGGGGGTCAGGGTCTACCCGTCAGCGGGAAGGTCGGCACCGATCGGGAGGTCGGCCGGCTTCTTCGCCCGCGAGGTGATCCGCCGCTTCCCCGACCTTCCGGTCGAAGACGAACTCCGGCTCGGCAACGCCAGGATCCGCGACGCCTTCCTCGCCGCCATCTTCACCCTCGCCGCCTTTCGCCAGGTCGAGTCCGGCGCCGACCCCGAGGACCTCGCACGGTTCCACGGAAACAACAAGCTCTACCTCGGCGCATGCCACCGCGCGCGGACAGGCGAGATGGGGCGGCTTCTTGCCGCGCGGGCACGGGTGCCGGCCGAAGAACTCTTCGCCCGCTATCGCGAGATGCTCGGCGCCGCCCTCGCACGGGCGCCGCGCCACACCGCAAATATCGACGTCCTCCTCCACACCCTGGGCCACTTCCGCGGGCGCGTCTCGGACGAGGAGCGGGCGCACTGCCTCAGGCTGATCGAGCGATACCGTGCGGGCCACGCGTATCTCGCCGAGCCGCGGGACCTGCTCCGCTCCTGGACGATCCGGTTCAACGAACCGAGCCTGGTCGACCAGACCTTCTTCGCCCCGTTTCCGCCAGAACTCGCCCTCCTGCCCGCGGAAGCGACCGGGAGGGGCCGGGATCTCTGGCGCAAACAGGGGGCGACCGGAGAAGAGGACTGAAAGAGGCGCACCGAAATCGGCATCCGGCAGGAGCCGGCATACTCCCTCGGGTCGACCGGTCATGACACAGACCATAGCGTACGAGGTGATGGGCCAGGACGGAGAGGTGGAGTTCCGGCGGTACCCGCCGCTGGTGCTTGCGACGGTGAACGACAGCGGGGATGACCGCGGGTTCCAACACCTCTTCGCCTTCATCAACGGGGCAAACCGGGCCCGGCGCGAGATCCCGATGACCGCACCGGTGATCACGGCCGAACACCTCGCGATGACGGCGCCGATGATCACCGCCCCCGGGAGCATGTCGTTCGTGATGCCGCCGGGGATGAAACCGGGAGAGGTGCCGGAGCCGACGGACGAAAAGGTGCGGATCGAGGCGGTGCCTGCCCGTGTCCTTGCCGTGGTCCGCTTCAGCGGTCACGCAGGGCGAGAGGACGTCGAGGCGGCCCGCTCACGCCTCCTCGCCACCCTGGAACGGGGCAGTGTGCCGACGAAGGGGGAACCGTTTCTGATGCGCTACAACGCGCCGATGACCCCGGGCTTCCTCAGGCGGAACGAGGTCGCGTTCGAGGTCGATCCGGACGTCGCAGCGAACGTGGTCTGAAAACGGAGGGAGCTCAGGTCGCCCTGACGTAGCCCGTCCGCTGGACGGTCTCGGTCGACCCGTCCGTGTAGGTCAGCTTCACCAGCGGCGAGAAGGTCCCCTTCGCCGGGTAGTAGAAGCTCGGGTTCACGACGCGGGAGTTCCAGGTGTTCATGTGCCCCACAGCGTCGAACGACCACCAGGCCGACTTCACGGTCTTCCCGCTCGCCGGAATCACCGAGAACTTCACGCTGCCGCCCTTCGGAACCGTCACCGGCGACGCCGTGAAGGTGGCCCCGCCGGACGGCGCGGGCGTCGTCGGCGTCGTGATCACCGTGGTCGGGGGCTGCGTCCCGGCCCTTCTGAACTCCATGTAGTCCAGGTTGAACGAGCTTGAGACGCCCGTCTCGACCCTGACCGTGTTCCGGCCCGCGTGCATCCGGACGGCTGGGAGCGTGACCGTCGTCCAGGTGCCGAACGAACCGGTCGACGGGATCTGCAGGATCTGTGCCGCGTCGTTCACAGATACGGTCATTCTCTTCGCCGTCCCGGGGTTCGCCACCCTGAAGCCGATGACGAAGTCGTCGTCGCTCCCCGTGTCGACCGAGTAGACCAGGTACTCCTCAGGACGGATCCAGCCGACGTTGAAGTTCGAGCCGCCGCGCTCGATATCGACCGCGTCGTTCCGGTATGCCCCTCCCTCGTTCGCCACAGTGGCGTCGGCGAACCCGCCGGTATCGTAGTCCTCGGACTCGACACGCCCGGGCACAGAGTGGGGTGCGGGATAGGGCACGCCTGGCGTCGGCGTCGTGCCGGCACGCGTCAGCTCGAGCCAGTCGATGTTCTGACCGTCACTCTTGAACTGGAGCGTCACCACATGGGTGCCCGCAGAGAGGTAGAACGGGATCAGCTGGCTCTCTATCCCCGTCGCCGTCGGCATCGGGGTCTGCGTGACCGTCACCCCGGGCGTGGACCAGGGAGGGAAGTCGAACGTTGAGCCCAGGGTGACGGTTACGTACCGGCCGAACGACCCGGTGTTCGGGACCCGGTACGCAATCGAGCGGGCCCCGTCGACGTCGACCTCCACGAACTGGGCGCTGTTCGGGCTCGCGACGCGAAGCGAGACCAGGTAGTCCCCGGGGCGGGAGACGTTCACGGTATAACAGAGGTGCTCACCGTTCCGGATCCAGCCGATGTTCGGCGTCGCAAGCCCCGCCGTCCGCTCGATATCCACGTCGTCCGATCGATACGCCCCGCCGGCGTTACCCGGCGTGGTGTCGTGATACGCGACGCCCTCACCGCCCAGGTCGTAGTCCTCCGCCTCGACCCGGCACGGCACCTCGTGCGTCCGATAGGGCACTGTTCCACCCCCTGCCTTCTCGAGCACGAGGCTGACCGGGATCGTCCCGCCCCTCGGCGGGTACTGGGTGACGTTGAAGACTGCATCCTTATACCCCGGGAGGGTGGCGACAACCGCCCGGATCGGTGTTGCGGTCAGGTAGACCGTGACGTTGAGAGCGCCCGCCGAGGTGTTCCCCACCGGGTACCGCGTTCCCGAGAGATCCACGAGAAACACCTGGGCACCCGCCGGCACCGTGGAGACAAGGAAGTAGCCCTTATCCCCCCCGATCGGCCCCGGCGTGGTGTCCGGCATCGCGAGCGGCAGGTGGTCGGTCACCCCTTCCTCAATATTGACGACGTAGGGCTCGTCGCAGAACCCGTCGCCGTCGGTGTCGGGGTGGGTCTGGGAGAAACCGGTCCCGTTCGGGTGCGCCCAGTAGTTTCCGCCGATAAACGGACCCCCGACGATGTTCGGCCCCGGTGACTTCGTGATATTCAGCATCCCGACCTCGACCGGCCCGAAAAAGCCGTTATCGATGTTATCCAGGTGGTTGTTCACGAGCCGGCTCGCCCAGTCACCGCCCAGGCTGACCCCCTGGCCGTTCCCGGCGATCACGTTCGATGTGATGTTGGAGGCGCCCCGATCGGACGAGGAGACGCCAATTCCGGCATTCGTCTCGATCCGGTTCCCGAAGATCTCCGCTCTCGCGTGCTCGAGCTCGATCCCGTTCCCACCGTTCTCCCGGACCGTGCAGCCCCGGAGGACGAGACCGCTCTCCTTCGCCGAGACTCCGAACGCGGCATTCTCCGCGATCTCCGAGTCGACCAGGAGGTTCTCTTCCAGTCGGCCGGACAGGTCACTCTCGATCCCCCGTCCGTTCCGTGTCACAGTGCAGCCCTCGATCGTCACTCCGTCGCTTGGGTAGGACAGGCTGATCCCGGCTCCCTCGTTCTCCCGGATCACCGAATCGCGGACGACCACGTGCTCGGCGCCGCCCATCGCGGCATACCCGCACCCGAGCCCGAGCCCGTTCTGCTCGGCGAGGACGTCCTCGATCACCGTGCCGTTCACCCGCCCGATGTACACCCCGGTACGGCTCCCGTGAGCGGAGAGGTTCCGGACGGTCACATTCGAGATCGGGCCCTCAGACGAACCGCTGAGGTAGACAGCAGTGCCGTTCGTGGCCGTCACCGCGTGGCCCATCCCGTCGAGCAGGACGTCGGAGCTCTCGATCGCCACCCCGTATGCCTCGCCCGCGAGATCGTGGTCGAGGGTGTAACTCCCGGGCTGGCTGATCACGAGCCCGATCCCGAGGGTGGTACGAGGTTCACTAGTCACGTCTCCAGCGCCGGCCAACGCCGGCAGTGTGCCGAGCACGAAGAGGCTCAGGCAGAATAGCATGGCTGCGGTTCCCAGGGGCCCGCTTCGGCGCCCTTCTCGGTTGGTCGTGGATGACATCTCCTTCCTCCAGCCGCTCCGCTCCGGAGCGGAACTATTGGTTCGCTGTCCCCGCGCGAAGGGGTGGCTCGGCGCCCGGCAACACCGCCGCGAAAGAGAGTCTGTCACTCCACGCGCGATTAGGGTAGGTTCACTTTGAATCTAATAATAGTTTCGATACGAAAATTCGGTGTATGACAAAACGTGGAGGGATGGGACCGCCACGCCCCTGTCGAGAAGGGGAGCGAAAGACCAAAGGTCAGCCCTCGCGGACCACGACCACCCGCCAGCCGGTCTCGTGGATGCCCGCCGTCCCCCAGGTCGCCTGCTTCGTAACCACCGGTCCGCCGCCCGTCGCGTTGAAGGAGTACGTGCCGGAGCCCGACGGCTCGGTCGCCATCCGCCGGGCGAGTGCCAGGAGCTCGGTGTGGGACGCGTACGAGGGGTCCGTCAGCACGTTCTTCCCGATCTCATCGAGGTCGGGGTCGAAGAGGACGCGCCCGTCCGTCTGCATCGCCCACGCTGTGAGCGTCGTCCCGGAGACCGACCGGTCGATCCGGTCGGCGAGCAGCATCGACGGGTCGAAGACCACCGAGACGATCCCCATGAACGACCCGTCGGCCCCGCTGACGGGGTGCTGCAGCACGGCCGCGTCGAACCCTTCGGTCGCAGTGAAGACCGGCGAGACCAGCGGCCGCCGGTCCTTCAACACCTCCTGGACGTGGGTCTGGTTCGCCAGGCTCGTTCCAATAATGCGGCTGTACTCCACGGGCATCGCCGCGACAACCCTCCCTGTGGGATCGATCGAGATCGCGTCCGCGACGTGCGGCGAGAAGGCAGCCACCCGCTCGAGCGAAGCGTTCGCGTCCGGCCCCGAAAGGCCTGCACGGCCCATCTCGGCGGCGGCCGTCGCGACATTCGCGTCCATCTCGGCGAGCGTCGTGTTCACGTCGCCGACGATCGCGGCCAGCACCGTCGCGGGGTCGGCGTCGACGAGCGGTGCGCCCGTCGTCGGAACAGCCGGGTTCCCGGGGGTCGAACCGGGAAGCGAGGCACAACCGGCCGCGAGCACGGCGGCCAGGGCAAGCAGGAGGCAGGGCAGGAGACGGGAGACCATAGACAAGGGTGGTCCCCCGGAAAAGATAAGTACGGCGGCGGTGCCTCACTCGGAAGGGCGCGGTTCCGGCTTCGGGAGCAGGTCCCCCGCGAGGCGGACGGCGCAGAGATCCCCGCACATAGAGCAGGTCTCCAGGACCCCGTCTCGCTCGTGAATCCGCCGTGCGTGGGCTGGGAAGAGGGAGAGGCGGAACTGCTCCTCCCAGTCGAGCCGGCGGCGGGCGTCGCCCATCCGTGCCTCCTGACGGGCGGCGGACCCGGAGGGGAGGCGGGAGAGGGTCCCGACATGGGCTGCGAGGCGGGCTACGCGGGTTCCTTCCACGATGTCCTCACGATCGGGCAGGGCCAGGTGCTCGGCCGGCGAGACCATGCAGAGGAAGTCGGCCCCGTGCTGGCAGGCAACCGCCCCGCCGATCGCTCCGACCACGTGGTCGTATCCCGGCGCGAGGTCGGTCACCAGCGGACCGAGCAGGTAGAGCGGTGCGTCGTCGGTCAGCTCCTTGATCATCCGCACGTTGTACCCCACCTGGTCGAGGGGCATGTGCCCCGGGCCCTCGATCATCCGCTCGACTCCAGCAGTGAGGGCCCGCTTCGCGAGCCGTCCAAGGGTCAGGTACTCGGTCGCCTTCGCGAGCCGCTCGGCATCCGACCAGCACCCGGGCCGCATCCCGTCACCGAGCGAGAGGACCACGCCGTACTCGCGCAGGATCTCGCAGAGGTAATCGAACTCGGCATAGAGCGGGTTCTCCTCACCCCGCTCCGCCATCATCACCGTGTGGAACGCGCCCCCTCGGGAGACCACACCCATCACCCGCGGGTCGTCGACCAGTGCCCGGTATGCGTCCTCGTTCACGCCGCAGTGCAGGGTCAGGAAGTCGACCCCCTCACGGCAGTGCTCGCGGATCACCCGGAAGATGAGGTCTCCGTCAACGTCTGCAGCGTTCCCTGCCCTTCTGACGGCCTCGTAGATCGGCACGGTCCCCACCGGGGCGTCGAGTTCCAGGATCGACCGCCGGATCGCAGGTAGGTCCCCGCCGGTCGAGAGGTCCATCAGGGCGTCCGCCCCCTCGTCGAGCGCTGCCCGGGCCTTCTCGAGTTCCAGCGCCGGGTCGCAGCGCGTGCCCGAGGTCCCGATATTTACGTTCACCTTGACACGGCAGCCCTCGCCGATCGCACAGAGCCGGTGCTCCCGCCGCGGGTTGGCCGGGACCACGATCCGGCCGCGGGCAATCGCCCGGGCCACGCGGCGGGGGACGAGCCCCTCGTCACGGGCGATGGCGTGGGCCACCTCGGGCACGGACCCGAGGCAGTCCTCGATCAGGCGGTGCATAAACAGGATATGGCCCGCGGTCGTTATATGGTTGTATGCCGATCCGATGGATTCACGGGCGCGGGATGTTCGCAAATGCCTATATCACCGGTTCCGTCCTCGTCGACGCGGGCGTCCTGCCGATGGCGGTCGAGCCCTTCCGGGACGAGATCGAGGTGATCGTCCTCTCCCACGGCCACCACGACCACACCGCCCACGTACGGGAGATCGCCCACATGTGCAACGCCCAAGTCGCGATCCACGAGGCGGATGCGCCGGCGCTTATCGACGAGTCCTACTCTCTTTCGTCTCACTTCGGCGCCCGCCCGCCCGGCATCCTCCCCGACCTCCTCCTTCGCGACGGGGACCTGGTGGAGGGGCTCCGGGTGGTGCACACCCCGGGCCACACCCCCGGGTCCTGCTGTCTCCACGACGAGGCGACGGGCGATCTCATCTCGGGCGACACCGTCTTCTCGGACGGCTGTTTTGGCCGGTACGACTTCCCCGGCGGTTCTCTCGAGGCTCTCGCCCGTTCACTCGACCGCCTCGCCGCCCTCGAAGTGCACGGGATCTACCCGGGGCACGGCTTCCCCGCCGAGGAGGGAGGGGACCGGCAGATCCGGGCAGCCCGGGAGCTGATCCGGCGCCTCTAGAGATGGATCCCGGCACGTACTGCCTGGTCTTCCGGAACCGCGTTCGCACCCTGGAGGTGGGTGGGCTCGGAGATGTCTCGTTCCGGGCCGGGTATCACCTCTACATCGGCTCGGCGCTCGGCCCGGGGGGTCTTGCCCGCGTCGAGCGGCACCTCCGGCTAGCCCGCGAACGGGACCGTCCACCGCGCTGGCATGTCGACCGGCTCCTCCTCGACCCCGGTTTCGACGTGCTCGCCGCAGTGACGGGGCGCGGATCCGAACGGTGTGAATGCGCCCTGGCGCAGGCGATCGGCGGCGACGCCGTGCCCGGGTTTGGTTCGAGCGACTGCCGGTGCAGATCGCACCTCTTCTTCCGCCCTTTTTCTCCGGTTCAGGAGGTCACCAGCGCCTTTACCCA
Organism: uncultured Methanomicrobiales archaeon; assembly: GCA_949320185.1. Classification (GTDB taxonomy): domain Archaea; phylum Halobacteriota; class Methanomicrobia; order Methanomicrobiales; family Methanospirillaceae; genus UBA288. The sequence goes on along the minus strand of CASGHK010000052.1, from coordinate 31,451 downwards.
GCTGGGCCTCGTTCCCGTCGTGCGAAGAATGGGCAGAATCGAACCATTTCGAAAAGGCTATTGTCAGTGGGGCGAAGGACTACATAAGAGGCCTTCACTCTGACGTCGATCAGCGTCCTGTACGTAGATGACGAGCCAGCCCTCCTGGAGATCTTCCGTCTCTATCTCGGACAGGAGACCGGTTTCCAGGTCAGGACCGCAGGTTCAGGTCCCGAAGCACTGAGGGAGCTCGCCACGCAGCCTGCAGACGTCGTCGTCTCGGACTACCAGATGCCCGGCATGAACGGGATAGAGCTCCTCAAGACATGCCGCCGCGACTTCGGAGAGATTCCGTTCATCCTCTTCACCGGACGGGGGCGCGAGGAGATCGTGATCGAGGCGATCGATAGCGGCGCCGACTTCTACATCCAGAAGGGGGGCGATCCCGAGGCGCAGTTTGCCGAGCTCCTCCACAAGTGCCGACAGGCGGTCAGGCGCCGGCGTGCAGAGGTTGCCCTCCGCGAGAGCGAGGCGCGACACCGGGAGATGGCCGAGCGGATCTCGGAGATCGTCCTCCTCATCGACGAGCGCGGTATCCCGGTCTACGTCTCGCCCTCGATGGAGCGGGTCACCGGGTTCCCCCCCGCTGAGATCGTGGGTCGGCCACTCGACCCCGGCATGATCGACGTGCGAGCCCTCGCCGCGATCCGGGCCTCAGAGGCGGACATTCAGGCGGGTCGGCACAGCCCACCGATCACGATCCAGAGCCGTCGGCGGGACGGCGAGCCGATCGTCCTGGAGGGGACCGGGGTGCCCATCGTTCGGGACGGCCAGTTCCGGGGGGTCCAGGTTGTCCTGCGCGACATCACCGAGCGGCGGCGTTCAGAGGACGAGCTCCGTGTCGCTTATGAGCAGCTCACCGCGACCGAGGAGGAGCTTCGACAGAGCTTCGATGAATTGAGAGCGAGCGAGGCGGACCTCCGCACATCGGAAGAGCGGGTGCGGGCGCTCTTCGAGTCCACGCCGACGGGGGTCCACCTCTACCACCTCGAGCCGGACGGACGGCTCGTCTTCCAGGGCGGAAACCCGGCGGCAGACCGGGTACTGGACCGGAGCCACGCGGCACTCGTCGGGCTGTCGATCGAGGAGGCCTTCCCCGGGCTCGCTGAAACCGAGATCCCCGAGCGGTACAGGGAGGTTGCCCGCACCGGGACCCCATTCGTCCAGCAGGACGTCCCCTACCGGGAGAATGGCGTTGAGCGGGCGTTCGAGGTCTCCGCTTTCCGGTTCGGCCCCGGAGAGGTCGCCGTCCAGTTCGTCGAGATCACCCGTCACCTGGTCCTGGAACGGGAGCTCCGTCGCATCTCTCGCGAGTGGGAGGGCGTCTTCCAGGCGATCGGCCACCCGGTATTGATTCTGGGGCACGACCAGGAGATCCTGTCAGCGAACCGGGCGGCCCTCCGCGCGATCGGCCTCGACCAGGCGTCACTCCGGGGCCGCCGGTGCTACGAGGTCTTTCACCACTCAACTGCAGCGCCTGATGGCTGCCCCTACCGCCGACTATTCGAGTTAGGGGACGCCGGAGGTTCGGTCGAGATGGTGGTCGAGGCCCTCAACGGCACCTTCCTGGTCACCTGCAACCCGATCTACGACGACCGGGGAACGGTAACGAAGGTGATCCACATGATGACCGAGATCACCGACCGTGTCAGGAACGAGCAGGCCCTCCGGGAGGCCCACGCCCGGATTGCTCTCCTCACGAACCTTACCCGCCACGACCTTCGCAACCGGATGATGGTGGTCCAGGGCTACCTCCGCCTCGCGGAGCGGGAGACCGACCCCGAGGTCGCCACTCACCACCGTGAGCTGGCGCTCCGGAATGTCTCGATGATGGAGCGGATCCTTGATTTCGCGGCGGACTACGAGCGGGTTGGGGCTCGGGAGGCTGAGTGGCAACAGCTTGCCTTGGTCGTCCGCCACGCGCTCGGTGAGGTCGAACTGGAGGGGATCCAACTCGAGATCGGAGGCGGAGAGCACGAGGTGCTGGCAGATCCCCTGCTCCGCAAGGTCTTCTCGAACCTGATGGACAACACGGTCCGCTACGGCGAGCGCGTCACCCGGATCCAGATCGAGGCTCAGGTCGACGGCGACACCCTCGTGGTCGCTTACAACGACGACGGGGTGGGGATAGAGGACGCCGAGAAGGAGCGGATCTTCGAGAAGGGATATGGCAAGAACACCGGTCTCGGGCTCTACCTGGTCCCCCAGATCCTGGGGACCACCGGGGCTACGATCACCGAGAACGGTCGGCCCGGTCAAGGGGTGCGGTTCGAGCTCCGCTGGCCCCGGGGTACCTGGCGCTAGCCAGGCCGACGAACAGGCGCGATCCTTTAATAGCCAGGAGGGATCATCAGCCCTTCATGCAGGTGCTGGGAATCTCCGGGTCCATGCGCGAAGACGGCAATACTGCCCGGCTCGTCCGGGCGGTGCTCGACGAGGTTGGGAAGGCCGGTATAGAGACCGAGTTCGTCTCGCTCGCCGGGATGCAGATCGGGCCGTGCACAGGGTGCGAGATCTGTCAGAAGGAGCACTTCTGTCACATCCAGGACGACTGGGACGGCGTCGCGGAGAAGATGCTCGAGGCGCAGGTGGTGGTGCTCGGTGCGCCGACCTATTACTTCGATGTGAACGGCCAGACCAAGAACTTCATCGACCGGACCTACTCCCTCTACCATCGGCGTCGGCTTGCCGGCCACGGCGGTGTTGCCGTTGCCGTCCAGGCGAACACCGGGGGTGAGCGGGCGGTCCAGACGATCGAAGGCTTCCTCTCGACCCACGAGTTCGTCTCGCTCGGCTCGGTCGTCGGAAACGGCTTCCGCGCCGGCGATATCGACGGTGATAGCGCCGCGATGGAGTCTGCACGGTCCATCGGGCGGCGGTGTGCCGCTTTCCTCGGGGAGCGGAGGGGTTGAGGCGCGGGGTTGTGGGGCTGATGCCCGGTCAACCCGGCGGCACGGGCTCGTAGAGCGTGGTCCGCTGGGAGAACGGGCGGCCCATGTCCGAGGCGATCCGGGCCATCTCCTCCGGGGCCAGGTAATCGGTCCCCGTCGCCCCTGCGCCGGCTGAGATCCGCTCCTCGAACATGGTCCCGCCCAGGTCGTCTGCGCCGGCGACGAGCGCAAGCCCTGCCAGCTTCACCCCGAGTTTAACCCAGGAGGCCTGGATATGGTCGATGTTGTCGAGAAAGAGCCGGGCGACCGCGATCATCAGCAGGTCCTCACGTCCCGTCGCGCCTGCCGGAGCCTGCCCCGCCCGGTAGAGCGGCGTCTGGTGATGGATGAACGAGAGCGGCACGAACTCGGTGAACCCCCCCGTTTCGTCCTGGATCTCCCGGAGGATCGCCAGGTGGCGGGCTCGTTCCTCGACCGACTCCCCCGAGCCGTACATGATCGTCGCCGTGCTCGGGATTCCCATCCTGTGCGCCTCGACGATGATCCGGGCCCATTCTGCCGACGAGCACTTGCCCGGGCAGATCCGCGCCCGCACCTCATCGACCAGGACCTCCGCCGCCGTCCCGCAGAGGGAGCCGAGGCCCGCATCCCGCATCAACGACAGCTGCTCTCTCGTCGTTCGACCGCTCTTCATGGCCCCGTACGCCACCTCCATCGGGTTCGAGGCGTGCAGGTGCACCCCGGGCGCACCCTCGCGACAGGCCCGGAGGATCGCGCAGTAGGTGTCGCCGTCGAAGTCGGGGGCGAGACCTGAGACCGTGCAGATCTCGGTCACCCGTCGTGCCGAAGCCTCGCGGGCCTTATGAACGATGCTGTCGAGGGAGAGACGGAAGGCATCCGGGTCCCCCGCACGCCGCGAGAAACCGCAGAAACCGCACTGGTTGATGCAGACGTTCGTGACGTTGATATTCTGGTTCCGGACCCAGGTGACGGTCTCGCCCACCCGTTCCTCGCGTGCCTGGTCTGCTGCCGCTGCGACTGCGAGCACATCCCGCCCCTTCGCCCGGAGCAGGAACGCCGCCTCGGGCTCGGAGAGCCGGTACCCCCCGGCGCAGTCCTCGAGCAGGGAAGCGATCGCTGCGGACCCTGGTTGCCGTGTCATGTGTTGTCACACAGCATGGTCCCTCCCGGCGTATAATCCATCAGGTCCGAAGCCCCACACAATCGCATGATAGGAGAAGAGATTCTCTTCGAAGGGAGACCAGCACGGGCCTTCGTGGTGCCGGCGGGACCGGTGAACCTGGTCTTCGTGGCGAGCGAGCGGGGACTGCTCGGGTGCGGAGCGATCGATCCCGGGGCCCTCCAGCGGTTCGGCTACCCCGCAGCCCGGGTCCGTCCGACGACCGGCCCGTCGGTCCGGACCGTTGACGACCTGCTCGACGGCGAGGTGACCGAGGCGAACGAGGCGGCTCGAATCCTCGGCGTCACGGTCGGGATGACCGGCCGCGCAGCGCTCGCTCGGATCATTTAGGAGAGCGGAGCCTCGCGGAGGAGCTCGTAGGTGGTCGACCGCTGCCAGAGCGTCCGGCCCAGGTCGGCGGCAAGCCGGGCCATCGCCCCCGGGTCCATGTACGAAGCCTCCTCCGCCCCCGCATCGACCGTGACCTCGTCCTCGTACATCGTACCGCCGAGGTCGTCGCCCCCGGCGAGAAGGAGGAGTGAGGCCATCTTCGGGCCGACCTTGCCCCACGAGACCTGGACGTGGTCGATGTTGTCGAGAAAGAGCCGGGCGACCGCGACCAGCAACAGGTCCTCACGTCCGGTCGCGCCGGGGGGTGCGCGCCCCGCCCGGAAGAGCGCCGTGTTCTGATGTATGTAGGAGAGCGGCACCAGCTCGGTGAACCCCCCGTGCTCGTCCTGGACTTCGCGAAGGAGTGCGAGGTGTCGGACGCGGTGGGCGACCGTCTCGCCGGCACCGTACATGATCGTCGCGGTGGACCGAATCCCCATCGCGTGGGCTTCCCGGATGACGCGGAGCCAGGTCGCCGTATCGCACTTTTTCGGGCAGATCACCTGCCGTACTTCGTCGTCCAGAATCTCGGCGGCTGTCCCCTGCAGCGTCCCCAGGCCCGCCGAACGAAGCCGTTCAAGCACCTCCGCCGTCGAGATACCGGCCTTTTTCGCGACGTACGAGACCTCCTCGGGCGAACAGAAGTGGACGTCCACCCCCGGGGCGCCCTCCAGTATCCAGGTGATGAGGTCGACGTAGGAGTCGACCGTGAAGTCGGGGTGGACCCCCGAGAGCGGGCAGACCTCCGTGACCCGGCGATCCCGGGCGAGGGCCGCCTTACGCCGGACCTCCTCCCGCCCGAAGCAGTAGGTGCCGGGTGCCCCCAGCGGCCGGCCGAAGCCGCAGAAACCGCACGTGTTCTTGCAGACGTTGGTGACATGGAGGTTCTGGTTCCGGACGAACGTGACGCGGTCCCCGACCCGCTTTCGGCGACACTCGTCAGCCGCCGCCGCAATTGCAAACACGTCTCGTCCGGACGTCGCGGTCATCAGGAAACGGCCCTCCTCCTCGGTCAGGCGGTGGCCCGCGAGGGTGTCGTCGAGGAGCGTGGCACGGTCCATGATCCGGTCACTTCCTCCGGCCCTTCCCGCGGGCAGGTGGCGCCTGCGCCTTCTCGCGGCGCGTCAGCCAGAGTTCGTAGAGGATCATCAGGCCGATCACGACGACGGCCACCACGGGGAGGTGGAGCGGCAGGTACCCGACGATCGGCACGACGAAGACCGCCTTGCCGATCACCCACTCGGGCTTCACCGGCTCGAGCCGTCCGAGCCCGACGTACCCCCCGTCCTGATCGCGGATCGAGTTGTGGTCGCCCTTCGTGACGTACCCCCCGTGCGCCGCCCCGAACTCGGCGGCCGCAACGGAGTCGTTCACGGAGTCGATCGCACGGTGGATGATCGGGTGCACCTGTGTGTTGCCGTTCGGTCGGTAGATGATCACGTCCCCGTAGACCGCCGCGCCCGCACTATTCGGGTGGCTGTTGAAGCGCCCTTCGCCAGTGACGGCACCCGTCGCCGAGGTCACCAGTTCCCCGAACCGGTCCGGCGCGGCGACGAAGACGAGGTCGCCGACGTTCATGTTCGGGACCATGCTCTCGGACTCGATCGTGACCACCGCGGGCCAGGTGCCCGAGACGAGGAAGAGTGTCAGTGCGATCAGGCCGACCACGCCCACCACCCAGATCAGGTCTCGAGCGAGCGAGGCCCACCGGTCGTCCGAGTGGCGCAGCCGGTCGATCAGGGACGAGTCTGCCTTGGATGCCCCCATAAGACCCTGAAGCGTTCCATGGCACCGCTCTTATAAGTAGCGGATAACCTATCTCCCGCCGGGGCCAATAGAGATCCCATGCTCGAGTCCGCCGAGATCGTCCAGCGGTTCCTCGCAGCGAAGCGGCAGGTCCACCCCGAGGTCGTCGCCTGGATACGGGAACAGAGCGACCCCGGGCTCGTCGACCGGATCCTCCGGGAGGCCCCCGAAGACGCGGTGGTCATCTCGAGCGCGATGATCCCATCGATCCGCCCAGAACGGGACGGTGTCCGGTTCCTCGCCGATCCGCACCTCGAAGTGATCGTCGGCGCACCGGGTTCGAGTGATGTGATCTCCTCCATCCAGGACTATGTCCACTACTTCCGTGACCGATACACCCGCCTCGGCGGGCTCGTCCGCTCCCGCGTCCACTCCATGCCGATAGAGGCCCTCGTCCGGACGAGCCGGTACCGGCAGCAGGAGTGCACGATCATCGGGATGGTGGTCGATGGGAGGACCACGAGCAAGGGCCACCGGCTCGTCCAGCTCGAGGACCCAACGGGCGTGATCCAGGTCCTCTTCAACAAGAACCGGCCCGACTTCGACCAGGCGGAGCGGCTCGTCCCCGACGAGGTGGTCGGCGTCCGGGGCAAGCTCGCCGACGACGGCTCTCTCTTCTACGGCGAGCAGGTCCTCCGTCCCGACGTCCCCGTCGGTAACGCCCCGTTCCTCTCGAAGGAGGCGGGGCGCGCGGTCCTGATCTCCGACGTCCACGTCGGTTCCGACACCTTCCTGCCCGAGGCCTGGGACCGGTTCGCCGACTGGCTCGGCGAGAACGACGAGATCGGCTACCTCCTGATCGCCGGCGACCTGGTCGACGGGATCGGGATCTACCCCGGCCAGGAGAAGGAGTTGACGATATCGAACATCGACGAGCAGTACGCCGAGTTCGGCCGGATGCTGCGCGACCTCCCCTCCCGGCTCCGGATCGTGGTTGCTCCCGGCAACCACGACGTGGTCCGCGGGGCCGAGCCTCAGCCGGCCCTGCCCGAACGGTTCGCCGCCCACCTTCCAACGAACTGCACGATCGTCGAGAACCCGTGCCTGGTCTCGCTCCAGGGAGTCCGGGTGCTGATGTACCACGGCCGATCGATCGACGACCTGATCCCCCTCCTGCCGGGAACCACCTACAGCCGGCCAGGCGAGCTGATGGAGGAGATGCTCAAACGCCGACATCTCGCCCCGAGCTACGGGCGGCGGACCCCCATCGCGGCCGCCCGGACCGACCGGCTCCTGATCGATCCCGTCCCCGAGGTGCTCCACACGGGTCACGTCCACATCATGGGTTTCTGCCAGTACCGGGGGGTGATCGGGATCAACGCCGGCACCTGGCAGTCGCAGACCGCCTTCCAGAAACAGATGAACATCAACCCGACCCCGGCCCGCGCCGTCTCACTCGACCTCCAGACCCTCGCGGTCGAGGCCTTCGACTTCTCCTAGAGGCGGAGGCGCTGCCGGGCCCGGTAACCCCGCCTCTTCGCCTCCGACGAGACCAGCTCGGCCTCCTCAAGGTCGACGCGGACCAGGTGCACGAGGACCGGCAGGTCGGAGAGGTGGGACACCGAGAGTCCGCGGGCCAGGAGCACCCTGTTGAACTCCGGAGAGGAGGGCGTCACGCGGGTCGCCCTTCCGGTCAGCTGGAGGCCGAAGAGCGCGCCCATCGAGGTGTACGGGTCGTAGACACCGACCGAGACACGGGGATTGAAGAGGAGATTGGCGAACTTCTCACCCCCCTCGGTGAGCAGGTAGAGCCGGTCGTCCAGGAGCAGGTACTCGATCGGCGTCGCCCGCACCTCGTCTCCGTGGCCCGTGCAGAGCGTGCAGGTGTTCCGGGCGCCGAGCCCATCGAAGACCATCGCTCGAAGCTCATCTCGCGGCATCTCCGAGGCCCCGCGGAGGATCCGGCGCCGAAGGGCGACGCCCGCCGCGACGAGCCGTTCTTTCTCCGCCGGAACGACAGCTGCCAGGGCGAGGCGGTCCCCGAAGGCCTCGGCGGCGGCCCGGAACCGCTCCTCCGCGCCGGGCGCCGGGAGGAGCCAGAGGGCGACCGGCAGGTGGATGGGGACCAGCCGGGCGAGACGGTCGATGCCGGCGGGAGTGAGGCCCGCGGGGGCGAGGACCAGGACGCAGGCGACCGCGTCCTTCCAGTCCACGGAGGTCGACATGAGGGGAGCAGTCATCGCCGGCCCGAGAACGAGGGCCAGGAGCGCGGCGGCAGCTGAGCCCTCATGGTCATGGAGGACCAGGGTGCGGACCATGCCAGAGCGGGAGCTGGCAAACCAGATGAACTGAGCGGCGAGAGCAGTGACGGGAACCACACCAATATCCCATACGGCGTTCCACGACTGTGCATGAAGTCCGCTGCAGGAGATCGGGGTGATGTGACGGTCTACGAGCAGGCCTTCGAGGCGATAGACCACCCGGTCTTCGTCATCGGACCCGACGGCAGGATCGAGGTGGCCAACCGGGCGACTGGCGAGCTGTTCGGAGAGGAGGCCGCCTCGCTGATCGGCCGCCCCTGTTTCAAGGTCTGCCATGACCGTACCGACTTCATCGACGGCTGCCCCTTCCGGCGCGCCAGGAAGACGGGGCAGCACGAGCGGGAGGTGGTCCGCAGGGGCGATCGATGGTTCGTCGCCTTCGTCGACCCCCTGGAGACAGGCGGGGCTGTTCACACCCTGCTCGACGTCACCCGCCTTCGCGAGACCGAGGCGATGCTCACTGGCTTCCTCACCGACGCCGTGCTCCGTCTCGCCCGGCCCACCGGGGTGATCGCCGAGACACTCGTAACCCTCGCGGACGACCTTGAGAGCGGGCGCCTCACGCCGGAAGAGGTCGCGCTCGCCCTCCGCTGCGAGGCGGCGGGAGCCCGCGGGCTCGTGACGACGCTTAACGCGCTCAAGAACAGTGTCGCGGGCGACCTCGAGGGGATCCCCGAAGAATACCGGCGCTTCCTGATGGAGTGAGTTCGTGAACCGGCTGATCAGCGAGGCAGACCTCGGCACGAAACAGCTGTTCCTGGTCCTATCGCCCCCGGACCGCCTCCGCGAGCAGAACCTGGCCCTCACCGGCGAGCTCCTCGACGCCGGGTACCGGGTCTGCGTCATCACCACCAACTACCCCTATAGGGTGCTCTCCCGGCTCTACGAGTCGGCAGGCCTCGACCTCGAACGGATCGCCTTCATCGACGCGATCACCCCGTACGCACTCGGTTCGATGCCCCCTGCCGATGCCCGGTGCCGATATGTCGAGGCCCCGACGGACCTGACCGCGATCGGGATCGGGGTCACCGAAGTCCTGAGGGCCCATCCTCATGAGCCCACCTGCATCCTGATCGACTCTGTATCGACCATGCTGATCTACCTCTCGTCCACGAGCCTCTCAAAGTTCATCCACTTCGTCGCGAACCGGCTCCGCCTCCTCGACCACTCGGGCATCTTTCTCGCTGTGGAGCAGGGGCTCGACCCCATGCTCCTCACCCAGCTCGTCACCTTCGTCGACGCAACGATCGATGGACAGGCCTAGCCGCACTTTTTTATACAGGAGTGCAGAACCTGCTCCTCATGCCGAACGTCGTCGTCTACTACACCGAGAACTGTCCGTACTGCCGCATGGTCAAGGCCTTCCTCGACCAGCGGAAGGTCCCGTACCGAGCGGTCAACGTCGGGACCGACCGCCAGGCCGCGCGCGATATGATCGAGCGCTCCGGGCAGTACGGCGTCCCCGTCACCACGATCGACGACGAGGTGCTCGTCGGCTACGATGCAAAGCGGCTGGGGGAGCTCTTCGGCGAGGACCGGTCGGAGACCGATCTGGATGTCCTTATCGTCGGTGCCGGGCCTGCAGGGCTGACTGCCGGTGTCTACTGCTCGAGAAAGGGCCTGAAGACCCTGCTCGTCTCGACAACAATCGGGGGCCAGGCCCTCGAATCCTGGGCGATCGAGAACTACATGGGCTTCCGGATGATCAAGGGCGAGGAGCTGATGCACCGGTTCGAGGAGCAGGTGAGGGAGCAGAACATCCGGCTGATCCTCGACCGGGTGACCGGTGTTACCCGCGAGGACGGTCGCTTCCGGGTCACCACCGAGGGCGGCACGGCCTACAAGGGGACCGCCCTGATCGTCGCCTCGGGCAGGCACCCGAAGACGCTCGGCATCCCCGACGAACGGCGGTTTCTCGGGCGCGGGCTCTCCGTCTGCGCCACCTGCGACGGCCCCCTCTTCCGCGACAAACGCGTCGCCATCGTCGGCGGTGGCAACTCGGCCGTCCAGATGGCGAACGAACTCGCCGGCATCGCGTCGCACGTCGACATCATCGTCCGGTCGGATTTCAGGGCCGACAGGGCCGACGTCGACCGCCTCGTCGCGAAACCAAACGTCACCGTCCACAGGGAATGGGAGGTACTCGCGCTCCACGGGGACGCCTTCCTCTCGGGGCTCACGGTCCGTGAGCGGAACACCAGCAGGGAGGTCAGGCTCGACGTGGACGGCGTCTTCCTCGATATCGGCTGGATACCGAACACGGACTTCCTCGGCGACCTCGTCACGCTGAACGAGAAGAGCGAGGTTGTCGTGGACGAGAACTGCCAGACGAGCGTCCCTGGGCTCTTTGCCGCCGGAGACGTCTCGAGCATCCACTCCGACCAGATCATCATCGCCGCCGGCGAGGGGGCGAAGGCGGCGCTCGAGGCCTACGCCTGGGTCGTGTCCCATTAATTAGGGGGGAGGCATCCCCCCACCCTACAGGGTGTTGAAGAGAGTCACCACGTCGGCGAAGTCGATCCGGCCGTTTCTATTGAAATCGAACGCTTCCACCGGTTCGTTCGCGGCGATCCAGTCCATCTGGTTGAAGAAGAGCACGACGTCCGCGAAGTCCTTTCTCTCATTTCCATTCACATCGTCGTAGAGCCCGTCGCTGCCGGTCTTCGTCGGCACACCGACCCCTCCCGGCACCTGCACTACCGACCCGTTCGGAGTCGCCGTCGTGGTCACGGTCGGCGTCATGGTCGCCGTCGGGGGGACCAGGGTGGTCTCAATCCGGTCCAGGTTCATGCCGTCCCCCGTGAAGGCGAGGCGGAGTTCCTGAGTTCCGGCCGACAGGCGGACCGTCGTCGTGAAGGTCTCAAACGAGGTCATCGACCCGGTCACTGGCACCGTGATACTCCCGACCTCGGTGGTGCCGACGAGGATGTGGACCGTCCGGAGACCGTTCCAGGCAGCGGCCCGGAGCCCGACCAGGTAGTCTCCCGTCTCCTGCACGGTCACGGTATACCGGGTCCACTCCGCGTCACGGATGTAGGCGAGCGCGTACCCACTGGCGATCGACTCGATGTCGACGTCGTCGGCCCGATACGCCCCACCCTGGTTGCCGGCGACCGTATCGTGGTAGGCCACACCCTCGCCGCCGTTGTCGTAGTCCTCCGCCTCGACAAGGCCCGGGACCACGAGGGTCGCGAACGGTCCGGGGGTCGCCGTCGGCGTCGGGCTCGGTGTGGCCGTCTTCGACGGAGTCGGCGCGTACGGCGAGGCGAGCGGGAGGGCGTCGGTCTGACCGGCGAAGGTGAAGGCCTCGTCGCAGAACCCGTCGCCGTCCCCGTCGCCGTGGGTCTCGGAGAACCCGTTCCCCGAGGGCTTCGCCCAGTAGTTGCCGCCGACGTACGGACCGCCGATGATGTTCGGACCGGAGCGCCGCGAGACTGAGAACGAGTTGCCCGTCGATTCATAGACGACCTCCACGTTCTCCCCCTGGTTCATGAACCGGTTGTTATAGGCCACGTTGCCGTGCGCATTCGAGATCCAGATCCCCCGGGTGGAGTGGCCCTGGATCCTGTTTCCGACGATGCTCACCCCGGTCACGCCATTGTAGAGGACGATCCCGGCAAAGAGGTTGTTCTCGATGGTGCAACCCTCGATCCGGCCGATCCCGACCCCCTTGTCGTAGTAATAGACCCCGTAGCCCCAGCCCGAGATCTTCATATTTTTCACGGTCACGTCCGGAATGCCGTAGATGAAGATCCCGGCTGATTCCTTCGATCGGCCGTTCCCGCCGAGGCGATAACCGCGCCCATCGATCGTGACGCCCGGCGATGTCACCTCGATACAGACCGGCTCATCCCGGTTCAGGAGGTCGCCGGCGAGGTAATACGAGCCGGGACTGTTGATCACTCGCGGGCCCGTGATGGCGTACGGGTTCTGCGTCGGGGTGGGCAACGTCGTTACCGGGGTGCCCTTCGAGAGATAGGGAGTCATGGCGGCGTAGAACCGGTCCGCGATCTTCTTCTCCCCCGACTCGTCCGGGTGGATGTAGCGGGGCCCCTGGTTGTCCGACCGGCCGTCGAAGCCCGAGTAGAGGTCGACCACGACGATGCGCGAGCTCGAGGTCGAACGGGAGGACGCCCAGGATGGGAGACGGTTGTTGAACTCGATCAGGCCCGAGTTCGTGTTGCGGTAACTGTCCCCGGTGGGAGGGAGCTTCGCGAGGACCAGCGTGATCTTCGGATTCCTGGCGCGAAGTGTGGAGATCAGCCGGTCGTAGGCCGCGAATCGGTCCGACATCGGCGTGTTGGCGAGCACGTCGTTCGTCCCGATCAGCACGAGTGCCATGTCGGGATAGTACCCCGACAACCAGGTCGAGAGTTTGCCGCCCGTACCGACACCGTCGACGATCCCGGCGATCCGGTACCCCCCGTGCCCCTCGTTGTCCTTGTCGAAGCTGACGGGGAAGTTCGGCACGTTCCAGGAGCCGACGAAGTCGACGTCGTAGCCATTCGAGCGGAGTTTGTTCCAGAGCCAGTACCTATAGGTCGGGTGCATCCCGCCGTCGTCCGTGTCGAGCATCCCCTTCGTCAGCGAGTCCCCGAGCGGGACGATCCTGGTCGTGGCGTCCACAGCGCCGACTGAGATGACGATAAGGATGAACGCGGCCAGGAGCAGCCACATGGGGCGCCTGATGGAGGCCCTGCAGGTCATCGCACGATCACCACACGTACTCCCGCTGCCTGCCGGATAAAACCTGTGGCGCGGATCCGGCAGGTATGTATGGCCCCCCGCCGACAGTCGACCATGCAGAGTCGGTTGCAGGAGGCGCTTGGCCTCCGGTTCGAGCCGGTCGCCGTCCTCCTCCGGAACGAGCGGCCAGAAGGCGCCGTCGGGTTCGCCTCCGGGCGACGCGGGTGCGTGATGTGGCTCCTCGCCCAGGCAGCCCTCGGCAGGACGGCGGCGGTCTCTCGCGAGACGGCTGGGTGTCCCGGCGGTGTTGTCGGGCTCGGGTTCGAGGAGGGGTTCGAGGACCCGGAGCGGCACTCCTACTTCCTGAGCTGCGGAGTCGAGGGGACGGGAGCGCCTGAGCGGCTCGTTGAGGAGGCACAGGCGATGCCCGACTCCCCGGCGCGCGGGTTCCTGCTCCACGGGGAGCGGTACTGGCGTGACCCGGCGGCGGCACGGGTCTTTCTCGACGGGCTGCCGATGATGCCCTCCGCTCCCGACTGGGTGGTGTTGATGCCGCTCTCTGCCGTCCCGGACGGCGAGGAGCCGGCAGCGGTCGTCTTCGTCGCGGACGGTGCCGGGATCTCGGGCCTGGTCACCCTCGCCCACTACCGCCGCCCCGCGACTGACGGGGTGATCGTCCCGCCCGGCGCCGGGTGCATGCAGTTCTTCCTCTGGCCCCTCGCGGAGGCGACGCGGGATTACCCGCGGGCGGTGATCGGGATGACGGACCCCTCGGCACGTGTCGCAACGAAGAAGCTCCTCGGCGCGGACGTCCTCACCTTCGCCGTCCCGTGGAGCCGCTACCTGGAGTTCGAGGAGGACATCGCCGGCTCATTCCTCGAGACGGCGCAGTGGCGGGAGCTGATCGGGTAGCGAACAGACCTGGGGCAGTCGCCCGAATGCCTGCTCCCGAGCGACATCCGCAGAGGCTCTGGGGTCGGTGCTTCCGATCGCCAGGACGGGTGCGGCCCCATACCCTGTCCGGTACCCCTCGAACAGAAGCGACATGACATGTCGGACCGGACGGTTTCTGTAGGACCGGATATGGAATTCGGAGATTGGGTTGGAGGTGATCACCTGCACCGCCCCTCATCGATCCGGCGCGGGAGCACCATCGGGCGGTGATCGGGATGACAGACCCCTGGGGGCGGGTTGCGACGAAGAAGCTCCTCGGCGCGGGCGTCCTCACCTTCGCCGTCCCGTGGAGCCGCAGCCTGGAGTTCGAGGAGGACGTCGCCGGCTCGTTCCTCGAGACCGGGCAACGGCGCGACCTCGTCGGATGAGATGAAGGGGCCGAGGTCCGATCGTACAGGGTGCATTGAGCGTGGGTGTGGGCACGACTGTGTCTATAGAGGTCGTGCAGACATAAATCGATAGCAATAATAGTCGTCATGATACGAGGAGTGTAATGAAACGAGCCACGACGAATCGAAGACTCGTCCCCTCGCCCTCAGTGCCAGTCATCGTCGTACTCCTCCTCGCTGCGGGATTGATCGCGCCTGTCCTGGCTTCGGGGTCCATGTACCGGTCGGATGCCGAACATACGGGTGTCTACGATGACGGTGGGTCGCGACCCAGCGCCGTCCTGAAGTGGACGGCGCGGACCGATGCGCAGGGCTCACAGGTCATCCACCAGCCGTCCATCGTCGACGGCGTCGTCTACTTCGGGAGCAGCGAGATGAAGGTGTACGCGGTCTACGCATTGAACGGGACGCGCAAGTGGGTCTCGCCGAAATTGAATACCACGAAGCTCTGGGGCTCGCCGGCCGTCGCAGACGGGTACGTGATCGTCTCGGGAGACGGCGTCTACGGTCTCGATGCAGCGACAGGGGCGGTGAAGTGGAGCCAGTTCCCCTTCCCGATAGATTCGGGCCTGGTACCGAAGAATGTCCCTAACCCGCCGACCGTCTCGGGGAACCGTGTCTTCGTCTCCGACGGCGGCGATTACGGCAACATCGTCGCGGCCCTCTCGACCTCGGGTGAGGTCCTCTGGGTGAAAGAGACCCAGGAGTGGACCGGCTGGACGGTTCGGATGAGCGGGCTGACCCACATCGCCGTCCACGCAGGAACCCTCTACCTCAGTTGCGGGGGAGATTACTTCCAGGTCGATGCCGGGACGGGCGGAGGCGTCCACCTCAGGAACCGGTTCTGGGCCGCCCCCGACTTCTGGTACACCGGGGGTCCGGCATGGGTCGACGGGGTGCTGTACCTCAAGGTCGCCAACAATACCCATTCCGGGGCGGGGGCGAAGACGGCCACCAATGGA
The DNA here is from genome assembly GCA_949320185.1 of uncultured Methanomicrobiales archaeon. Lineage (GTDB taxonomy): Archaea > Halobacteriota > Methanomicrobia > Methanomicrobiales > Methanospirillaceae > UBA288. The sequence goes on along the minus strand of CASGHK010000052.1, from coordinate 15,893 downwards.
CGCCAGCTCTGGTTCAACCCGTTCCTCGGGAAGAACACCGGGAAGTTCACCATCTCCGACGTAGCGGTCGGTGATGGCGGTGTCTTCCTCGGGTGCGGCAACGCCTCGATGGGCCAGGTCTGGGCCCTGAATGCGGCCGACGGGACGACGCGGTGGACATTCACCGTCCTGAACACGCCCGTGTCGGACCGGAAGTTCGTCCTCCCGGCGTATGCGAACGGGGTTGTCTACGCGACCGGCAGCAACCGGCTCTACGCACTCAACGCGGCGGACGGTTCGAAACGGTGGGAGTGGACCAACGGAACGCCGCTCTCCTCGCCGCCGGCAGTCGGGGATGGCACGGTCTTCGTCGCAGGGTCGGACGGAAAGAGAGGTGCTCTGTATGCGATCGGGGGCCAGGGAGGAACGACACCACTGCCGCCGATCCCTGGCGGCGCTGGTGCCCCGAAGGACTGGGACGGCGATGGGCGGTGCGAGGACGTGAATGGGAACGGCCGACCGGACTTCGCCGACGTCGTCCTCTTCTTCAACCAGATGAACTGGATCGGGGAGAACGAGCCAGTCGCCGCGTTCGACTTTAACGGCAACGGGCGGATCGACTTCGCGGATGTTGTCGCGCTCTTCAACGGGCTCTAATGGGAGCCCTCGACCCCCTCACTTCAGTACTTTTTGAGTCTCGCCTCCCCTTCCGAACCGCAGGAATGGACCGGCATCACCTGGTCGCTCGCCTCGCGTACGAACGTCGTCCCGCGGCCTACGTCGCGATCATATATCAGGGCTCCGGGACTTGGCAATCCTCCCCCTGGCATCCGTTCCGGTGAATGCCGGACCGGTCATCCGGAACATCGGGGAGGTCACCCCCGCGTCTCATGCCGTTCAACGCGACATTGCCCCTGCCCGTGTTCATCGACCTGCCGTGTAAGAATACGGGCTGCTACCGCCAGAGGAGCGTCAATTCTCCGTCAGCCTCCGGATATCAAGGTCGCATAGATATCAATATATCCTTAAGAGTGCTCCTGCGATCATGAACACCTCTGTATTCGTAGTGGCCCTGTTGATGGCGATTGCCGCGACAGCAGGGATCGCGCTGGGCGCGGAGCTCTCGTACGTCCGCACTGGCGAATGGAGTGGCACCCTGGGATACGGCAGTCTTGGCAGGCCGGCAGACTGTGCGTTTGACAGCAACGGCGCCCTGTTTATCACGGACACGGCAAAGGACTGCGTGATGGCCGTATCGAGCCAGCATGTCTGGCGGCTCTATGGCACCGGGGAGGATGGGCGCGGCGATATTTGGTCCCCCGAGGGGATCGTGATCGGGCCCGACGGACGCATCTATGTCGTGGACACGGGCAACCATCGCGTCCAGGTACTGGCGAAAGACGGGTCGTTCCGGAACGCGTGGTCGATCGGCGCGTGCAGCAGGATAGCATACGACATCGCCGGCGCCGTCTACCTGGTGGACACGGGGGCGAAGCGTGTGGTGAAGTACTCTCTCAACGGTCGGCTCCTCGCCGCCTGGGGGACGGTCGGGGATGGTCCGGGCCAGTTCAGGGAGCCGACCGGGATCGCGGTCGATCGGAGGACCGGGCAGGTCTACGTGGTCGACCGGGAACGAGACTGTGTCCAGGTCTTCACCCCGGGCGGCAGGTTCATCCGTGCATGGGGGACCCGGGGGACGAACAGCGGCCAGTTCGACGACCCAGAAGAGATCGCCGTGGCGCCCGATGGAACGGTCTGGGTGGCTGATGCGGGGAATGGGCGGATCGAACGGTTCACCTCGACGGGCGCCTGGCGGGGGCGGATCGCACTCCCCGGCGTGACTGTGGGCGGCATGGCGGTGGCGCCGAACGGATCCCTGGCGATCTGTGACCTCGAGACGAGAACCGTCGGAATCTATGCGGTCGACGGTCGCCTGGTGGACCGGTTCGGCCCTGAGGGAACGGGGGGCGATCCGGAGCGCTACTCCCAGCCCAAGGCGATTGTCACCGACGGGAAACGGGGGCTCTACGTCGTCGACGCATCGCTCTCGACACTCCAGAAGGTCTCGGGGACGGACGGACGGCTCGTCTGGGGTACGGAGCCCGGGCGGTACTTTTCAGCCGCTACGGCGGTGACGATCGGCAGGGGCGACACCGTCTACGCGGCGAGTTATCATGACGGCGGCGTGAAGATCTTCACGAAAGACGGGCGGTACCTCGGGAGCTTTGGGTCCAATATCTGCGGAGGAGCCCCCCACATCGCGGACCTCGCGAGCGCGCCGAACGGAGACATCTTCGCGCTCTCGTGCGACAGGATCTTCCGGTTCGACCGGACCGGGCGCCTCATCACTTCCTGGGGCGGGCTCCCAACGGGCATCCTCGGGGGGCTTGCCGTCTCGCAGGACGGCACTGTGCACCTCGGGGACATGACCAACCGCTGGATCCGCAGGTTCACACCGAACGGCGCACCCTTCGAACCGCTCGACCTCTCGTCGAACGTCAGGGAGCTGCAGGGGTTCACCTTCGACATGACGGGCAGGCTGTACGTGATGGATGCATCGGGCCCGCACGTCGACGTCTTCGATCCGCGCGGGGTTCCGATAACGTCCTTTGCCACCACCGTCGTCGGCCCGATGACAGTGGACCGGGACCGTACCGTTTATATCATCTCCTGGACCGAGCACGTACTGGTACGGTATTCGCCGCTGCGCGACCAGGCGCCGGTCGTTCCGGGCACGGCATCCTTCTCGGGCACGCCGACATCGGGAAAGAGGTCGCTGATGGTCCGGTTCACTGACACCTCGTCCGGCTCGCCGACAGGTTGGAAGTGGGAGTTCCTCGGCGGCTCGGTCTCGCCCCCTATGTCGACAAAGCAAAATCCGACTGTCTGGTTCAACGAGGGAAAGCAGTACACCGTCCGGCTCACCGTCACCTTCAAGGACGGCAGGACGAGCACGGCGACGAAGACAGGATACGTGAAGGTCGTGAACTGAAGAGAGAGAGGTTCCGAGAAGAGGGTGATCGAGAGGAAGAGCCGTGCCGCGCGGCCTCAATTCGAAGGCGGGGTGGAGGCGGCTGCCTCCTTTTCGTCCTTCTTCCGGTACGCCTCCAGCAGCAGGGACGTGATGTTCCGCACCGGGAGGTCCGTGTGCCCGGCGATATGGAACTCGCAGAACGGGCAGGAGGTGACCACCTGCTCCGCTCCCGTCGCCGCGATCGCCTCGCGCCGGAGCTCGCCGAGCGCCGCCGCCACCTCGGGCTTGCCGGACTTCACCCCACCGCCCGAGCCGCAGCAGCGGGCCGGCATCTCGACCAGGTCGGCGACCTGCCGAATGAACGCCCGGGGCTGTTCGGAGATCCCCTGACCCCGCAGCAGGTGACAGGGGTCGTGGTAGGTGACCGTCACCGACAGGTGCGCCGGCGGCTCGATCCCGAACTCGGTCAGCACCTCGTTGATGTCCATCACCCGGAACGGCAGGTCTTCGTAGTCGTTCTTCAGGGTCGCCCCACACCCGGCGCACATCGTCATCACCACCGGGTACGGCGCGAAGGCCTTGCGGTTTATCGTCATCACACGCGGGAGCTGATCGAGCTGGCCCGTCCGGATCAGGGGAGAGCCGCAGCAGACCTGCTCCATCGGCACGACCACGCGGATCCCGTTGCGCCGCAGGACCTCGATCGCATCGAGTGCCGTCTGGGGCAGGCGCATGGAGTACATGCAGCCGACGAAGAACGCGACCTCGCCCCGCACCGGACCGTACGGCTCGATCACCGGGTCGATCCTCTCGAAGAGCGGCGTCTCGGTCCGCACCACCGACCGGCCCGTCGTTCGGACGAGGTCCGAGACCTCCAGGTGGCGTGGCAGGGTAAAGCCCCGACGGTTCGCCTCTGCCCGGAGCCGCTCGATCGCCTTGCCCATGATCCTGATATCCTTCGGGCACGCCTCGTAGCAGGCATGGCAGGAGGTGCAGTTGAAGAGCCCGTCGTCCCTCGCCTGGACCACACGGTCTTCGGCGTCGCGGGGGTCGACCTGGAGCCGCTCGAGCTGCCGCATCGCGGTCGGGCCGGCGAAATCGCTCACCGCGACCGCGGGGCAGACCGAGATGCAGGACCCGCACTCAACGCAGTCGCACCGGTCCTTCATCGCGTCGACCGTCTCTCGGTCGGGGAGTTCGGCCCGGTCCCCGGGGATCAGCGCCGCGATCCGCTCGATTCGCGGCACAAGGTCGACGACCAGATCGCGCACCACCGGCAGATCGAGCGGCTCGATCACGTCCCCGTCCACGACGGGGGTCATGCAGGCGAGGCCCGGCTTCCCGTTCACCCGCACGGCGCACGATCCGCACTGTCCCGAGCCGCAACAGTAGCGGTAGGCGAGCGTCGGGTCCTGCTCGTGGATTGCGTAAAGCGCATGGAGGACCCGCGCACCCTCGTGGACCTCTACCTCGTACGGGACGAGTCGGGCTGACACACCGGCATCGGGCTCGAAGCGCGAGACCTGCACCGTCATCCGGGTCATGTCCGCACCTCCTCGATCCCCTCGCTGGCGAGCGAGAGGAAGGTATGCCCGTAGGGCGACCGGTCCGGCGGCAGTTCACAGGTGGGGTCGCGCCGGGTATGGGCCCCCCGGCACTCGGGCCGAAGGAGACCTGCCCGGCAGATCAGCGAGGCGAGCAGGCACTGGTTCTCAGCCGTGCAGCACTCGAGGAGGTTCCGCCGGGTCGTCGCCCGCAGCCGCTCGTTGCGGAGGGCCTCGACTCCGGCGAGGGCCCGGGCGAGCCCCTCGTGGTCCCGGAAGATCCCCGCTCCCTCCCACATCGTCAGTTTCAGCCTTTTTACGACAGAGTGCGGCGGCACCTCGCCATCCAGGTAGTCGTCGAATCGACGGCGAAGGGCGCCGAGCTGCCGGTCGATCGCCGGGGTCACCTCCCGGCGCCGCTCGGGCTCGAGCCCGGCCGATCGGCCCGCACGCCGGCCGAAGACCTGGGTCTCGGCGAGCGCATTCCCGCCGAGGCGGTTCGCGCCGTGAACGCCGCCCGAGCACTCACCCGCGGCGAAGAGGCCGGGGACGGTCGTCGCGCAGCCTGGCGTGATCCGGAGCCCACCCATGATATGGTGCGCAGTCGGCGCCACCTCCATCGGCTCCTTCCGGATGTCCACGCCGTAGGCGAGGAACTGCTCGAGCATGATCGGCAGCCGCTCCTCGACCTGTTCGGGGGGGAGGTGGGTCACATCGAGCCAGACGCCGCCCCGTTCGGTCCCCCGCCCTTCCAGGATCTCGGTCGCGATCGCCCGGGCAACGACGTCGCGTGTCGAGAGCTCCATCCGCTCGGGGTCGTATCGGCTCATGAACCGTTCGCCAAGGGAGTTCAGGAGCCTGCCGCCCTCGCCACGCACCGCCTCGGTGACGAGCCTCCCGCGGGCGTCGTACGGCTGGATCGCCCCGGTCGGGTGGAACTGGACCATCTCCATGTCGATCAGCTCCGCCCCAGCCCGATACCCGAGCGCGTAGCCGTCGCCCGTCCCCGAGGCGGAGTTCGTGGAGATGTCGTAGACCTGGGTCCCCCCTCCCGTCGCCAGCACCACCGCGTCTGCAAGAAAGACACCGAGTTCCCCGTCACGGTTGAGCGCCGCGGCACCGGCGCACCGACCCTCATCGAGCAGGAGCTCGACTGCCGCGCACTCGTGCACCACCCGGACGTCCGTTGCGGCGAGGCGGTCCATCAGGGTCACCATCATCTCGTGGCCCGTCCGGTCGCCCGCGTAGCACGTCCGTGGGCGCTGCTGCCCACCGAACGGTCGCTGAGCGACCCCGCCCCCGGGGGCGACGTCGAAGACCGCCCCCCAGGCGACCAGTTCCCGCACCCGGTCCGGAGCCTCGTGCACCAGCGCCTCGACCAGGGCCGGATCGTTCAGGTACGCCCCGCCCTTCAGGGTGTCCGCCGCGTGGAGCGACGGATCGTCCTCCTCCCGGAGGACTGCGTTGTAACCCCCCTCCGCCATCGGCGTGCATCCGCCCTTGCCGGCGATCGTCTTCGAGAGGAGGACGACCGACCCGTGCTCCGCCGCCTCGATCGCGGCCCGCACGCCCGCGCCGCCGCTCCCGATCACCAGGACATGGGACGATGTCGCTCCGTTTTCCACCATCTTGAAGAGGATTGGGGTCGGAGTATGATAAAGAATGGCGAGGGGGACGAAAGAGCACCCATGCGGTATCTGATGAAGTTCGGCGGCACCTCTGTCGCCGACGGCCGAAGTATCGGGCAGGTGGTCGAACTCGTCGGCGCGTGCCGGAGGAGCGGCCACGAGGTAGCGATCGTGGTCTCGGCCATGAGAGGGGTGACGGACGGGCTGATCGCCTGCGCCGAAGAGATGGCGACGACGGGGCATCCGGACCCGGCCCCGTTCCTCGAAGCGGTCCGCGACCGCCAGGCCCGCGCCCTCGCCGAGGTCGCACCGGGCCATGCGGAAGAGGCGCTCCGCGTCATCGACGACCGGCTCTCTGCGCTGTCGAACATCCTCCGGGCGGTCCACACGCTCCGCGAGCTCACCCCTCGTTCAAGGGACTACATCATCTCGTTCGGCGAGCGGCTCAGTGCGGTCGTCGTCGCGGCAGCCTTCCGGGAGCAGGGATTCGCCTCCGAGCCCATGGAGGGTGGCGCGGCGGGCATTCTGACCAACGACTGCCACGGCGAGGCGATGGCCCTCCCCGAGTCCGGGGCCCGGATCCACGAGCGGGTCGTCCCGCTCCTTGCCTCCAGCATCCCGGTGATCATGGGCTTCATGGGCTGCACGCACGACGGCTCGGTCACCACGCTCGGCCGGTCGGGCTCCGACTACTCCGCCGCCGTGCTCGCCGCTGGCATGGACGCGGACGAGTGCTGGATCTGGACTGACGTCGACGGCGTAATGACCTCCGACCCGCGCCTCATTCCCGACGCCCGAGTGATCCCCGCCGTCTCCTACCTCGAGGCGATGGAGCTCTCCTACTTCGGGGCGAAGGTGCTCCACCCGCGCTCGATCGAGCCGGCGATGGCAAAGGGGATTGCAATACGTGTCAAGAACACCTTCAACCCCGACCACCCGGGGACGGTCCTGGTCACGAATGGAGTGCCGTCCCGGCGTGTGGTAAAGGCCCTCTCCTTCATCGACCGGGTCGCCCTCGTCAACTGCAACGGCGCCCAGATGATCGGCCGGCCCGGCGTCGCGAGCGCGATCTTCGCCGCGCTCGCCGAGCGAGCGGTGAACGTGATGATGATCTCCCAGGGCTCCTCCGAGGCGAACATCTCGCTCGTGATCGACGAGGGGCACCTCGACGCGGCCACTGCGGCGCTCACGCCCCTCGTCGCCGGCGGCCTGTTCCGCGAGCTCTCCACCGAGCCAGACGTCGCCGCCGTCGCCGTCGTCGGATCGGGAATGGCCGGCGCCCCGGGTACCGGCGGACGGATCTTCACCGCACTCGGGCGGCACGGGATCAACGTCATGATGATATCGCAGGGCTCCTCGGAGGCGAACATCTCGTTCGTCGTCCGGGCAGCCGACGGTCCGCGTGCGGTCCGGGCGTTGCACGACGAGTTCAGGCTCTCGGAGAAGTGCGATGACGAATGACCGGGCGTACCGCGAGGCGGGTGTCGACATCCGCCTTGAAGCGGACGGCGTCGCCGCTCTCGTCCGCGAGCTGACCTACCGGCGCCAGGGGGCACACGGGCCCATCGGCGGGCTCGGCCACTTCGCCGGGCTGATCGAGTTCGGCCCCTTGGTACTCGCGCTCGCCACCGATGGGGTCGGGACCAAGATGCTGATCGCGGACGCCGTCGGCGACTGGTCCACCGTCGGGATCGACTGCATCGCGATGAACGTGAACGACCTCTACGTGATGAACCTGGAGCCGATCGCGTTCGTCGACTACATCGCCACCGACCATATCGACACGGCAAAGATGGCCGCGCTCGGCCGCGGATTGAACGAGGGAGCGAGGCTCGCGAACCTCTCGATCGTCGGCGGGGAGACGGCGACCCTCGCGGGGCTCGTGAACGGACTCGACCTCGCGGGGGCTGTGCTCGGCGTCCAGCAGCGCGAACGGGTCGTCTCGGGAGAGGCCTGTCGACCCGGCGACCTCGTCGTCGGGCTCCCCTCGTCCGGGGTGCACTCCAACGGGCTCTCACTCGCTCGCCGGATCGCGGAGGCGAACGGCGGGTACGACCAGCCATTCGGCGACGGGACCCTCGGGCGCGAGCTCCTCACCCCGACCCGGATCTACAGCGAGGTGCTCGCAATCACGGCGGCGCACGAGGTCCACGGCATGTGCCACGTCACGGGCGGAGGGCTCCTCAACTTCAACCGGCTCTCGCGCTTCGGCGTCGTGATCGACGACCCGATCACGCCCCCGCCGATCTTCTCCTGGCTCCAGGAGCGGGGCGCCGTCTCCACCCCCGAGATGTACCGGACCTTCAACATGGGCATGGGCTTCGCGCTTGTCGTCCCCGAGGAGGAGGCCGACGTGCTTTCCCGAACCGTTCCGGGTGCAAAGGTGGTCGGGAGGTGTACGGCCGAACCCGAGATCCGGCTCGGGGACCAAGTCATCGAGTAGAAGTGGAAAAATTGCCGACGGGGCGCGCGCCTGTTACGCCCCGCACCTGTCGTCGGGGGCAAAAGGCTCCTTCATCGCCCGATCGGAGACGATCGCCGAGTTCCCGGTCGGGTCCTCGATGATCAGCGTGACGGGGAACTCTCCCTCCTTCACTCCGTCGATCTCTCCTTTCAGGATCTCCGCCCGAACCCGCTCCTCTCCATCCGCCCAGACGAGGACGCCCTCGACGACCGAGAGGATTCGATCGAGCACCCCCTCGACGTTGGTGACGAAGCCCTCGCACGCGGGCCCCGGGTCGATCTCGACGCCGAGCTCGGGGATCCGCAGGATTGCGCTCATCGAGCGGACAACGCGGACCGAGAGGTCCTCGGATGATAGGACAGAGAATGTGAAACGGACAGGCTCCGACTCCTGGAGCATCTGGGTATTGGTATACCGGTACCCGCAGGCGGGACAGGCGGCCGAGACGATCAGGATATCGGAGAAGTATGGGATCGTCTCGGTCTGATAGATATACTCGACCTCTTCGCCGCAGGTGGCGCACGGCCCATTCACGACCGCACGCCGACCTCCTGCGGCACCCTCTTCCACTAAAATCCTCCGACGATCTTCTCGCGCGAGATCTTGATCGACTGGGGCGTGATGACGATGTACCGCTGGTCGCCCAGACCGACGATGTCGCCGTTCACGTCCTTCGCGACCTCTTTCAGGTCCTTGAGGACGCGCTCTGAGGTGATCTTGTCCAGCTTCAGCTGGGAGATCTCCGCGATCACGATGTTCCCGTTATAGATCTCGTCCTTGATCTTCGGGGTGTCCTTCAGACTCGAGATATTGGCGATCTTGACGTAACACGATGCCGGTTCGTCGTCCGGGGACTGCGACTCGAACGCCGAGAGGTCGAGTTCCATATAATCGTCCTCTTTCGGAACGGCGCTCTTGCCCAGGAGAGAGTCGAGAATCTTGGAAGCCATACCCAAAATCTCTCCTCCATGCGTATTTAAGTATTCCTTTCTCCGATCAGACCTCGAGGCTCCAGATCTCGTCGCCCACGTGGTGGATATTCTTGCAGACTTTCCCGGCGGCCTCTGCGCGCATCGCTGTCGCGTCCAATCGTGCGATGCAGACTGCGAGCGGTTTGCCGTGCCGCTCTTCGACGACGAGCACCGGGTGGTCCGCCAGGACGTCGTCCGTTACCGAGACGATCCCCGGCCGCATGATATCGGCCCCGTTCACGACGAAGCGGACGGCTCCCATGTCGACCGTCACCCGGCGGGCAGAGAAGGGGCGGGCGATCGCCCCATGGAGCGTTGGAAAGAGGACCCCGTCCCTCTCGAAGAGCAGTGGGCGCCTGTCGAGCAGGTAGAGGCGAAACGGCCCCCCCGTCTCGGCCACCTCGATCCGGTCGGCCGCGAAGATACTCGCCTCCTCGCCGAGCTCCTCGCCGAGCCGGCGTACGAGTTCGGCCGCATCTCCTTTCCTGACGGTATGCCGTTTCCTGATCGTTATCGGCGCCATCGGTCATCTATGGCGTGATTCCGCCATAAATACCGTGTTGGTGGCTTCTACGCTATGGTTAAATACCGCGCTCGCTCACATACAGTACTCCAGGTGGATCGAGGAAGAGAGATGTCGAAGAGGCCGCTGGATATACTTGACCAGGTACTGAACCGCGAACCCGTGATCGTCTCGCTGAAGGGCGATCGCGAGCTGCGCGGAGTACTGCAGGGATACGACGTGCACATGAACCTCGTCCTCGACCAGGCCGAGGAGGTGACGGATGGTACGCCCACCCGGATCGGTACGCTGATCGTCCGCGGCGACAACGTGATCTACATCTCGCCGTCACAGAATGTATAGGGAGGATTTGCATGTCCAAAGGCACACCATCAATGGGGAAGCGGAACAAGCAGAGCCACATCGCCTGCCGGCGGTGCGGATCGATCTCGTTCCACCTCAGGCACAAAGTATGTTCGAAGTGCGGGTTCGGCCGTTCGAGCCGGATGCGCAGCTACGACTGGACCTCGAAGCGGCCAAAAGTACCGACGCACTGACCTTCGATGTGCGGAATCGTTGGCATCGTCGATGTCGGCGGTGTCTCTCTCCCGCTCTACTACGCCCTGTATGCACTCCAGCACCGGGGTCAGGAGAGCGCGGGGATATCTGTTTTTGACGGAGACCAGCTCCACAAGCACAAGGCCCAGGGGCTCGTCGCCGAGGTGTTCGACACCAAGATCTTAAACACCCTCACGGGTAAGATCGGTGTCGGCCACGTGCGGTACCCGACCACCGGTGCGAACACGCCGGAGAACATCCAGCCGTTCAACTTCCAGTTCATGGGCAAGGGCTTCGCCATCGCCCATAATGGCAATCTGGTCAACACCCGCGAGCTCCGTGAGTCGTTCGAAAAAGCTGGCCATTTCTTCTGTACGACCACCGACACCGAGGTGATCGCGGCGCTGATTGCCGACGAGCTCCGCCGATCGGGCTCGATCGAGGACGCCGTCCGGCTCTGCATGACCCGCATCCGCGGCTCGTACTCGGTGGTGATGGCCTACGACGGCGCCGTCTACGGGTTCCGTGACCCGCTCGGGATCAAGCCCCTCTGTCTCGGTAAGACGCCCGGGGGCCACATCATCGCCTCGGAGTCGGTGGCGATCGACGCCCTCTCGGGCAGCCTCGTGCGCGATGTCCGGCCCGGTGAGCTGATCACGATCGACCTGGAGGAGGTGAGGTCGACCCAGATCACGAAGGTGGACCGCAAGGCCCACTGCATCTTCGAGTACGTGTACTTTGCACGGGCCGATTCAGTCATCGATGGGGTGCTCGTGTACGATGTTCGCCGGATGATCGGCCAGAAGCTCCACGAGGAGGCCCCCGTCAGGGCGGACGCCGTCTGCCCGGTACCCGACTCGGGCACCGCCTACGCAGTCGGGCACGCCGAGGTCTCGGAGCTCCCCTTCGTGGAGAGCCTGATCAAGAACCGCTACATGGGCAGGACCTTCATCATGCCGACGCAGGCCGCCCGCGAGCAGGCCGTGCGGATCAAGATGAACCCGATCAGAAAGCACCTCCAGGACCGGTCGATCGTGCTGATCGACGACTCGATCGTCCGGGGCACCACTTCGCGCCGGATCATCCAGATGATCCGGGATGCCGGCGCACGGGAGATCCACATGCGGATCGGGTCACCGCCAATACAGGCGCCCTGCTACCTGGGTGTGGACATGCCGACGCGAACAGAGCTGATCGCCTCGGGCCAGGAGGAGGACCAGGTCTGCGCCTCGATAACGGCCACCTCCCTCCACTACGTCTCGCTCGAGGCGCTCGTAGCCGCGATCGGGCACGACTTCGAGAACCTCTGCACGGGCTGCCTGACCGGGTGCTATCCCCTCCCGATCGACGGTGAAGATGCCCGGTCACGGGATATCGAGTTCCTCGACGTCACCGTCCAGCTCAATCTCGATACCTTCAGTACTACAAAATGACCGGCATCCCCACCGGAATCTCGTTTTTTTTTGGCTCCCCCCACGTCAACACCGTGACACATCGTTGGTAGCAGAGGGGACGATGGCAGGGGTGCCCCCGGGCCCCTCCCAGGAAAGCAGCGGCATCCTTTGCTCGAGGGAATGGGAAAAGGTCAGAACAGGGCGTTCGCAGAACACCTTCATGGGGATGGTCTATCAGGGTATCATGAGGAGCCTGATTGCGGAGCCTGATTGCATTTCAATGGAGGACTGGCCAGGCAGTGCAATCGTCGAAGTCCGTTACGATCCTTGAAAAAAAGGTGAGAGGAGATCAGGGGTACTTGTGGAGCGGTAGCTTGTCCACGGCGCCGAGTGCTGTGTAGGGCTTATCGCAGAACCCATCGTGGTTCACGTCGGGTGTGATCTGCGAGAAACCCTTACCGTTGGGTTGGCCCCAGAAGTTGCCGCCGATGTATGGTCCACCGACGATGTTCGGGCCGGCCCTCTTCGAGACGCTGAGCGTCCCCGACTGGTAGCCCGAATTGACATTGTTATAGAAGTAATTGTTGTAGATGGTGAGCGCCGAGTACGTGCCGGCGACTCCGGTGTCCTTGTTGTTGGTGATCCGGTTGCCGGTGATGGTGTGGGGGTACGAATCATACCGCTCGCTGATCCCATCTTTCCCATTGGCGTTGATCAGGTTTTTCGAGACCGTCCCTCCGCATCGCGCATAATCGATCCCGGTCTTCTTGTTTCCCTGGATCGTGCTGCCGCTGACCGAGACGGACGAGGTTTCAGCCTCGATTCCATTCCCGAGATTCGAGGCCACACGGCTCGATGAGATCGTCACCTGACAGTTGTCCGATACGCCGATGCCGGCGCCCCCGTTCGATTCAACAGTGCAGCTGCTGATCGCCACCGGGCTCGACCCGAAGGAGACCGATATACCGTCGTAGCGGTTGCTCTTGGACTGGACGCTCGTGATCCTCACGCTCTTCGTCCTCACAACAGAAAGACCGGTGCCCCAGTCGGTGAGCCGGAGGTTCCGCACCTGGACATTCGACAGGTACGTCCCGCCCGATGTGCTCCCAACTCTGATACCCGTTGAGCTCGAGCTGTCGATCCCGTCGATCAGGTGATTGTTCCCCACGATCGCGACATTCGAGCACCGGACGTCGATGGCGATCGGGCATCGGACGTTCACGAGATCCCTGGTAACGTAGTAGGTGCCCGGCTTGGTGATCACCCGGCAACCAGTGATCTGGTAGTAGTTGAATGGGACCAGGGTCGCACGGACACTGATATCGAAAGCTGGTGAGGAGGAGGCATCGTTACTAGCAGCCCCTGGGAGCTCAGCAGCCAGGACACTGGGAGTGGTAAGCATGAAGGCCATGACCACTACAAACAGATACAATTTCATCTTTCGCATAGTTCTACCATTGAACACAGAGAAAATATCGAGATAAATATTATTGCCAAGCGTTATTGATATACGATACCAGACACTGGAGCGATCGCACCTCCCTGTGTCCCCGACGGATGCCGGGTATCACCCCCTGTCGATGCAAGAATGCGAATATGGCATCAATGACTGCACGAGCGACAGATCGGTTCCCCTATCTAATCAGTCCGTCACGGAGGTAGTGTGGTCGAATGCCCAACCCCCTCGCAGAGTGAGATCCGTGGTGAACCTCCGACGGTCGGACTGCCCTGGGACGAAGGGCGGAAGACACCCGGACCTTGGAGTGCCGTATCATGAATGCAGGAACGGCCACCGTCACGGTTTGTACGCTCTGGCGCGAGAAAAAAGCGTGAATTTGAACAAAGAGATAAGAGGCCAGGGCCGGAATTCTACACAGAAGGTTAGAATCTCTGACAATTCTTTAAATACTCTGACGCCAATTTTCTGGCATGAGCTTGGCGGCGACAGCACCCGTTTCCCGGTTCCACAAGACGAGCGAACAGGCTCGAACCTACATGAACCACAGCATCGACAAGGCGCTCGCCGACGGCCGTATCACTCCGACCGACGCGGACCTTATTCGAGAGTTCATCGCAGAGGCACGGGCCACGGCGCACATCTCAAATGACCGCGCATTCAAAATCGCGTATACCCTGATCGGGTGGCGGCAATTCGTCGGCCCGTTTTCCAACCTGACGACTCCTGCGATCTTCGCCGGAATGGACGAGCTCGACATGGCGACGAAGGGCGATGGGTCACCGCGGTACACGGCGAACACGATGGCTGATTACAAGAACTTCATGAAGCGGTTCGCGACGTGGCTCCACGAGAACGGCTATGCGCCCGAGATACGTGTTGAAAAGGTCCGAAAGATACGAACGGCGGCGTACGATGGCGCAACCAAGACGGCCGAAATGATGTTAAGCCCCGACGAGGTGCGCGCCATGATCGAGGCGTGCACCAACTCGCGCGACCGGGCGATCGTGTCCGTTCTCTACGAAGGCGCGTTCCGCATCGGCGAGCTCGCCACTCTTCGATGGGGACAGGTGAAGTTTTCTGAATGGCACTGCTCGATTACCGTCTCGTTCAAGACGAAGAAGCCGCGCACGATCCCGATCATCATGGCCCGACCCTATCTCGTGCAGTGGCGCAATGACTACCCCGTCTCGTTCGCCGAAGACGGGTACGTCTTCCTGACCGAAGGTCAGCACCGGCAACTCCAGTATGCCGGCATCACCAAGCAGCTCAAGAAGATCGCCAAGCGCGCAGGCATCGAGAAGCACGTCACACCGCACCTGCTCCGGCACTCGCGTATCACGAATCTCGTGAAGGCCGGCACGAACGAATCCATCATCAAGAAGATCGCATGGGGTAGCCTGTCAACGAAGATGATGGGCACCTACCTGCATCTCGCTGATGCTGACGTAGAAAACGAGATGGCACGGATGGCCGGTATCGAACCGCCGACGAAGAAGCGCTCACGGGCGGGCCTGGAACCGCGACAGTGCCCGCGATGCTTCAGGATCAACGCGCCGACGGATCGGTTCTGTCCCTGTGGGCTGGAGTTGACGGCTGAAGCTGTCGAAGAGAAGAAGAGCGCGATGGAGCAGATATGGTCAGATCCCGAGTTCCGGTCGGCGTGTGAAGACGCGGTGCGGCGTTTGCAGGCGCGGGCGGGATGACCTCTCACTCTCTTTCAGGCGTGTACCATATAGAGCGGAATCGGTGGTCCCCATTGGGCGGTTAGTCGCCGTCCTCGTCGTCACGATCCCTGGCCGCAGCCCACATGTTCTGCGTGATCACTGGCTCGAGGGCGAGTTTTTCACATTCGGCAACCCATTCCGCGGTTAGATTATTCCGTTCCATCACCCGGCGCCCCGCTTCAGCCTGGACATACAATCGGTACGTATCACCGATCACCCGATGTTCTTTCTCATTGAAACGATGGGGTACCTGCTCAACAAACGAAGGACTGACTGCAGAAGCAAAAGCGGCTCCATCATCGATCGAGTAGTAGGTTTGCATCTGGTTCCGGGTCACGTGTTTTTCAATGCGCTTGATGACCCCGTATTTGACCAGCCCCTGTATGACCCGATCCGCACTGGTCGGGTGGTCAAATCCTGAAGGCACGACTCGATCGATGAGTTCGGACCACCGTAATCCAGGAATCCCCTGTTTTTTCTTGTGCCCATCACTGTCCCAGTTCATCAGCACGGTGATGATGAGCGAGGCGCGCCGTTCTCGCCTCGCGTCCCCTTTGATCACCGCCTGTCGATAGATTCCGTACGGCGACTTGCCGACAGGAATCACATACTGCCAATCCCCTCGATCAACGGGATCGATGTCCTCAATCGAATATTCGGCACACACAAAAATACCTGCAAATTCATTTCTATCGC
>CASGHK010000051.1 GCA_949320185.1 uncultured Methanomicrobiales archaeon | reverse complement strand
TCAAGCCATCGATGGGACGGTGGGAGCTGCGGTTACAGGACTGCGGTGGTGGAGCGTGTGGCTGTGCCCGGCCGGTTTAGCTGGGAATCATCGGACAGCTCGCGTCTGTCGACGTGCCGGCGCATGTCGAGGAACATCGGCACAACCGAGCTCGAGTGAATGCGATTGGGGCATCTGGATCCGCATCGTCACGGATCACCCGATGGAGGTCGTCGGCGTGCACCCGGCGTAACGCGGCTCGGTCGATCCGGGCTGGCTGAGGGTTTAACGGTGGCCGTTGCGGCCGGAACACGGACCGGATCCGGGCCACCACCTCGTGGAGGAGTTCCTGGGAGCCCCTCTCTCCCCGCACGAGTGCGTCCATAGGTGATTCATCGGTCTTCCTGTATGTCAAGGTGCCCTGCAGCGAGATGCTGCATGTTCGCGATGGAAGGGTGCCCCGCGCTGCCTGGGATAACCGGGGGGTTTGAGTACGGAGAAACGCTGGTCCAGACGAGGTTTTAAAGCGGTTCCAGACCCCGGGCAATCCGCTGGCCAGCACCCGGACGGCGATCGCGACGGACCACCCAGGATGGGCTGGCAGAAGTGCACAGTCGTCGGCCAGCTGGGCGAGAATGACAGACGTTACGACCGAGCGGTCTCCCCCTGCGCCGGTGACGGGGTGAGCGGGCAGCGGATTCCGTCGCGCCGGGTTCGACGCCCGGCATCAATCAAACCTGCCGATTGAAATCGCAGGGTCCAATCGCCTCACGAGCGGTTTCTGGGGCCGCCGGTTCGATCGTTGCACATCCTTCTCCCGTCCTGGTTCATCCTGTATCGGATTGGCCCGATACCAACCAAGCGCGGTCTCTCCGGGGAGTGTACTGCTGCCAATCAGTCGCGAAGCGCACGGAGCCACCGACCCGTGGTCTCGGAAGCTCGTCTCTCACGACCCCTCTCTCCAGGTGAACCAGCAACCGTCGAACTGGAATGACCTGCCACGTCTGCTGATCGGTCTGACGACGACCTCGATCCGGTATCGAAAAATGGGGTTACCCGTTCTTGAGTGCCACGATGTCCCTGACGTCCTCGAGCCGCCAGACCATCGCCCGCTCATCCCCGAGGATCACCTCGGGAGCGTCCTCGGGGGTGTGGCCGAACGCGGTCAGCACCCGCGAAGGGAGGCCCCGGTCCCGGATCAGCGCAACGAACCGCTCCCGCGCCGCTCGTTTCTGTTCGTGGTCGGGCACCTCCTCGAGGCGGCCCTGGAGGCTCACGAACGTGAAGCCGGAGAGGTCGGGCGCGTACTCCTCGATCTCGACCAAGACCCTCGGGTCGTTCTCGAAGTACGCCATCTTCCGGCCGTACTTCGTGGAGAGGAAGTAGAGGTGGCTGCCGTCAAAGACGTACATGAACGGTGCGACGTAGGGGTGGTCGCTGCACGACCCAAACGCAATCCTTGACACATACTGCCGTTGAATCAGGGAGTCATATCCGCTTTGTGCATCTTCGGAATTTTGAGAGGATTCACCAGATTATCATTCCCAGTTTCTCTCTTTACATCGTCGGGCGGGTAATAAACCATCGACAGGCCGGCGGCCCGCCCGAACGGTTCTACGTCCCAGGACGCCTCGAGCACTCCCCCCCGGCTTCTCGCACGTGCTCCTCGATCGTCGAGAGCAGGGGGTCGTCGTTCAGGGCGTAGTCCACGAGCTCGAACTCGTTCACCAGCCGGATAGGTTTCAGGACGACCAGCGGCCTCTTCCCGGCGGTGTCGCCCGGATAGTCGGGGGGCACCACGGTCATCGTCCCGTCCTCCCACACGGCCACATTTCCATTGCCCGCTTCGTCCCAGAGTTTCCTGACAATATCCTGCGTGATCACCCGTTCACCTGCGGCATCGGGGAAGTCGGACGTGCATCCAGGTATAGGTGCCGGTGGGGACTCCCGGCCGTGGAACCCCCCCGAGGCCGAAAAAGAGAGGGACTTACCCGACGACGCTCACGGCCGATCCTGCCAGTCCGCGGGGCGCAGCCCCGATCACGGAGAGGTTCCCTGTCATCGTCGAGCGGCCGAAGGCGTTCGTCACGGTCAGGGCCACCGCATACTCACCCGGGTGGCGGAAGACGACCGTCGGGCATGTCGCCGTGGGCCAGGCCTGGCCGCCAAGGTCCCACCGCCACGACGTTGCATTCGTCGACGTGTCGGTGAACCGGACATAGAGCGGCGGTGTCCCCGATGAACGGCCTACAGTGAAGTTCGCCACCGGCGCCCGGGGACCATGTGCCGTCGACGATCGCATTTCAGACGGCGCAGGCGGGCGTCGCCCTCAACACGGACCCGATGCTCGAGCAGGTCTTCTCGAACCTCCTGGACAACTCGGTCCGGTACGGCGAGGACGTGACCGAGTTCCGGGTACCCAGGCGGATCGAGGACGGGATGTTGACCGTCGCCTGGAAAGACGACGGGGTGGGTATCGCAGAGGACG
This sequence comes from uncultured Methanomicrobiales archaeon, assembly GCA_949320185.1. Taxonomy (GTDB): domain Archaea; phylum Halobacteriota; class Methanomicrobia; order Methanomicrobiales; family Methanospirillaceae; genus UBA288. The sequence goes on along the minus strand of CASGHK010000051.1, from coordinate 1,014 downwards.
AAATAGAGCGGATCTTCGAGCAGGGGTTCGGGCGCCACACGGCCCTCGGTCTCTTCCTGGCACGGGAGATCCTCGCACGGACGAGGATCACGATCAGGGAGACAAGCGATCCCGGACGGCACGCGCGATTCGAGCTGACGGGGCCCGAGGGGGTGTATCGTCTCTCCTCCAACGAGGGGCTTTTATTGGAGCGCTCGATGGAACCGGCGAGTTACAGCCCGCCGCCGTCTGTGTGATCCCGCTCTCTACCAGCTCCCTCATGCCCTGCTGTTCCCTGCCGGCGCCGGCACGGTCGACGCCGTCCGGATACATCCGTCGCCGGTCCTCCGAAGAAGGCGGCGATCCTCTGCGGTTTCTCCTCCTCCCCCCCGGGCACGGGAACGGGTGTTGAACGAAACGACTCCTCCGTTTCCGTACCCTTGACACTTCCCCAACCGCTCCGGCGAGAGGGGAAGACCAACCAGGAAGTCCATGCACGCCGTCACCGGGAGTGGCGGTCGTCAGTGTCGCCGCGTGGGGCTGGTCCGAGGACGTGCTCGTCTGCGGCTGAGTGGGTTAACGCCCGGACCACCCGTATCTGATCAGCCTCCGCCTGTTACCGGTGGTTGAGATATGCCCTGCGACCGGGAGACCCTCCTCTCGGAGGAACGGAGTACCAAACGCCGTTGTCTCGGCGAACGAAAAAGGGTTTACCGTTAGGTCCGCAGGATGACCAGGGCAACGCCAATAATCGCAACGATCGCGAACAGACCGAACGGAGCTGACCATCATGGTCATCGAGAACGGTTTTTCGCGACGTGGTGTACCGACCGGGGGTATGGCCGAGGTGCATGAACTCGAGACTCGACATAGCTCGGAATGTGAGAAAAGATATGGGTATAGTGTCATTTCAGCCCCCAACTCCTATCACCTAGGAGGGGTTCATGACCAGGATTGTTTGCCCGCGATGTCACTGTGAGAAGCTGTATCGCATGAGCACAGGACAGCGTCGATGCTCCCACTGTCGGTACGACT
>CASGHK010000050.1 GCA_949320185.1 uncultured Methanomicrobiales archaeon | reverse complement strand
CGGAGAGATAAATTATTCCTGTATTTAGGTGAATATGTTTGGAGATATAATCACAGAAAGGAGAGCGACAAAATGAAAATGAAGCGCATCCTTGAGTTATTGGAGAAGGAGGTTAGGGGCTAGTTTGACACTATACCCAAGATATATCTGGATTCCGTCCATGCTCTCTGTCCGCCCCCGTCGCTGGTCATGGCGGACAGGATGTATCGACCATGGTACGAAGACTCGCTATCATTGCCCTGATAGTGCTCCTCCTGCTCCCCGCCACCGCGCTCGCGGCCGGAGGGAGCCGGTACGGAGCGGGATCCGGCACGGGATCGGGAGTCGTCGCAGCGGCGACCCTGACCGCCGACGAGGTACACTGGCTGCAGTATATACGCGAAGAGGAGAAACTCGCCCGAGACGTCTACCTCGCCCTCTATGCGAAATGGAAGCTCCCCATATTCTCGAATATCGCCGCCAGCGAACAGAAGCACATGGATGCCATCAGGACCCTGCTCGCGCGCTACGGTGTCGCCGATCCGGCGGCCGGAAACGGTCCGGGGGTCTATGAGGACGAGGAGATCCAGGCCCTGTACGGAACCCTGATGGAGAAAGGTGTCCTCACGAAGAAGGACGCGCTTGAGGTCGGCGTGATCATCGAGGAGACGGACATCGCCGACCTGGACGAGGCGATCGCATCGACCACGCACACGGACATACGGAACGTCTACACCAACCTTCGCACGGGCTCCTACAACCACCTTGCCGCATTCAGATCGCAGCTCTCGAAGTACTGAACCCTTCCTTCTTTTTTTTTTCTCCAGCGCCTTGGGACCGGGGGGGATGCCCACCTAAGGTAACCGCGTATCCCGCCTTCTCGAATGGTGGTGGGCCCCGGCGGTGCGGGATAGGGGCGTGGTCGAATTTTTCATCCACCGACACGAACGGACTGCACATGACGATGCGCTGCCTGTCGATCATCAGCCTTGCAGCGCTGGTGCTCCTGGCCTGCGGCTGCTTGCAGGCGGGAACGGGCACCCCGACCCCGGTTCCGCCAACGCAGGGTACCGCCGGAACACTGACCGCGATCACGACCACGCCGAGCAGCGCCGCCGGCGAGGTTGCCTCCCTGTCCGACGAGGAACGGCACTGGCTTGCGCACATGCGCGAGGAGGAGAAACTCGCCCGGGATGTGTATGCCGTTCTCTTTGAGCGATGGAACGAGCCGATCTTCGGCACCATCGCGCCGAGCGAGCAGCAGCACATGGATGCCATCGGCCATCTGCTCGACGTGTACGGCCTGCCAGACCCGGTGGTCGCGCATGGCCCGGGCGAGTTCGAGGACCGCGAACTCCAGGTGTTCTACAACGGGCTGGTCCGCAACGGGTCCTTCTCCCGGGTCGCCGCCCTCAAGGCGGGACGTCTCGTCGAGGAGACGGACATCGCCGACCTGGACCGGGCGATCGCATCGAGCAGGCACGGCGATGTCACGAATGTCTATCGCAACCTCCGGCAGGGATCCCTGAACCATCTCGCGGCGTTCAACAATCGCCTTGGAAGGGTGTGATACTGGACCAGTCGCAAACCGCCCGCCCCCATCGCTGGCCCGCTGCGATGCCTTCTTGACCGGCGACAGGCGCGGTGAGGGGCGTGAACGCGCCCCGGCCGCCTGCGTGGTCTGCGACGTACGGTCACGGTCCCGCAGTTGCCGTGCTGGGGCATCGTCCGCGTCGAGCAAGAGAGCGGATTCCTCGGTCTCGCCCCCATCGGGGAAGCATCCCTTTTGAGAGAGCTCGACACCCTTTCCCGACCGATCCTGGAATGAACGATCGGCGATGTCCGCTCCTGTGACGGGGCCGGCCACGAGAACCAGGACGGCAACACAGAGGAAGCCATGCAGTCGCCGGAAGTCCATCGTTCTCCACTGGGGTGACTGGGTCACAATCCTCGCGCCAGCAGCCCGGATCTTGTACTCCTCGGGCAGCCCGATCCGTCGATCCGGTGTCGCGAGCCAGGACCAAAAGGCCGTGGAATCACCCCCGCGTGCTGTCGTACACGGCGTGACGCCGGTCCTGCCGTTACAGGAACCGGTCGTGGTGGGCGAGGTGGATGATGATCAGGGCGATAGTAGGGAGGCCCGGGTGATCGTGCATGTCCACCCGGGACAACCGCGGCACCCGGGGGGAGGACGAAGACACAGCCCCTGGTCGGGACGAAGACGACCATCGAGCAGGATCCGCGAGGACGTTCGCGGCTCCACAGCGCAGCCCCCTCCCGCTGGGGATGAAAAAGAACGATTGCCGGTGAGCCGTGGACCGTCCCTGCGTCAGCGCACCGGAACCGCCCCATCGGTAGCTCCGGGTGTCAGAGATGGTTTGTATGCTGCTGTCGACGTTCATTCTGTCCACGGGCGGAGCCCCATCCGGCCCCCCAGGACAGGATTGATCTACCATGCAACGACGATATACACTCATCGCGGCCGTCGCACTGGTCGCGCTCGTGCTTGTCCCGGGTGCTGCCCTTGCCGCCGGCTTTCAGCACGGCTCCGGTCAGAAGGTATCCCCGCTGGGACAGAAGCATGGCGCGCCCGACTGGGCCGGCAACGCGACCGCGCTCCGGGCGAACCAGTCCGCGGGCGCCGGGGACGGTGTCTGCGACGGCGCCTGCCTCATGAACAGGACCTGCGATCAGAACCGGACTCAGCTCCGCACCTGCACCAACCAGGCGGGCCAGGTCTGTTGCGGCGACCAGGTCCGGGACCGGCTACAAAGCCAGGTCAGAGCCCGGGACCGGGTGGTCACCACCGACGCCGGTCCACAGTCTCCCCAGCAGGGGCGGCACCGACGCGGCGCGACGGTCTGAACTCCCTCTTCCTCTTCTTCTCACGACGGGTCTGCGGTCATGGTGACGCCGCTCAGGCGGTCACCACGCCGGTCACCCGCCCCTCCCCGTTCCGCTCTGCGTGTGCCATATTTATCGAAGCGACGGCGTCGGCACACGCCGGTGTCAGCCAGTAGCCCTGCGTACGGCCGCTACCCCGGTTTTCGACCAGTCCCTCGTCGACGAGCCGCTGCACCTGCCGGGTGACCGTCGGCCCCGCGACGTCCAGAAGCCGGGCGAGCTCCCGTCGCGGGATGCCGGGGTGGTCGTGAATGTGACGGAGCACCGGTGCGAGGCTCGGGTTCCGGTCATGGTGGATCACAGCGCGGTGAATTGGTGACAGTGCCGGGTCGCGGGGGAAGTACCGGACCGAACCGTTCCGTGTCTCCTCCACGATCCTGCCGCCGTAGACGAGCAGGGCCAGATGGTATCGCAGCGTCTCGCGGTTGGTACCGGTTGCCGCAACGCACCCGGCGAGGTCGAGCCCGGGGTTGGCAGCGATGGCAGCGGCCAGACCCCGCCGCACCGGATTGTCGAGGAGTGTGGAGGGTTTGAGCCGACGGTACCCGAGGAAGAACAGAAACCGCAGGAACAGGAGCGGATCGGGGGCCGCGTCCCCGCCCTCCATCGGATGGGGGACCGCAGGGACACCGCGTCGCCCGCGACCGCTGTCGTCCTTGGTCCGCTCCAAGGGCTCGAGCCCAGTCCGCGCCGGCGCTGCTGCCGGCGTATCGGGCGGCCCCCGCTCCTTTCCCGCGTTCTGTGGTCGGGGCGCGCCGTGCCCGGCGTGCTGGCCGAAGCCGCCGGTCCGGCCGGCCCGGGTCGCTTCTGTCGCGGCGCCGGATCGAATCGTACGCCCGCCTGCCGGGAACGATGTGAGCGTCGGGAGGGTCCGGGTCTGGCCGGTTCGGAGACCTGCTCCGGCGACCCCCGAGGCCGAACGATCCTCCTGACCCTCCCTGACATCGGGACGCTTCCCGACAGCGGGACTCGTGTTCGCGAGTCCGTGCCGGTCATTGTCAGCCCCAGGGCGGACACCGGCCGTACCGTCCGTTGCGCCGTGCGTTCCGGTGTCCAGGTCTCGGGCAGGAGTCCTCGTGGCGATGGGTGCCCCGGTACTCGCCGCCGACGGTGCACCGATTACCGCGCTCGGTCCCTGGCCGTCCGCCGGACGCGTCGTCGGCTCAGTCCCGAAGTTGCCGGGACTGGTCGTCCGAACTGCGCCGGGATCCGGGGGTGTCGCCGTCACGGGGCCATCTTTCAGGGTCCGTACCGGAGCCGGACTGACCGTGGGCGCCCCAGGAACCGGGTTTCTGTCGGTATGCAGGGCGGCGTTCCCGCCGTTCATCGCCCGGCCCCCGTTACCACCTGCCGGTGTGCCCTGGGCAGCCGTGGCGTGGGGGGGTGGCCGTCGATGCGGGTTGAATCACGGAGCCATGGGCCGGCCCTGCCTGCTCGTGGTTCCCTGCACCGCTGCTGTTCTGTCGACCGGCAACCTGCTTCGGGGGGGTCGTCGTGGCCGCGATCGTCGTCGTTCCCGCGGCCATCGTCGGCGATGCCGTCGCTTCGATCGTATCCCGGGCCTGTCCCGCCTGCTCGTGGTTCCCTGCACCGCTGCCGTTCTGTCGACCGGCAACCTGCTTCGGGGGGGTCGTCGTGGCCGCGATCGTCGTCGTTCCCGCGGCTCTCGTCGGCGATGCCGTCGCTTCGATCGTGCCACGGGGCTGTGCCTCAATGTCGGGGGATACCGGTTCATGCCCGCCGGGTGGTGCCGCCGGCTCCCCGGTTCCCCTGGCATCCATTGCCGACGGGTGATCCGCTCCTCGGGCCGCGGGTGCATCCCCGCCGCCTCCTGCCGCGGCTGCCGGGGCAAGAACGAGCAGGACCAGGACGATTATCAGGGAGATATTCGCTGATCTCCGAAATGGCATCGTGGCATAATGTCGAGGATCTGGGTACTTATTGTTTCTCACCGTGACAGCTACCCCGCAGGCGTTGTTCCTCACAGGGGCCATGACCGGGCTCCCGTTCGGCGCGAACACCGTCGGTCAGCCGCATCCGCCGGGCTGACGCGTTCCACAATTCTAATGTGTGTGGCGATCTCCTTCTGGGGTACATGGCTTCGGCCGCACCTTCCCCGACCGACAATCCGGGGCTCACCTCCGTTGAGGCCGCGGAGCGCCTCGCCCGGGACGGTTTCAACGAGTTGCCGGTCCAGGAGGACCGCACCCTCCTCGTGATCGTCGGCGGGGTACTCCACGAACCGATGTTTCTCCTTCTGGTCGGGGCCGGCCTCATCTACTTCGTTCTCGGCGACCTCGAGGAGGGTGCCCTCCTGCTGTTGTTCGTCTTTGTGATCATCGGGATCACCGTCTACCAGGAGCGCAAGAGCGAGCAGGCCCTGGCGGCACTGCGAAACCTCTCGAGCCCGCGAGCCCTCGTCATCCGGGACGGCGAGCCGCAGCGGATTCCCGGCAGGGAAGTGGTCGTGGGCGACCTCCTCGTCGTGGGCGAGGGCGATCGAGTCGCCGCCGACGCCCTCCTCCTCTCAGGCATCAACCTCTCGGTCGACGAGTCACTCCTTACCGGGGAGTCGGTCCCGGTCCGAAAACATCCTGCGGCAAGGGAAGATGCCGGGGACCGTCGACCCGGGGGCGACGACCGCCCCTGGCTCTACTCGGGCACCCTCGTGGTGCAGGGGAGGGGCGTCGCAGAGGTGGTGGCGACCGGTGCGGGCACCGAGATGGGCACCATCGGCGAGGCGCTCCGGTCCGTCCGGCGCGAGGACACCCGGCTCGAGCGGGAGACCGCCCGTATCGTTCGGGGCATCGCGACTCTCGGCCTCGGCCTCTGCCTGGTTGTGGTCGTTGGGTACGGCCTCACGCGGGGCGACTGGCTGGAGGGCCTCCTCGCCGGCATCACGCTCGCCATGGCCCTTCTGCCCGAGGAGTTTCCGGTGATCCTGACGATCTTCCTGGCCCTTGGTGCCTGGCGGCTCTCGAAGATGAACGTCCTGACACGGCGGGTGCCGGCCATCGAGGCGCTGGGAGCGGCCACGGTCCTCTGCGTGGACAAGACGGGGACCCTCACCGAGAACAGGATGACGGTTGCCTGGCTCTGCGCCGGCGAGGACCGGTTCGACTGCCTGTCCGGACTCGCCGGAGCGCTCCCCGAGCCGTTCCACGAGCTCCTCGAGTACGCGATCCTCTCCAGCAAACGAGATCCGTTCGACCCGATGGAGCAGGCATTACACCGTCTCGGGAACATCAATCTCGCCGACACCGAGCACCTCCATGCGAACTGGGCCCTCCTCCAGGAGTACCCGCTCTCGCCGGAGCTGCTCGCGATGTCCAATGTCTGGCGATCCTCGTTTGGCGACGACCTCATCATCGCGGTCAAGGGGGCGCCTGAGGCGGTGATCGACCTCTGCCATCTCACCGGCGACCTGTCAGCTCGGCCGATGAACGAAGCCGAGCAGCTCGCCTCGGCGGGATATCGGGTCCTCGGGGTGGCGAAGGCGAATCTCCGACAGGAAGACCTGCCGCCGGCTCAGCACGACTTCGTCTTTACCTACCTCGGACTCGTCGCATTCATCGATCCGGTCCGCCACGACGTTCCCAGCGCCGTCGCCGAGTGCAGGGCCGCCGGGATCCGGGTCGCGATGATCACCGGCGACTTCCCGACCACGGCCCGCGCAATCGCCGACGCCATCGGCCTTTCGGACGGGGACAGGGTCATCACCGGGTCTGAGCTCGAGGGGATGCCGCCGGAGCAGTGCCTCGCGGCGGTCAAGGAGACCTCGGTCTTCGCACGGGTCGTGCCGGAGCAGAAGCTCCGGATCGTGGACTCGCTCAGGGCTTGCGGCGAGGTGGTGGCCATGACCGGCGACGGGGTGAACGACACGCCGGCGCTGAGAGCGGCCGACATCGGGATCGCGATGGGAGAGCGGGGGACGGACGTGGCCCGGGAGGCGGCCTCGGTGGTCCTTCTCGATGATAACTTCGCCTCGATCGTGGCCGGCGTCCGCATGGGCCGACGGATCTACGACAACCTCCGGAAGGCGATGGCATTCATCATCGCGGTGCATGCGCCGATAGCAGGCCTCTCGCTGACCCCGGTGCTGCTCGGTCTGCCCCTTGTCCTGCTGCCGGTACACATCGTCTTTCTCGAGCTGATCATCGACCCGGCCTGTTCGGTCGTCTTCGAGGCCGAGCAGGAGGAGCCCGGGATCATGCGCCGCCCGCCCCGCCATCCGGAGGAGCGCATCCTGAACCGCCACACGGTCACGATCGCCCTCGCGCAGGGACTCGTGGTTCTGGGCCTGGTGCTCGCGGTCTACGCGGCGGGCATGAGTCTGGGCCTTGGCGAGGCCTCGATCCGCACCCTGACCTTCACCACGATCGTGATGGCGAACCTCTCCCTGATCGCGACGAACTGCTCCTGGACCGAGAGTGTGGTCGCGACGATACAGAGACCGAACCGCGCGTTCTGGGTCGTCACCATGGGGGCGGTCCTTTTTCTCACAGCGGTACTCTCGGTCCCGTTCCTCACCGAGCTCTTCCGGTTCGGCCCGGTCACGGCAGGGCAGCTCGCCGTCGCCGTGGTCGCGGGGGTGGTGAGCGTGCTCTGGTTCGAAGGGGCCAAGCTCATCCGGGTCTCCGCGGAGGCTCATCCGGCGGGCGAGGGGGTCCCGGACCATCCCGGCGAGATGTCGTGATGAACGGCTCTTTCCGTGATCGTCTCCGGGACCAGGCCAATCCAGGACGAAGCCGGCAGTGCGCACCATGCGATCGAACGAGTCGGCCCCGGTCCGTACCTTCGTTTCGGGTGCTTGCCCGGCTGTCGGGGTGGGAAGGCCCGTCCCTTTCGATCACCGAGCAGTCTGCGGCTGCTGCCTGTCCCCGCTATCTTGGTGCGACCATCCTGTCGCTCTGATTGGTCAGGAATACCGTGGGAATCGGAATCCCGTTCGAGAACCTCTCCGGCACCGGCAGGCCTCTCATGCTCGGAATCAACCGCAGGTTCGTGTTCGAGATGACCGGTATCCGGATCGCCGTCGAGATCGATTCTTCCGGGGACCAACACCCTGCTGTGCTGAGCCTGCTGGATCCTGTCTGGGAAACGGTCCGCTGGTGCACGGCGGCGACAGGACAGGATAAAAAAAAGGAGGACCAAATATTGGGATAATGCAATCCAGCACGTTCCCGCGGAGTCAAGGATGAGAGAGGTCCGATCGAAACCCTTCCTGAAATGGGCCGGTGGAAAAAAACAGTTGCTCGATGCGTTCGAGAGCAGGATCCCCATGGAACTGAGGGAAGGGGGCCTCTCAACCTATATTGAACCCTTCGTGGGTGGCGGAGCCGTCTACTTCTATCTCAACAGTACATTCAACTTCAAATCGTGTCACATATTCGATATCAACGAAGAGCTCTTCCTGGCCTACACGGTGGTCAGAGACGATGTCGATTCTCTGGTCAACCATCTGGAAGAACTCTCAGTGAAGTTTTTATCACGAGATGAATCGTCCCGAAAGGAGTTCTTCTACGAGGTTCGGGATGAGTTCAACCAGACGAAGGCGGAGGTCAACCTCAACCGATTTGAACCATCCTGGACGAGCCGGGTTGCGAATCTTATCTTTCTCAACCGGACCTGTTTCAACGGTCTCTTTCGTGTCAATTCGAAGGGACAGTTTAACGTCCCCTTCGGGAGAAACAAAAACCCGAAGATACTGAACGCTGAATTGCTCTATGCTGATTCCGGGGTTCTTCAGAACACTGAGGTTCATCGTGGCGATTTCGCTCTGTCGGCACCCTACATCTCGGACGAATCGTTCGTCTATCTCGACCCCCCCTACAGGCCTCTCAACCAGACGTCGTCGTTCACCGGCTATTCAATGGATGGGTTCGGGGACGACGAACAGCGACGACTCGCCCGTTTCTTTTCTGAATGTGACCGCACTGGAGCAAAGTTGATGCTCAGCAACTCGGATCCGAAAAATACCGATCTCAACGACGATTTTTTTGACACCCTCTACTCCGAGTTCCGGATCGAACGGGTTCCCGCACGGCGAATGATCAACTGTGACCATACGAAGAGAGGTGAGATTAACGAGATTATCGTCACCAATTATTGATCGCCGGTGATCGCACCGGACGAGACCACCTGGACAGGGAGTTCACAGAATCGCTGGTCTGCCAGCTCAACCTGTGTGGTCCATCATCCCAGAGCGATCCCTTCAGAACCCCTCCGTCACGGTTCATCCCCGGCCCGGCACCGCGCCCGTGACGCCGCGACTGGTGCCCCCTGGTCCGCGGTCGCGAGGGTCCTCTGGCCGATCTGCCGGTGTCTCGTGCCCCCTCCACGACCGCCCCTGCCGGGGCTCGCCGACACCCCCGGCGTGCACAACGGTCGGCCCGGGATGCTCCTATCCGGGGGCCTGGCCGCGAACGGCCTCGACCAGGGCGCCGATCCGAACGGCGTCGCCGAGCTCTTTCCTCGAGAACGAGAACTCTCCGACCACGCTCACGCCGCGAGCGGTGAGTGCTTCCCGAAGCACGGAGAAGGACTCGCCGGGGTTTGCGCCGCAGGTGACGAAGAGGACGGCGCTCTTTCCCCCGGCGCCCTGGAGGGCCGCGACGGCGCCGTTGATGACCGGCGTCGGGTGCCCCCCCCAGACTGGGGTGGCGATCACGATCCGGTCGTACGCCGAGACATCGATCACATCGGGTTCGATCTCGTCGACCTCCCGGTGCCTGGCGCGAGGAGTTCCGCGTAGATACGCTGAGAGCCGTCCGTACGGAGTCCGCGGCTTCACCTCGACGAGGTTGGCGCCGCAGGCTTCGCCCACCTTTTCTGCAAGGGTACGGGTGTGCCCCGAGTGGGAATGATAGACGATCAGGGTCCTCATGAGCCTACACGTTACGTCTGACGAGAAAACCTGATCGATCCGGTCCAGGAGTCCGCCCCGGCACCGCGGGGACGGGCAATCGTGGCTGAATCGTCACGGTCGGCCTGTCGTCGGTCGTTGAGCCCCCCCCTCTGGCAGGTGACCTCCGTGCCGATGGATGGAGCAGGGGTGGAGGACCGCGTGCGGGGGTCGGCGAGGGGTGTGAGAGCGGCGATCACCGGGGGTCCGAGCGCACGGGCAATTCCCGCCACCCCGAAGGGGATATTTCGAACCACCTTCTGGGATCCGTCTGGCCGGGTCGCCAGCCCCCGGCACGCCGGGCATGCACGTGGGCAGATGTGTCGGTGACGACCCCTCAGCGATGGAACAGGGCGTGTCCGAAAAAAGAGAGGGGCTTACCCGACGACGCTCACTGCCGAGCCTGCCAGTCCGCGGGGCGCCGCCCCGGTCACGGAGAGGTTCCGTGTCGTCGTCGAGGAGCCGTAGGCGTTCGTCGCGGTGAGCGTCACGGTGTAGTCACCCGGCCGGCGGAAGACGACGGACGGACTCTTCATCGAGGTCCAGGCCAGGCCGCCGAAGTCCCACCGCCACGAGGTCGCGTTCGTCGAGGTGTCGGTGAACCGCACGTAGAGCGGCGCCATCCCCGATGAACGGCTCAGGGTGAAGTTCGCGACCGGCGCCCGGGGATCGGGTCCGACGTCTATCCGCTCGGGATACCGCGTCCTGGCCGTGCCGGTCGGAGAGATGATCGTCAGGTTGACGAGGTAGGTGCCCGGAACCGTGTAGGTGTGGGCCGGGTGCTGAACGACCGAGGTCGCGCCATCGCCGAATTCCCAGAGCCAGGCGTACGGATCGCCCGTCGATTCGTCCGTGAACGCGACGACCAGCGGTGCCGGGCCTTCGCTCCGGTTCGCAAAGAAGGAGGCTTGCGGCCCTGGTGCCGGCCCCGGTGCCGGTTCGGTCGCGACGATGTATGCGTGCTTCGTCTCGGTCACCGACCGTCCCGCGGCATCGGCGGTGGTGAGCGAGACCGTGTACTGCCCGGGCCTCAGGAAGGTATGGGCCGGCGCATGCTCGCTCGACGTCCGCCCGTCGCCGAAGTCCCAGGACCATGCGACGGCCCCGGTCGAGTAGTCGAGGAACCGCACGGCGAACGGCGCCGTCCCCGATTGCAGGGAGGCGGCAAAGGAGGCCGAAAGAGGACCGGGCGGCGCAGTGTACGGCCTCCAGGTGTTGACGGTCTTCTTCTGCAGGTCCGTCAGGTGAACCCTGCCCGAGCGGTCCACGCCCACGCCCATCGGGCGGAACACCTGGCCAAAGACCTGGCCGTCGTCTTCATCGCTCCCACGATTCACCTGGTCGATGACCCGGTCGCGGATGTCGGTGCTGGAGAGCGCAAGGTAACGGGGCACTTCCACGGTGCCGATGGTCCCTGTGAGCCTGCCGTCGGCCTCGTAGGCGTAGATCGCATAATTGCTGTTCACCCCGTCGATCGGCTCCAGGTTGGGGCGATAGAGGGTGTTGGCGACCAGGAGCCGGCCCCCGGCATCGAGGGCGTTCGTGACCGCCCAGCCGCCGTTGAACTCCCAGCCTGTCCAGGACCCCCCCGGGACGAACCGCGTGATATAGCCCCTCCTCTCGGACGACTCGTCCGGGTCCTGCTGTAACAGGTTGCTCACGTAGCAGGTGCCGTCAGCGGCGACTGAGACATCGGACGGCAGCGAGAACTGTCCCGGGCCGGTGCCGGGCTCGCCGCCGTACACGGCAACGGGGTCGCCGGTGGCCGTAAACTCCCGGACGGCGCTGGCGTGATGATCGGTGACGTAGACGTGGTCGTCCGGTCCGATCCCGATGCCGTAGATCCAGTTTCTATCGTTCTTCTCCCAAGGCTGCCAGTAATCGACGAGGGCGCCGGCGGGCGAGAAGACAAAGACCGCTCCCTTCATCTCGGGCCCCCCCATCGCGTCGGTCACGAAGACGTACCCCGAGGAGTTTACCGCGACATCGTTCGGAAAGGAGGCTTGCCAGCTCTCGTTCACCGGGAGATTAACCCGGGTGAGGAGCCTGCCGTCCTGGCTGTAGCGTACGATCGAGGAGTTCTTCACTGCGAGGTCGAGGTCGACCACCCAGAGGTCTCCATTCGGTGCCGTAGCGATTCCAACGAGGGCCGAACTCTCTGTCCCGCTCACCGGGAACGATGTCACGAACTCGTAGGGGTCGAGCCCTGTCGCCGCGCCGACGCCGGAGGCGACAAGGAGCGTGAGGAGGACAAGGGGATACCATCGCTGATCGAGCAGTTTCATGCTTCGATGATGGTCCTGTCCATTCAATAAGCATTTCTCATTCTTTTTCCGGGAAGCACGGTGGGGCGGAGAGAGCGAGGGCGAACTATACGACGACGCTCACTGCCGAGCCTGCCAGCCCGCGGGGCACCGCCCCGGTCACGGAGAGGTTCCGGGTCATCGTTGAGCTACCGAACGCGTTCGTCGCGGTCAGGGTCACCGCATACTCGCCCGGGCGGCGGAAGACGACGCTCGGGTTTGTCGCCGTGGTCCAGGCCAGACCGCCGAAGTCCCACCGCCATGAGGTCGCGTTCGTTGACGAGTCGGTGAACCGGACGTAGAGCGGCGCCGTTCCCGATGAACGGCTCGGGGTGAAGTTCGCCACCGGCGCCCGGGGGTCGGGGCCGACCCGGAGATTCACGTTCGAGCCGGTCCTGGGTCCGATCCACGACCCGAAGACCGTGAGGTTCACCCGGTAGGTGCCCGGGACCGTGTAGGTGTGGATGGGGTTTTGCACGAGCGAGGTCCCCCCGTCGCCGAACTCCCAGAACCAGGCGCGGGGTCCGCCGGTCGACCGGTCGGAGAACTGGACCGTGAACGGCACCGTCCCCCGTGTCTGGTTGACCCGGAACTCCACCAGCGGCCCGGGATCGGGGGTGGGGGCCAGCCCGGTGGCGACCACCGCGTTAACCTGGGTGTCGGTCGCCGTTCGTCCCTCGGCATCGGCGGTGGTGAGCGAGACCGTGTAGGATCCGGGGAGCCGGTAGGTGTGGCTCGGGGCATGCTCGTTCGATGTCCGTCCGTCGCCGAAGTCCCAGGACCACGAGACGGCCCCGGTCGAGTAGTCGAGGAACCGGGCGGTGAACGGCGCGACGCCGGACTGCGTCGCGACTGCGAAGGAGGACGTGAGCGGGCCCGGCGGTGCGGCATAGGGTCGCCATGACAGCACCCTCTGGAGCCGGTTGTCGGTCAGGTAGAGTACGCCCGCCTGGTTCACGGCGATGCCCATCGGGAAGTCGACCTGCCCATCGTTCGCACCCTGGAAGCCGACGGTGCCGATCGGGCTGTCATCGTCCTCGTCCTTCTCACGGATCGAGCCGGCGACGGCTACCAGCGTCCCGTCGGGGGTGTAGGTGTAGACCGCGTAATCGGCGTTCACCTGGCGGGTCGGGTCGGGCGCGAGCCCGGGGGGGTAGACGGAGTTCGAGACCAAGAGCCGGCCCTGCTGGTCCATGCAGGTGAAGAGCGCCCATTCCCCATCGAACTTCCAGCCGGTCCATTGGCCGCCCGGGACGATCCGGCTGATGTAGCCTCTGCGCTCTGCCCCATCGCCATAGTAGAAATTGCTCACGTACAGGGTGCCGTCCGCCCCAACAGCGACATCGACGGGGAGGGAGAACTCGCCAACCCCGGTCCCCTCCCTGCCGCCGAGGGTCGCGAGGAGGTCACCGCCGGGTGAGAACTCGTGGACCGCGCTCGCGGCGAAATCGGTGACGAAGACGTGGTCGTTTGGCCCGATGCCCAGCCCGTTGTGGAGGCTTGCATCACGCTTCGCCCACGGTTGCCACCAGTCGACGAGGACGCCGTCGGGCGAGAAGACGAGGACCGCTCCCTTCTCTCCCGGGCCCGCGAGCTGGTCGGTCACGTAGATATAGCCGGATCGGTTCACCGCTACATCGGTCGCGCTGGATGCCGTCCAGGTCTCGTTGACCGGGATCTCGATCCGGGAGCGGGGACGTCCGTCCCCGCTGTAGATGAATATCGACGAATTGAGGTGCATCCCTGAGGTGGTGACGATCACGAGGCCCCCGTTCGGGGCAACCGCGATGCCGCCCACGAAGCACCGTTCACCCTCTCCCACCGGATACGCTCCGGCATTGTCGAACGGCAGCAGCAGGGCGGACGCACCTCCGACGCATGCGGAGACCAGGAGGAGCAGGAGTACGAGCAGTGCCGGGTCGGTTCGGATCCAACGCATGGCTTGTGGTGGCGGCGGTGAGCCGAAAAGCATTTCTTTTTGAGGCTGCGAGACGGCTCTTTGCCCCTCTGCTCTCGCCCTGGTCGACCGAGCTCGTGGCGTCCGGGCGCCAGTCCCAGGAGTGCGGGTACCAGGAGGACGCAGAGCGAACGGACGGAGTAGGACATGGGCGAAGCTTGGCCGATGGCAGAAACAACCCCCTGGTTCTGCTCCGGTCAACGTCCGGGAACGGCTATCATCCGCTGCCTATGAATCAGCCGTGCGAGGGTTGGATGAAAGGCAGATATCTTCGGCCTCTCAACTCCTCCGATCATGTCGATGAAGGACCCGGTGATCCTGACCCCTGAGCATGCGGAAGCCCTGGACCGGTTCCTCATGACCAGGGCCGAGACCTCGCTCGTCCTGCTCTCGAACTCCCGGGCCGCCGGCCTCGTCGACGCGGGCGGCATCTTCCAGGGCACCTACGCGGCGCAGATCGAGGATGGCGCGATCGTCGGTGTCGCCGCCCACTACTGGAACGGTATGGTCTTTCTCCAGGCACCGGTGGGGGCCCCCGACCTGATCGGCGCGGTCATCGCTGCTTCCGGTCGCGCGTGGTCGGGAGTCGCGGGGCCCTGTGACCAGGTGCGGCAGGTCATGCCCGAGGTCCTCCGCACGACACCCGGTCCGGCAGTGATGGACCGGGACATCCTCTTCTCCCTCCAACTCGACGACCTGCTCGTGCCTGGACCCCTCGCCCGGGGCGACGTCTCCTGCCGCTCTCCCCGCGACGACGAGCTCCCGGCCATGGTCGGTATGCGGATCGCGTTCATGCATGAACACCTGGGTCAACGGATGCATGCGTCGCGTGAGAACGAGGCCCGTGAGATCGTGGGCGAGCTGCACCGGTCGGACCGCCTCATGCTCCTCGAATGTGACGGGCGCATGGTCGCCACGGCATCGATCAACGCGGAGATCCCCGGGATGGTGCAGATCGGTGCCGTGTACACGGCGCCCGAGTACCGAAGCCGGGGGTATGGCCGGGCGGTCGTGGCGGGGCTTCTCCTCGATGCACGGTCCCGTGGGATCACGACGGCCGTCCTCTTCACGGGAACCCGGATGGCCGCCACCCGGCGGGCCTACGAAGCCCTGGGCTTCCGGTCGATCGGCGAGTACGGTCTCGTCATCTTCTAGCCGGCATCCGGATCTGAGGACGTGCATGCATCCACACCCCGGCCCATACGCCCGGTCGCATCCGGCCCATTTCGTCTCGGCGAGGAGTTAGCCGACGGGTCGACGGTCTCGCGCCGACGCTAGGGGGTCTCACCCGGGAGGCGCCGTTCGACTCCAGGCTCACGAAAGAAACACGTACCCCCTTATTCCCCCCGTAACCGCAAACGTAAGATTCATGTTTGAAGGGATCTCGCGAAGTATCGAGCTCGTGAAGATGAGCTGGCGTATCCTGATGGAGGATAAAAA
Organism: uncultured Methanomicrobiales archaeon; assembly: GCA_949320185.1. Taxonomy (GTDB): domain Archaea; phylum Halobacteriota; class Methanomicrobia; order Methanomicrobiales; family Methanospirillaceae; genus UBA288. Next base: position 49,328 of record CASGHK010000050.1, on the reverse strand, counting down.
GCTCCTCGTATTCCCCGTGCTCTCGGGGATCGTCGTGCTGCTCGTGATCGCCACGTTCATCCTGCCGCTCGTCTTCTCGAACGGCTCACTCTCGCTCTCCACCAACTCGATCACGGGGATCGTCCTTGTGTTCCTCTTCTACCTCATCAGCTCCTTTGTCGTGATCTTCTTCAACGTCGGTCTGATCGCCTGTGTCTACGCGAAGATTCAGGGACGAGAGATCACCGTGAGCGAGGGACTCTCCGTGGCCGTCCGGCACCTCGGCTCCATCATCGCATGGTCGTTCATTGTCGCCACGGTCGGTCTGATCCTTCGGATGATCGAAGACCGTGCAGGGGGTCTGGGGCAGATCGCGGCGGGACTGGTCGGTGGTGTCTGGAGCCTCGTCACCATCTTCGTCGTCCCGGTGCTGGTCTTCGAGGATAAAGGCGTGGTCGATGCGATGAAGGAGGCGCTCGCGCTGTTCAAGAAGACCTGGGGCGAGAACGCGGTCGGCATCCTCTCCATCGGGCTGGTCTTCTTCGCCGTCGGGGCTGTCGGGTTCCTGCTCGTGCTCGCCACGCTGCTGCTGGGCAACCCCGTCGTCTTCCTTGCGGCAGGTGCCCTGTTTATCGTGCTCGTTGCCATCCTCGCGATCCTTGCAACGGCGATGCAGGGTATCTTCGTGGTGGCCCTGTATACCTATGCGAAGACCGGCCGGGTCCCGGCCGCCTTCGACCGCGACCTGGTAGAGAACGCATTCGCTTCGCAGGCCCGGAGCGCCGGCGGAACTCTCTGAACCACATTGTTATCAAGGCTCGCCAGGGGATCTGGCGTCCAGGTATATGTACCGGGACGCCGATCTCTCTGATCGACTGATTCGGGATGCCTGGTGGATGCACCCGGGTGGCCGTACTCATGGATAATCCCTCCCGCCTCTCGCAGGGTATCGCGCGTATGTCCTTTCCCAGCACCGCACGTATACTGAACCTGGTACAATGACCTCAGGTGGTACCTGATGACGCCTTCACCAACGATCCCACCTCCTCTGGCGCCGGTCGGCTCCGTTCCGGTGCTCCACGGCTCGGTAACCCCTGACGGTTCGTTCTTCTTCTGGGGGGAAAGCCCGGGCGGACCGGTCGCGAAGCGACGCGGGAGGAGACCGAAACACCCACGACCCTCCCCCCACCCGTTTGCCCTGCCAGCAGCCTCCGTACATGCGGTCCTCGCCGGTCTCCTGCCCGGACAGGAGTCGCTCATCGAAGACACCCAGACCCTCTGGCTACCGACCTGTGGTCAGGTGCCCGAACCCTCGCCAGGTATCAGGGCCCAGATCGGCCTTTCAACGAAAACGAGCGCCGTTGAACTTCGCGCATGGGAGATCCCGGTCTGCAGGGTACCGATCACTTCGGCGATCCCGTTTCTTCTCTTTGGCGACATCACCACCGGGAATTTCCTCGAGGGTGCGACACTCCGTGCCTGGAGGGTGGTGACACTCTTCGCCTGCGAGATCATCGCCCGGGGCCGGTATACGCCGGCGATCCGGACGACAACAAAGAATCGGCTCACGGGGATCTGGACCCCACACCTCACGGATGAGGAACAGAAGCGCCTGGACGACCTCATCTCCGCCATGCCCCCCCTGGCACGGGCGCACCTGTATGATGAGGCCCGGGAGACCATCGCCGGCGAACCGGTCCAGATCTTTCTTTTTGGGGCGGTCCATGGCCTCGTCACTGATGCGGTTCGGAACACCCCTGTCAGGAAGGTCCAGAAGAGGGAGAAGGACCTGCCGGTCGAAGAGCGTCTGTACCGGTCGCTCTTTGGAACCGACGATTCCTTTTCCCGAGGTTCCCCCGCGGCAGACGAGCTCTCCTCATGGCTTGCCGGCCCGAAACAGGCACGAACGGGAACGCACTGTCACACCTGCTTCACCGTGCAGGAACCAGCAGGTGGGGATGATGCCTGGACTGTCGGGTTCTTCCTGCAGTCAAAAGAGGATCCGACCCTGCTCGTTCCTGCCGGCGAGGTCTGGTCGGGGCGGTCCAGGGCAGTGGAGCAGCTGATCAGCCAGGAGACCGGCCACCCGCAGGAGCAGATGCTCTATGATCTCGGAACCGCAGCCAGAGTCTATCCTCCGATCCGGGAGGCCCTGAAACGATCACGGCCCGATGGGATCACCCTTGCTCCTGAACAGGTCTTTGGGTTTCTTACCGAGACCGCACCCCTGCTACGGGAACTCGGCTGTCAGGTCCTCCTCCCCTCGTGGTGGCAGCACGGTCGGCAGCGCCCATCGGTCCGGGTGAAACTCAGGGGACAGAATCCCAGGAACGGCAGCGGGAGCGGTGCGTTCTCGCTTTCCAGCATCCTCTCTTTCGACTGGACGATCGCCATCGGCGATGAAGAACTCTCACCCGAAGAGTTGGAACACCTCACCTCGCGGAAACTCCCGCTCATGAACGTCCGGGGACGATGGGTGGTCTTCGATCCCGATGAGGTGCACCGGGTCATCACTGCCTTCAAAAAGGAGTACCCGGGCAACGAGATCCCCCTTGCCGATGCGCTCACCCTCACCCTGGGAGGGCCGGCGGATGATGACCTCCCGCTTCGGCCCGTGATCGCCGACGAAAGAGTGCAGGAGTTCTTCGACCGTCTGCTATCCGTGAAGGACCCGGCCCCGGTGACCCTGCCGGAGACGTTCACCGGAACCCTCCGACCCTACCAGGAAAAAGGAATCGCGTGGCTTTCCATGCTCACAGAATCCGGCATGGGTGCCTGCCTTGCCGACGACATGGGGCTGGGAAAGACCGTGCAGGTCATTGCATACCTGACAATCCGGAAGACCGAGGGGCACACACGGAGACGGACCCTCCTCGTCTGTCCGATGTCGATCATCGGCAACTGGATGCGCGAGCTCTCCCGGTTTGCTCCCTCACTCAGGGTGTACGTTCACCACGGGCCGGACCGGTCTTCCGGCGATCAGTTCGATCGCGAACAGGAGCAACACGACCTCACGATCACGTCGTACCAGACCGTTCAGCGGGATGAAGAGCTCCTCTCGTCGCACTCATGGGACTGTGTCGTTCTCGATGAAGCACAGAACATCAAGAACCACGCGACGAAACAGGCCCGGGCGGTCCGGAAACTTTCGGCTGACAGCCGGGTCGTCCTGACCGGCACCCCCGTGGAGAACCGGCTCGCCGAACTCTGGTCGATCATGGATTTCCTGAACCCCGGGTATCTCGGGACCGCCGCCGCCTTCCAGAGACAGTTCGCAACGCCGATCGAGCGGCAGCACGACACCACGCGGGCGCTGGCCCTGAAAAAGATCATCCGCCCGTTCCTTCTGCGGAGAGTGAAGACCGACCGGCAGATCATCGGCGATCTTCCGGAAAAGATGATCATGAAGGAGTTCTGCCCCCTCACGAAGGAGCAGGTCTCGCTCTACGAAGCCGCGGTCCAGGACATGCTCGAAACGATCGACGACGTACAGGGAGTGGCACGACGAGGGGCGGTCCTTGCCACCCTGATGCGCTTAAAACAGATCTGCAACCATCCATCCCTCTTTCTCAATGACGGGAGCCCGCTCGCATCCCGGTCGGGAAAACTGGATCGGCTCTGCGAGATCCTGGAGGAAGTCCTCGCAAACGGCGAGCGTGCGCTGATCTTCACCCAGTTCGCCTCGTTCGGCGAGATTCTGAAACCCTATCTCGAATCGGTCTTCTCCACCGAAGTCCTCTTCCTGCACGGGAAAACCAGGCGGGACGCCCGGGATGGAATGGTCACCCGGTTTGCTGAGCATAGAGGGCCGAAGATCTTTATCCTGTCCTTAAAAGCCGGAGGGACCGGGCTGAACCTGACGGCGGCAAACCATGTCTTTCATATCGACCGCTGGTGGAATCCGGCGGTTGAGGACCAGGCAACGGATCGGGCGTTCCGGATCGGGCAATCAAGGAATGTGGAGGTTCACCTCATGATCGCCGGGGGCACCCTCGAGGAGAAGATCGATGCGATGCTTGAGGAGAAGCGAGAGCTGGCAGGGAGCGTCATCGGTACCGGGGAAGACTGGATCACCGGCTTATCGACCGAGGATCTCCGTGACCTGCTCTCGCTCCGAAAGAGCGCGACGGGGGATGTGACGATATGAGCGACTGGGGTGAGTACTACCCACCGGCCAAACCCATCAAGGTGAAAGACGGGATCGCGGCACGGAGTAAGAAGGGAGAGATCGGGGAGACGTGGTGGTCACAACGGTTCATCGGTGCATTGGAGACGATCGGGATCGGTTCGCGCCTCCAGCGGGGCAAGGCATACGCCCGGAAGGGGCAGGTCATAAAGATCTCGATCCAGGATGCCGTCGTCCATGCCCAGGTGCAGGGAACCACCCGCCGGCCGTACCGTATCACGATCTCCTTTACCCGGTTCACCGATCGCCAGTGGGACCGGATCTTCGATGCACTCTCCTCGCAGGCGCTCTTCACTGCCCTGCTCCTCGGAGGAGAGATCCCGAAGGAGATCGAGAACGTCTTTGCCAGTCTGCATCTCTCCCTCCTGCCGGTGACACGGAGAGAGATCACGACCGACTGCAGCTGCCCGGACTCGGCAAACCCGTGCAAGCATATCGCTGCGGTGTATTACATTCTCGCCGAGCAGTTTGATCGTGACCCGTTCCTGATCTTCACCCTTCGCGGGCGGGACCGTGAGACGGTGCTCGAAAACCTCCGGAAGCGGCGGAGCAGCGTTGATCCAAAAGACGATGAGATACAGCCCGATCCGGCCCTCTCATCCTCTCACGAGCCGGACGTGTCCAGGGGACCCCCGCTTGCCGGGTGCCTGGACACCTTCTGGGATGCCGGAGAGTCACTTGACACCATCCCGATGTACCTGCATGAAAAACCCGAAGCTGAAGCAGCAGCGCTCAAACGACTCGGACCATCGCGCTTCAGGATCGGGAACAGGGATCTTGCCGACCTGCTCCTGCCGGTCTACCCGAAGGCGCGTGCATACATCCTGAACCTGGTCGATTCAGGTGACTAGGGCGGAGCTGATTTTGGGATCACAGGAGGAACGATGGTCGTCTTGAGTCGACGGTTTTTTTGCCAGCCCGTGCGGCCTCAACGATCGATTCGAGACGTGCTTGGGCCGCAAGTGCCTCGCTCCTAACCCTCTCGATCCCGGCCCTCCATCGTTCATGAACCGATAGCGGCGGTCTCGAAGGCCCGGAAAAAGAGGTCGTGGATTACCCGACGACGCGGACAGGCGAGCCCGACGCACTGCGTGGCATCGCCCCGGTTACGGAGAGGTTCCGTGTCGCCGTCGAGGAGCCGTAGGCGTTCGTCGCGGTCAGGGCCACCGCATACTCGCCCGGGCGGCGGAAGACGACGGACGGGTTCGTCGCCGTGGTCCAGGCGAGCCCGCCGAAGTCCCACCGCCACGAGGTCGCGTTCGTCGACGTGTCGGTAAACCGGACGTAGAGCGGAGCAGTCCCCGACGAACGGCTCATCGTGAAGTTCGCCACCGGCGCCTGGGGGTCGGGGCCGACCGTGATGAACGTCGGTTTGGCGACCGACGCCGTTCCGATCCCGGTCCAGATCGTAAGGTTCACCGTAAAGGTGCCGGCCCTGGTGAAGGTGTGCACCGGGTTCGCGTCGGTCGACGAACCCCCGTCGCCGAACTGCCACCACCGGTGGGCCGGCGCAGGGTCCGACTCGTCCGTGAACCCGACGGTCATCGGCGCGGCGCCTTCGGTCTCGTTCGCCGAAAAGTCGGCGACCGGCGTCGGCGTCGGCGTCACCGGGTTGGTGACGACGATGAACTGGTGCTCGGTCGTCGTCCCCGCCCTCCCGGCCGGGTCGAGCACGGTGAGGGTCACCGGGTAGCGGCCGCTCTGATCGTAGACGTGGACCGGGGACTGCTCGGTCGACGTTCTGCCGTCCCCGAAGGCCCAGAACCACGCGACGGCTCCTGTCGTATAGTCCAGGAACTGGACAGAATGGGGTGCCGGCCCCGACTGGGGATGCGCTGAGAATGCCGGTGTCGGACCGCCGGGGATCTGCTCCGCCGTGGCCACCTGGTCGACCCATCCCGCATCCCTGCCCGACCGTGCAGCCTCATCCTTCTCGTACCGCCAGGTGAGCGTGTGCGGACCGGGCGGGAGTGCGAACTGGTGACGGGTCCAGTCGACCTCGCCCGTGATCGCGGTCGACTCGACGCCATCCACCAGGAGGCGGAGACAGTCAAAATCGGCCTCGCTCGAGACCTTCCACCAGAACGAGACGATGACGGGGCCCGTGACGGAGGTCGACAGGTTCGATGCGGCCAGTCCGCCGATCGCTCCCGACCGCGCCGCGCTCCGGCCGTCGTGCGCAACCGTCCGGTCGACGGTCCACGCCGCGTCCGCGTCCGTCATCCAGGGCAGGGTCGGGGCATCGACGGCATCGCCGAGCGCGGACAGGCTCATCACGGTGATCGACCTGGAGACCGGACCCGACACGTGGCCGGTGGCGTTCACCACGGTCAGGTTCACGATGTAGGTGCCCGTTGCGGTGTAGGTGTGGCTCGGATGCCGCTGGGTCGAGGTTTCCCCATCCCCGAAGGTCCACGACCACCCCGTCGGCATGCCAGTCGAGGCGTCCGCGAACTCGACGGTGACCGGCGCGTACCCAAGGGTCCGGGTGGGGATAAAGTGGGCCGCGAGGGTGGGGAAAAAGCAGGTGCTGAGCGCTTGGTTGGCACCGATTCCGCCCGGGGTCTCGGCGTACTGAGGGTGCTCAGCCTCGTCGTCGTGTTGCTTCGCGTACTCGAACGCCTCCCGCATCGAGACGGTCCCGTCGCCGATCGCGTCGGCATCGACCGCCGTGCCGCTCCGGTCGTGGCCCGCCACCGCGGCGATCCAGAGGGTGCTGAAGGTATCGCCCCACGACGACTCGTAGGCGTTTGCCGCGGTCGCGATCACCCTCTTCTGCCCGGGAAGCCCGGGGACGATGTCGTCGACGAACCCGCCGCTGTAGCACTGCTCCATCGTGATCATGACGGGGACCGCGGACCCCACCCGGTCGACCTCGGCGGCGAACTCGTCGTCCGTGATCTCGGTAAACTCCCAGAGGTTCAGAACGACATTCGTGCCCTGCTGCGGGAACTCTTCGGGGCCCCCGTGGTCCGTGGTGAAGACGAAGAGCTGGTCTCCCGGCCCCAGGGTGGTCCGGAGATGGTCGAAGACCGCGGTGATGTTCTGTTTCGTCGCGGCGTACTCCACGTCCTGGTCACCATCCCCGTCCAGGTCGGGGTCGGACGAGACGAACGTTCCATTATTTCTATGCTGGTCGAGACCGGGGTCGGCCCCGTCGGACATGAGGACAGAGACGTGGTCGTCCTGGTACCCGTACTCGTTCACGAGGGTGCGGTACATGAACGAGATGTCGCCGTAGTAGCGCTCCCAGTTGTTGTAGGCGTCCGCCCCGCCGCTGATGAGCACGGCGTAGGCGTGGCTCGTGTCCGCGCACGGGGCAGGGATCCGCCCGCTGCCACGCGTCTGCCAGCGGCTCGGGGATTCGACCGGCTGGGTCGCCGAGAGAGAGCCCGCCACCATCGTCCACGCCTGGAGCCCCCTGGGCGGTCCGAACGCGTCCTTCACGACGACGGCGCCGGTCAGATCGACATGGACGTACCGGCACGGGTGCGCCCAGCCCTGCTTCGGCGCGTCGTCGATGAAGAAGAGCCACCCTTCGCGCTCCGGCAGGTCGACGGGGCCGTACAGGGTCGTGACCGTGGTGCCGGCGGAAACCGGCTCGGGGTGCGCATACACACCAGGTGCCATCGGTGTTCCCCTGCATCACGTGCGAGAGGACGGCGTCATAGGCCTCCTCCTGCGACAGGTTCATCCCCTGCACGCCGCCGATCAGGCCGCAGAGCGCGATGACGAAAAGAAGCCGAGAATGCCAGGACGTCTCCAGCATGTACCGTTTCCACCTCACCTGTGGTCTCTGGTGATCGCCCGGAACAACCTTCGTTCTCGATTCACGGGGGGATCGATCAGGTGAAGAGAGAGATTGATGTTCCGATAGTTATAGATGAACATCCGCCCGGTGCTGTCCGGTCACCGGTCCCCCGCAATACCGGCGTGTCACGGTCGGAGGCGATGAGCGGGCGGGACAGCCCCCCTGCACCTGCAGCGCATTCCGACAGGGGCGAACCGATCTGTTTCAAGGGTGGTTTAAGGTATCACTCACGAAAGGAGTACCTGGAAATTTTTTTCTCGGAGTTCATTTCATGAAGAACACTACCATTGTTTTCATCATGGCCGGCCTCGTCTGCGCCCTGATGATCTGTGCCGGCTGCACCGGCACGCCCGCGACCAACACCACGACGAACACGACCCCTGCCGCCACGACCGCACCAACCACGGGTGCTGACTCGGCGGCCTGGAACGGGACCTGGAACACGACCTGGGTTGAGGAGACTGAGAACCTCTCAATACTCATGAACCTTCAGCAGACCGGCTCATCCGTGAGCGGGACATTCGAGGGATCCAACTCCACGATCTCCGGCAACGTCACCGGCACCACGCTGACCGGGACCTGGACCGAGTTCAACGGGACAGAAGAGTTCACGGGGTCGTACGCGTTCACGCTCTCCCTGGACATGAGATCGTTCACGGGGAAGTGGGCCTTCACTCCCCAGGAACTGGCCAGCTCCACGTACGTCTGGAACGGCACCCGGGTGTAACCGGCCCACCCTTTTTTCTGAGGATCGCTCTCCCCCTCCACGTTCACGTGGCCGAGACCGGTTCCGGACGGCGACCCGGGAGATGCGACGGTGTGAGACCGGGAGCTGGAAAAAATGGACGGGCCGGTTCAACCGTTGAAGTGGTGATGCTCGTACGTGTTCTGGATGAACTCCTGCTTTCGGTACTCGCTTCCGTTCACAGGCGGCTTGAGGTACCCGATCTCCGGGGTCTGCAGGGCCGGGCAGAACGGGCAGAGCGCTGAATCGACGTCGCTGGCCTTATCCCTGACCGGACAGTAGTAGACCCCCTCCACGAGCGTTACCCGGTCCCCGCCCGGAAACGGCATGCCAACCGGATGACCGGGAAGTTCCTGGACGAACATGCAGAACCCCGAGAGGAGGAACTTCAGGAACCGGAGCCGGACCTGCTCTGTCTCCCCGGCGGAGCACTGCGTCGCCACCATCGCCCAGTACGAGGCCGCACCGGGCGCCAGGGGTTCCCGCAGGTTGGTGAACGTCCGGAGCTCGTGCATGCGCCGGACGGCCTGGTAGGTGCCGTGGAGGTGCCCGGTGATCGGCTCCTCCAGTCGCTTCCGGTACTCGGGGGTGAAGTCCCGGATCGAGAGGGCGAAGGTGCGCCGCATCTGTTCAAGGTCGCGGGGCGAGTACGCGATAACGAGTGCCGCGATCGCCTCGCCGAGCGCCACCCGGGTCGTCTTCGAGCCGAGGTTCGAGCATTCGCGGGCGATCCGGTCACTGTCCATGGCGGTGCTCCGGGACGGGTGCGGGGGATGGAATGGCTGGTCCCCTCATATCTCTCCTGTTTGCCGGCCCGCCTTTTTATCCTTGAGGTCGATCCCCTCGTCTCCGGCTATCGATCGCCCTGACCTGGATGCTCCAACGGTGGCGATCTCGCGGTGCTCCCGTTCCACTGGTCCAGCCAGTCTAAGACCGTATGGTGCCAGAGAATGCTGTTTGCGGGTTTTTGCACCCAGTGGTTCTCGTCGGGGAAGTAGAGGAGTCTGCTCGGTATGTTTCTCCGCTGGAGGGCGGTGAAGATGGCGAAGCCTTCGGTCTCTGGGACCCGGTAATCCTTCCCGCCCTGGACCACCAGCATCGGGGTCTTCCAGTCGGCGACGTGCTCGACCGGGCTGTGCCGGGCGTAGGCTTCGGGGTTCTCCCACGGCGTGCCGTTCCGATCCCATTCGTCGAACCAGAGTTCGTCCGTGGTGTAGTAGGCGCTCCGCGGATCGAATAGACCATCGTGCGTCACCAGGCACCGGAAACGCTCGGGCCAGGCGCCGGCGATCCAGGTGATCATGAAGCCCCCGTATGAGGCTCCCAGTGCCGAGACCCGCTCCCCGTCCATCCAGGGATAGTGTTCGAGCGTGGCATTCAGCCCTGTCTTGAGGTCCTCGAGTGGCTTCCCTCCCCAGTCGTCTCGTATCGAATCGGTGAACGCCTGCCCGTAGCCGACCGACCCGTGGAAATCTATCATGACCACGGCATAGCCTCGCCCGGCAAACACCTGGGGGTTCCAGCGGTAACTGAACTCGTCCGAGAACGAGCCCTGGGGGCCACCGTGGATCAGGAGCGCGACCGGATATCGCTTCGTCGGGTCGAAGTCCACGGGTCTGACCACGAACCCATGCACGGTCTCGTTGTTCCAGCCCGCGAACGAGAACTGTTCCGACTCCCCCATCCGGACCCTGGCCAGCCGGTCCCGGTTCACCTGCGTGATCCGCGTCGCGTCGGTTCCATCGGGCCGGACCGTGTAGAGATCGGTGGGCGAGGTATGGTTGGCCAAACCAAACACGAGGCTGGTCCCGACGGTATCAAAAGACGACACGTACCCTCTCTCCACCAGGGACCTGACCGCTCCCGTGGTTGGATCGATCGCAAAGAGAGCGTTGTTCCCACGGTCCATGGCGATCGCGTAGAGCGTCGTTCCGTCCTCCGACCAGGCGAGGGCGGACGGCGACCGGTCCCAGGACGGCGCCACCTCCCGGTCCTCGCCATCGGGCCACGAGCGGAGCATGATCCGGTTCCGGTCGGACTCGTACCCTGGACGAGTCATGGCCAGGTAGGCGAGCGTTCGGCCGTCCGGTGAGAAGGCCGGGCACGTCGCCCAGGCCCGGTTTGCCGGGGTGAGGTTGACCGGGTGGTCGGACGGAAAGAACGCGGCATGATAGAGGCTGTGCTCAGTGCTCCACATCTTTTCCCTGCCGGTATCGGCGGCGGAGAAGACGATCCCGGTACTGTCCGGAGTGAACGTGTACTCCTCTCGACCGCCGAACGGTTTCGACGGGCAATCGGCGTCCATCGCGAACATGACATCGACCGGTGTTGTGGTCGAGAGGTCCATGACGAAGATGTGGTTTTTTCGCCCATCATCAAACGCATCCCAGTGGCGGATCGGGAGCGAGTCGTATATCCGGCCGGACGCGTTCTGTTCGCCGATCGCGGTCAGACGCGCAGCCGTCTCGGGGTAGCCGGCCCGGGGAAACACTGCCATGGTAAATGCGAGTCTCTTCCCGTCGGAGGAGATCTTCAGGTTCGCGAGGTCGAGCGGGAGGTCCGTGACCTGGCTGGGGTCTCCCCCGGAGAGCGGGACCATCCACACCTGTGAACTGCCCGACCGGGTGGAGAGGTAGTAGACGGTCGAACCGTCCGGCGACCAGCACGGGTCGGCGTCGTCTCCCGGCTGGGATGTCAGCCGGCGGAGATCGGACCCGTCGGGCTTGACGATCCAGAGGTTGGTGCGTCCCCGGTTCTCGGCCAGGTCGGTGCTCCGCAGGGAGAAGGCTATCCAGGCCCCATCCGGAGACGCAGACGGCGCGCCGATCCTCTCGAGAGATACCAGGTCTTCCACGGTGAACGGATGCGATGGCTCCTGCGCGACGACCGGGACGGTCATGAAGAAGGCGATGCTTGATACCCCCAGAAAGAGGCGCGCGGCTCGTTCGATCCTGCGATGCCCCATCACAGTACCTCGCGAAACGGCGACTTATATATTATGCGACCGCCGAGAACGGTGGGGATATCGCCATAGAGGGCTGACCTATCGTCCTGCTGTCCTTGTTGGCTGGTATCCGCAATCGGGCGCCGATTTGAGAGAACGTAAGCAGTTAAGCACACCCAATTCTGGACCGTGATCTGGTCGGGCCCCGCGACGGGGCCGGTGGGGGCATCGGCGCTGGGTTACCCTGATGTCATCCGAGTATCTTCCCGGACGGTTACCATGGTGGGTTAGGATTCGATTTATCGATCGTTCTCTCCCGTGACTCTTCGACGCCCCTTGAAAATATGAGGTGATGGTGGGAAGACAACAGGGGGATACCCTGATGGGAATGGTGGAAAATGCCGGGTGTATGGTCAATTATCCAACCATTCGTGCGGCGATGAATGCCTGATCCGGTGAGCTCCATGAGGCACCGTCATCTCGAACCGTGCACCCCTGCCCTCTTCACCGGCCTCCACGATCGAGATCCCGGTCAGGGAAAGGATCTCCCGGACGAGGAAGAGGCCGAGGCCCGTGTTCTTCCCGAAACCTCGCTCGAAGATCCTCTCCTTGTCAACAGGAGCGATGCCGACTCCGTTATCCTCCCAGACAATGACCAGGTTTCCCCTCACTGGCCGGGACGAAACATGGATCTGATTCACCCGCTCCCCATGCCGGACCGCGTTGTCAAGGAGATTGAAAAATACCTTTTCAAACATCGGATCGGCGAATACTTCAGTCGCGGGAGGAAGGTCGTAATTCAGGGTGTACTGTCCGGAGATGCTCCCTTTTCCTGCTGCGGCGATCACGGTCGCCAGGTCCTGCCAGACCGGGGCTCCTTGACCTATCTTCCCATATTCACTGGTGAATTGAATCATATCAACGATATTATTGCATGCCTCCGTAATACCGGAGAGATGGGGTTTATACGAAGTATCGGGGAGTGCCTGCTCTAACAATGAGACGTACCCGTTCAGTGCCAGCAGCTGGTTGTTGATATCATGTCGGGTGATGCCGGATAGCAGGTTGAGCTTTTTGTTTGCCTTCTTGATTGCCGTTTCCATCTTCTTCCGGTCGGTGATATCCTGGTTCGCACCGTGAGTTCTGATGATCCGGCCCTCTGCATCCTTGTTCACCCTGATCCGTACGGTAATCCAGCGGACTTCTCCGTCTCTGCGGATGATACGGTGTTCCCGGAGCGAGAAATACCCGGAATCGGGGGAGGAGAGCGCTTTTTCAATCTCCTCGCCAACGATCTGCTGGTCCTCCGGATGTAGAAATTCCCGCACATACACATCACCCGGCATCCGGTATCCCCCTTCCCGCTCGGCAGTGGTACCGTACAGGGCATAGAACCGGTCGTTGAAGGTGAAGATCCCAGCCAAAGCATCATACTCCCAGTAGGCCATATGCGCCATTTCCGCCGCTTCCGCGAGGAGATACTGGCTCTTCTGCAGCTCCGCTTCCGCCCGTTTGCGATCGGTGATATCCTGGTTCGCACCATGGACAATGATATCCTCCCCCCCGTTTCCGTCTGATACTCCGGCCCGAACAAGAAGAGTGCGAATCTCTCCATCCCGACGGATGATACGGTGCTCCATCTGGTGCTCTGAATCGGTATTCGATGATGGAGGGGGGCCCATAAATGCCGCAGCAACGGCGTCATGGTCCTCCGGGTGAACAAACTCCCGGATATATCTTTCGGGGGTCATCATGTACCCCCCCTCTCGCTCTGCTGACGTGCCGCAGAGGGCATAGAAACGGTCATTGAGTATGAGATGCCCGGTCCTCAGATCCAGCTCCCAGTTCACCAGGTTTGCCAGGTCCATTGCCTTTGCGACCATCTGCTGGCTATCCTGGAGTTCACGCTCCATCCGGACACGCTCGATCTCTGCTCCCGCTTTCACGGCGATAATGCCCATTGTTTTCTGTACTGACGGGGATAACTGCATTGGCGTACGGGAAAGAGCACAGATGATCCCGGATACCCTCCCCTGGGAGTCCCGCAGTGCTGTGCCGATATAACCCTGGATATTCAGGTCAATAATGTCCTTGGCATCCGGGAAGAGGTGAACGGAATCGCTCGGGTAATAGCAGAATCCTTTCTCCGTGACGTTCTCGCACGGGGTTCCTTTGAGATGGTAGATGAAATCGTTGACCCGTTTCCCATCAAGGATCATGGAAAGGACCTTCACCGTATCATGGTCGGGCTGAATCTCTCCGATCATGACGCAATCGGCACCCAGCCAGGAACCGACCGTCTCGACAATTTTCTCGAGGGAATTGAGCCCGATTGTTCCAACCGTGCTTTCGATCACCGCCTGCATGGCAGACTGAGTGACCGTGCGTTCGGTGATGTCCCGCATGGATACCTGGACCCCATCGAGCAAACCGTCCCGCATGACCGGCACCGCGAACAGGCTGACCATCACCGGTGTTGTATCCTTCCTGCTGAGCCGCAGTTCAACATCTTCAACCGTGAGGCCGCCCATCGTTGCCTGAACCGCATCTCTCAGCTCAGGGCCGGTCTCTGAAAAGATCGTTGCCATGGCAAATTCAGGCGTTTTTCCAACCAGTTCTTCCGGAGCAAACCCGAGCATTGACCATACAGAGGGGGATACATAGGTCGGGATCATCTCGTTGTTGAGGATAAGGATCAGATCGGATGATCGCTCGGTCATCCCGCGGAAGCGCTCCTCACTTTCCCGAAGGGCTTCTTCGGCTCTCTTCCGGTCGGTGATGTCAACTATGACGCCCCGAACCCCGGTGATGCTGCCATTCACGTGAATCGGTGTCGAGTAGATAGAGATCGGAAATGTGCTGTAATCTTTGCGCAGGGCCGTATATTCATTCGATGGCCCGTCCATCATTCTCTTCCCGTCAATCAGGGCACGGAATACAGCCGTGGCCCGCTCCACATCCCCGGGAACAAGCATCTGCATGACGTTGACACCCTGCCTGAACTCATCTTCAGTATACCCGAAGTACTGGAATGCAATCCGGTTTGTGTACGTCAGGATGCCATCTCTATCCGTTTCGAAGACGGCCTGCGGGAGGAGTTCGGCAAGATCGTGATACTTCTTCTCGCTCTCTCGCATCGCCTGTTCTGCCAGAATTTCTCTCGTGATGTCCTGTGCAATCGAACCAATCCCGAATCCATTTTCCGTCTTGATCGGAAAGACGGTCTGCCGCGTGTAGATCCGGTTGCCATCAGGACCCTCCGATTCAATAACCTGGGGCTCCTCGAAGACCGGAACCCCCGTCTTGAGGGAAGTACGGATCCTCTGCTCAATGAGTACCCGGTGTTCTTCCGTGCGGTTTTCTGCAGGCAGCATCCGGAAGGTGAGGTCCCATATGTAACTCCCAAGAGCTTCGTTTTTACCGACTCCGGTGATCCGTTCAGCTCCTGAATTCCACTCGAGCACTCTTCCTTCTTCATCAACGATGGCGACCGATTCCCTGGTCGTTTCAACGAAGGAACGAAGCCTGGACTCGCTTCTTCGCAGATCCTGCTCAGTCTGCCGCCGCCGTATCGCCTGTCGGATCTGATGTGCCAGCTCCGCAAACTGTGCTTTGGCATCGCCACCTTTCTGGAGGTAAAAATCGGCCCCATTGTTGATCGCTTCTATGACAACTTCCTCGCGTCCTCTTCCGGTAAAGAGAATAAACGGGAGGTCGCCAAACCGCTCTCGGACCGCTTTTAAAAACGCGATCCCGTCCATATCTGGCATCTGGTAATCCGAGATGACCAGATCAAAGGTCTTCGATTTCAGCAGGGTGAGTGCTTCCATGGGAGAAGAGATCGTATCAACGCTGACGTCCCCGCTCTGCTCAAGAAACAACTTTCCGAGCTCAAGGAGAGTCGATTCATCATCGACGTACAGAATACGATCTTTTGTATTCACGTGGTCTCACTTCGCTATTGAGGATAGCTAAGAACTCTTGAGAATAGCAATGAACTCTCAACTTTCCCGTTCAAGCTGAGGGATCCTGTTCACTCCGGGTCGTTTTCTCTCCGTACCGCCCCAAAAAGAGTCTATTTCTTATCTGATCGCGAGAGCTATCGCTCTTACGATGCCGTATGGCGTATCGTTCTGAGTTGCAGAAGGTTGTAACTGAAGCAGGCAAACATGGTTGCCAGGTGTACCCGAGCCACGGTTGTAACCATCACATGCCCCGCACGGAAGAATCGTTTGATCACCGCATAAGGTCGCTCGACAAGGGCCCGTGTGCGGCTGATCGATCGATTCCGGCGTTTCTCTTTAATGGAGAGCGGATGGTTCCTCACCGCCCGGTGCATGGTCTTGTCCATGGAGGCTGCTGGTTTGACGCCGAAATAGCCTTTGTCTCGGTAGACCGTTTCCCCTGGTTGTGAGAGGTCGATACGACTATCATGCAGCGACGCGGTTGTGGTTTCAAAGCGGCGGATCAGTTGGAAATCCTTGTCGACGAGCGTATGGAGTTTGTACCCGAACTGACTCGTCGTCCCTTTCTTTGCCCAGGTACCGTCCCGGCTTCGCCGGGTTCGTGCCTGATCGCCGCGTGGGGTATCAGCCTTCGCATGACCGGGATCGGCGGTAATGAACGTTGCATCCTGGATCACCCCTCGGCGAATCGTCAGACCGCGAGCATCGATCTGCTGCTGGAGATCGGACCAGAGCTCGTCAGTCATGCCGGCTTCGACGAGACGATTCTTGAAGACCCAGATCGTTGAACGATCCGGGATCGTAGCAGGAAACCCGAGGAAGTGACGGAAAGAGATACGGTCCCCGGCCTGACGTTCGAGCTCGTAATCAGAGAGACCATACCACTGCTGGAGCACGAGTAACTTCATGAGTACGATCACATCGGTGGGCGGACGACCGCCCTGATCGCGTTCGCTCTTATACAGCGTCGACAACCGGGGACCGAAGAGTTCCCAGTTGATCAGACCTTCTATCTCATTGAGAGGGTCGCCCCGGGCGGCGATAGCCTCATACTCCTGGTGAAGAATAAAGGTCCCGAACGTGCTCATGGAGAAAGATCGATCGAATAGGGGATAAAGGTAAGCTGGGGTTTGTAGCTATTCTCTATTGTGTAAGAATCATATTATCTCTTGGGTGCAGTGGCAACCTCACCACTCACTTTCTTCTCCATTATCTCAAGAATGCGCTTCAATTTCATCGTGTCATGGTCTAATCTATGATTGTTCCCCACGCATACTCACTCAAATTCTCGATTGATTGTCATGTCGACTATCCTCCTTCGCCGTGAGATTCCGTCTCTCATCTCCCGCGAAACCTCCCGGAAGTTGAGGTGATCTCTCTTCTCATCATTGCACTCTCGATCACCACGAGCGACCATCCGACGGAAACATACACGCTATACATTGCCACTGGAGTCTCTCCAGGTATCCGAGCAGACGATCGATTTCATCATTACTCTGCAAAAACCGGCTGAACCTCTTTCTTTTCCCAATTCTCGGCGAAATCTGCCGGTATTACTCGATCCCCGGCATACTATCTGGAAAAGGTTGCTACGTCCCTCTCCCCGGGTTTCTCAGGTTCGGAGCCGATCTCCTCCTCTTCTTCGAGCCATCGCCCTCGGCTAATTCATCCACTTCGGCGGTCCGAACAAGGGCTGCGGACCATCTCCGGTGGAAGGCCGCTGTAGACTCGTGAGAGCTCGCACTACCCGTATTCGCTCAATCCTGATCCTCATTGCACAATTCCAACTGCGTATGTGAAAAGAGGCCCGGCGCTGGTCTTGGTCTATTGGTCCTGGGTCTGGCTCCGGAAAGGCGGTGAGGCATGAAGTCATCGTGACAGTCTGAACTGCGACGTTTTCCAGTGCCCAATCGACACACCTTCGTGCCGTGATATCGTTCGCAGCTGGTCGTTGCCATGACCCATTCCAGAATCAAAGGAGTCGGTCGAAACATGTAGACGGAAAGTGAGAACCAATCGGTCAACGGCGACTCGTCCGTGAAGAGGAGCATGAGTGCGTTCTTCCCGTATTCATTGGGGGGCGGCGTGTGATCCGACAAGGGGGGAGCCCCTTGAACCGCCCGAGCCAAGACCTATCGATCGCCCCTTCCGCTCTCTCCTGCTCGACCGTTCCTGTCCGGTGATCACAATAATAATGGAGCGCGAACGTCAATCTGAGATCCAGATGGGCAGGGACCGGCTGACCGCCATGGTCTGGGAGGAAGCTGGTGTCTTTGTCTCGAGGTGCGGCGATACGCCGGAGCAGGGGTTCGCCAAGCTCCGGGAGGCAATTGAACGGTACCTGGAGAACGCTGGGGTCTGCAGCATGTTCGACGGGTTAAGCGGGCCGCTGCTGACCCAGGCGAGGTATACGACCACAATCGGGGTCGAGACGACGTGACGCTGCCGATGGTCTCGTCGATACAGGTGAGCCGATGGCCCCGGCAGCAGGTCGGGTTCGTCGATGCCGTCCATCAGGCAAAAGGGGGTCGCCTGGCTCTCTTCGCACTGGGTGGGCGGTACCAGAAACGCCTCGTGGGCGTTTCCCGGCACGATTCGATCCCGGCAGGGACCCTATCTTCGATCCAGACACAATCCGGCCTGCCGCATGACGCGTTCATCGATCTCCTTGCCCGGTAGGGCCACGACGCATCCTGGTCATCCATGCCCTTCTACTGTCTCCGCTGCGGTGAGTGCTGCTCTGGTATGGGCGAGGTCCATGCCCTGGAGTGGGGTCCGGCAGGCGCCCTCGCCGTCCGGAACCGATACACCGGCGAGGTGACCCGGGTCACCCTCGATCCCGACAAGGCCGGCCTCCTTAACGAGCCGCCGATCCCCGGTGCCTGCCCCCTCCTCCGCCACGACCATGATGGGGTCGCCGTCTGTCCGGTCCACGAGACCTGGCCGGCGATCTGCGCCGAGTTCGCCTGCTGGCGCCTCCTCGTCCTCGATCCTGCCGGCCGGCGGGCCGCCCGGGTGATGGGGCTGCGGCATCTCGCCGTCGACGACCCTGTCCTCGATCTCGCCCTTGCCCCGAATCGTGAATGGCTCGGTCAGCTCGAAGAGGACCGGGAATGGGATGCTGCCCTCGTACGTCTCATCGAGTCCGTCGGCTATCGGGTCGTCAGGTAAGAGCGAACGTAACGAACACCAGGATCCCGGGATTCGGGACGGTGCCGGCTCACGAGGTGAATGCCGGGGAGCAAAACCTTATTGTCCCGCACCCGTATCACTCCCGCATGGGGTCCTGCCCTGCCGGGGGTGGTCCCTAGTGCCCTCCTCCGGTTTCGACGCCGAGGAGGTCGCTATCCTCTGCCTCCTTGTGGCCGATGGCGACCTCTCGGCCAGCCTTTCGGACGTTGCCGACCACCTCGAGGCGACCGAACGGCGGGCCCGGTCCAGTTTCGGCCCGTCGTTCGGCGCCATGCGCATAGCTCTCCTCGGGCTCGCGCTCGAGGCGGCGCTCGTCGGCATCGACCACTACCGTTCCGGCGAGCTGGAGGAGGCCCTCGCCCGGGTCACCCTCCGGGACCTCCTTCCCCCGATGCTCTCACGGGACCGCCTCTGGTTCACCGCGGGCAGCGCTCACTGGACGCCGGCGGCGCCCGGTGCGCTCGCCTCTTTCGGCTCGCGCCACCGCGCCGAACGCCTCCTCGCCCTCCTCGCGACGATGCCCCGTCCCCTCGCGGTGATCGCGGCGCTCGAGCGCTTCGGGTGGGACCGCACCTTCGTCCGCACGCTTCTCGAAGCAGAACCAGGCTCCGACGTCGACGACGTCCGCCAGCAGGTCGCCTGGCAGGACTGGTTCGAGTGAGCGATCCGGCAGGTTCCTCCGGCGCTCTGTTCCCTGCCCGGCCCGAAGCCATTTTTCCTGCAGTTCTCCAATATAAACACCTCGACCATGGCGGCGCGAGAGCTCGGAGCGCCATCCGGCATCGGTCATCTCTCGACCGGGTGCGACACGTGATCCTGCAGTAAGTTCTCCCCCTGGTTCATCCCGGTCCTCCTCTCCGCGCTCGTCACAGGCGCCCCTGCCATCGCAAGCGGGCACCGGAGGACCAATCCGGTCGTACCCCCGTTCCTCGTCCTCACCACAACGATGACGCTCTGGTCGCTCGGGGACGCCCTCGAGGTGTCGTCGCCGACCTGCCGACGCAGCTCGTCATCAATGCCGCGAGCTACGTCGGGATGGAGGCGGTTTCGCCGGCATCTCTCTCCCTCATCCAGGCCCTCATAGCGTCCGGTCTTGTCGTCGTCCCGCCTCAGGAGGAGGTCGAGATCTACGCCGACTCCCTCTTCGAGAAGGTGGTCAACAACCTGGTGGAGAACGCCGTCCGGCACGGGGAGAGGGTCACCCGGGTCACGTTCTCGGTCCGCCTGGGGCCGAACTGGCTGTCTATCGCCCGCGATGATGATGGGATCGGTGTGCCGCCGGAGGGGAAGGCTGCCATATTCGCGAAAGGCTACGGTCGGAACACGGGGCTGGGTCTCTATCTCTCCCGCGAAGTCCTGGCGATCACCGGGATGACGATCGTAGAGAACGGGACGCCGGGAGTGGGGGCGCGGTTCGAGATCACCGTCCCTGATAGACACTTCCGGTTCGGCTGACGACCACGCCGCGGAGGAGCGGCGAGGCCCCGTCAGTTGCCGTCGACTATACGGGAATAGGGGATGTTTCCGACCCCGATCTCGGTCGTGAGGGGTATCCCGAGCTCGCGAACACGGCCAGGAAGGTTCATTCCCGAGAAGGCGACGATCGAGAGCCGGTACGGGTCGGGAGGGGCGTTGAAGACCTGGAGGCCCTTCGCGACCGGGAAGATGAAACCGGCGGCGCGGAGAGACTGGATCAGCCCCGTGACCTGGTGCTCTGCCGAGGCTGGAACCTGACGGATATTTGCCAGGGCCACCCCGGACCCGTGCTCGACCAGGGAGCCGATCGAGGTCAGGCCCGACGAGATGAAGAGGGCGAGGGGGTCGATCGTGGTGCCGCGGTAGCCGATCAGGTCGTTGAACTCGACCGCCTGCCGCTCCTGGATCTGGAGAGTCCCTCCGTAGGCGACGTGGACCGGTATACCGTTGTGCTGGAAGACACCGTCCATCGTGATGGAGCAGACGGTGACGAGGCCGACCGAGCCCGCAGGAACCCGGGGATGGCGGTCCATGACACGGTAGTTCGAGAAGAAGCCGTAACCGGCCCCGATCACGGCATCGAACGCAGCACAGACCTCTTCGATCCGCTCTTCGGGGATGATCGAGAGGTTGTAGGCGACGTCCCCGGTCCCCGTCTGGGGGTCGAACGTGGACCGGAAGGCGAGCCGTTCGAGCTTCGAGATGATGAACCCCGTCCGGTCGTCGACGAGTGCCTTGTCGGTCTCGCTCCGGCCAAGGTCAGTCAGGACCCGCCCATGGTTCCCTACCTTGTAGGTGAAGCCGTTCTCGTCCAGGTAGCGAAGGTAATACTGGACGGCGCGATCGGAGAGGACGAAACCCCGCTCGGCCATCAGTTCGGAGAGCCTTTTCGCGCCGATCGGCTCGGGCTGGTCCTTGAGGATCCGGAGGAGCTCGACCACCTTCCGTTCGGTCCGGATCATGACTCCCGGGCTGTGACGGCCCCCTGGCTGTCCTGGTACCGCCCTCGGTACTCGCGGTGGTTCTCCATCACCTCGGAGAAGAGGATCTGGACGACCCGGTCACCCATCTCGATCCGGACATCCTCCGGGCCGAGATTCGAGAGTGCGAGCGTCAGCTGCCCGCGGAAGCCCGGGTCGACGAATCCACCACCGAGCAGCACCCCCTTTCGTCCGAGCGACGAGCGGCACCGAAGGGTGGCGGCCAGACCGATCGGCACCTCCACCCACTCGATCGAGGGGACCAGGCGGCACTCGCCGCGCGGGATCACGGTCGTCTCGGCGGCGCGGAGGTCGTAACTGGCCACCTGGAGAGACTCCTTGGCGAATGGCCGGATCGTGAGCCGTTCGCCAGGTTCGAGCGTACGGAGCCGACGGACAATCTCCTCGCCGGACAGAATCATAGGAATATCAGGAGCTTCCGAATACTTAATAGTCGTCGATGTCCAACGATCAGGCGGATCTATGGGGTAGAGGATATCCTCTTGGGCTTCGAACCCAAGGACCCGGGTTCGATTCCCGGTGGATCCGTGAGTCAATTTTTAGGTGCGAAATCGTTAAGAGCTCGTGTGCCCTTTGAATACTACAACATCTCCCGGTGGTCCCGGCTTGCCGGGCAGGCGCGCGTCCGCAAGGTTCTTGTGTGATGAGCCGGTTGAGTGAGGTATCGGAGGTCGAGCATGAGGTGCGGCATGATGAATAAGAGCCTGGCAACGGGCTTCGTCCACGTTCTGTTCTCCTGTTCTTTCCCGATAGTTAACCGGCACGCCCGGACAGTGGACGTGGCGCAGAGGGGCGAGGATGGGTAAGGCATGCTGAATGAACTGATCGAGAAGCGAAAGAAGATCCTGGCAGAGTCCGAGCAGCACAAGGAGCGGCGGAATGAACTGAACGCAACCGCGAGCAAGTTCGCCCGCGAACGGAACGCTCTGAACGGGAAGACCCGTGAGTTCGTCGAGGAGGCGCAGAAGAACAAGGAGCTGCGTGACCAGGCGAACAGGGACGTCCAGGCCCAGAAAGAGGTGCGCAATGCTCTCAACGAGAAAGCGAACGTGCTCTTCGAGGAGATCGAGGGGTTCAAGAAGGAGCACGGGACGCTCAAGAACCGGGGGATCAAGGAGCTCCAGAAGCAGATCGAGCACATGGAGTTCCGGCAGCAGACCGAGGTCTTCTCCGTCGACAAGGAGCGGGAGCTGATCGAGAAGATCAAGGCGCTGCGGACCGAGATCCGGGATCAGGAGACCGAGCTCGAGCAGAACAAGGAGATGCGGACCAAGCTCACCGACGCCCGTGAGTTTCGCCACCAGGCCTCCGAGGTCCACGCCCGTGTCACCGAGCTCGCCGAACTCGCTCAGAAACACCACGACCTGATGGTCGAGAACTACCGGAACGCCGACAAGTCGCGCGAGGCCGCCGATGCGGCGCACCGGCAGTTCGTCGAGGCCCAGGAGGCCGCCGACGCCGAGCACAAGGCCTTCCTCGCCTGCCAGAAGGAGCTCCGCGACTACGATAAGGTGATCGGTGGTCTCAGGAAGAAGACCCGGTCGACCAAGACCACGAAAGAGCAGAAGGCGGTCCGCCAGGAGGCGGAACGGATCTTCACGTCGTTCCGGGGCGGCGAGAAGCTCACGACCGAGGACCTGCTCCTGCTCCAGCGCTCGAAAATGGTCTGATTCTTCCCTTTTTTTTCAAATTAGCCCAATCCAACAACGCTTTAATAGTTCCGGTGTAACACTCCTTGTCATGGCGGAGCGACGTACCCTCGTGCTCTCGGTCGACCGGGACGACGACGTGGGGTTCAAGGCGGGTATCGACGTACCCGTGGTCGGGCGTGACGCCTGCCTGGCTGCCGCCAACTCGCTCGCTCTGGTCGATCCTGAGGACTCCGACGTGAACGCGATCTTCCAGGCGGTCAAGGTCGCCGACGGGCTTGCCGCGAGCGGCGAACTGGTCGAGGTCGCGATCGTCGCCGGCGATCACCTCCATATGATCGAAGGGGACCGCAAGATCGCCCGCGATCTGGAACGTGTGATAGCCCGGACGGGAGCGACCGAGTGTATCCTGGTGACGGACGGGGCCGAGGACGACTTCGTCCTGCCGATCATCCAGTCGAGGATCGCCGTCTCGTCCGTGCGTCGAGTCGTGGTCTCCCAGATGGTGAACCTTGAAGGGACGTACTACATCCTGAAGAAGCTCCTCGACGACCCCAAGATCTCCCGACCGCTCCTGGTCCCCGTCGGGCTCGCGATGCTCCTCTTCGCGATCGCCTACCTGCTCGGGTACCCCGAAGGGGCGATGATCGTGGTGGTCGGGGTGATCGGGACCTACCTTCTCTTCCGGGGCCTCGGGTACGAGGACATCTTCGGCTCAACCTATCGGGCGATCGCGAACTCTCTTGCTCGGGGTCGGTTCACCCTGGTCACGAACCTGTCTGCCCTCCTCTTCGTGGTCGTGGGAGCGATCAACGGGATGACCACGATGATCATCCACTACATGGGCGGTGACCAGGCGAACGGCCTCTTCATGTTCCTCGCGTTCGCGTACGGCGCCGTTCCCTGGTTCGTTGCCGCCGGTCTCATCTCGTCTGCGGGCCGGCTGATCGATGTCTACCTGGGCGAGAGGGAGGAGCTCTGGCGCGTCCTGATCCTCCCATTTTTGACCCTCGCCGTCGGCCTCTTCTTTTATGGCGCGGCGATCTACATGCTGGCGGTGAACCGGGCCCCTGAGTTCCCTATTCTGGCAGAGGCCGGCCTGCAGTATTTCGCGCTCCTCTCGGCGACGGCCCTGTTCTGCATCGGCATCGGGATCTGGCTCCAGCACACCGCCCGACGGTCGGCCGGAAAGGACCAGGACCTGACTGGCCTGCCGTCCGAGTGAGCGGGCCACCCCTTCTGGGCTGTCCTAGAGGGTGTCCAGGCTGATACTATTGAACTCCTGGGCGACCGATCCCGGCTCGCGCACCCCGAAGGCGGTCTGGACCGCGTGAGCGTCGAGGGCGTAGGCGACGTCACACATGTAGTCCAGGATGTCGATCGAGAGCTCACGGTTCTGCCGGGACTTGCGGACCTGGTCGAGGAGAAGGGTGAGCCGCTCCGGGGGTTCGTTTCGGAGCTTCGCGACGGCGATCACGCACATCGAGATCCGGGTGATGTTCCGGTCCGTGCCCGTGACGATCTCAAAAAAGTTACGCACGATCTGCGCCTGGTAGATCTCGCCGCCCATGAATGATGATTATTTTCACGTTCTCCTATACCAATCTTCCGCATTGCTTATTTTGCGGCCGAGACGATCCGGATGATGTCGCCGTTCTTGAGCGGCTGGGTGTCGCGGATCCGCATCCGGGTGCGGGCGTCGACCGCGTAGAGAAAACCCTTGCCGATCTCGGTGTGGACAGAGAAGGCGAGGTCGCGTGGGGTCGAGCCGTTCGGCATCAGGAACGCGTCGGGCAGGATGCGACCCCGTCCGTCCATGTAGTGGACCTCGTCCTCGACCGGGTAGACCACGATCCGGTCCAGGAGATCGAAGACCGCCCGGTTGAGCGCCGCCTGTACGCCGGTCCCGCCGAGTCTGTCCATCACCTTCTCGAGGGCCTCGAGACCGGCCGCCTGGGGTTTCGTGAGCGCCGCCCGGTCCACCACCTCGAAAGATGGGTCCCCGGGCAGGTACCGGATCAAGCCGGTCTTCGCCGCGTTCCGGAGGGCGAGCTCGCCTGCCGCCGATGCCGGCGGCACTCCCCTTGCGGAGAGCCGTTCGAGGAGGGCATCGGGAGCGAGATCGGCCTTGTTCGCCACTCCGAGCATCGGCTTCGCCCGGGCGAGAAGTTCGCCGCAGAACCCGACAAGAGCCCCGGAGTCCGCGTGGAGGAGGTCGATGCCGGTGTCACGTACCACGTCCGAGACCTGTTCTGGGCTGATGGAGAGGCCGGCGAGCACCTCGGCGATCGCCGCGTGGAGCGAGAAGCCCCGCTGCTGCGCCTGCCGCATCAGCTTCGGCCAGTGCTTATCAAGGATCCCATACACCCAGAGGGTCATCTCCTTCGGGAGAAACGCGATCTCCTCCTCGGGGTCCTGCTCGCCCACCCCGACGGGGTTACCCTCCGAGTCGGTGGAGCCTGACCCGTCCACGACGTGGATGATCGCGTCCGCCTGGCGGAGGTGGTCGAGGAACTGGTTGCCCAGCCCCCGCCCAAGGTGGGCGTCCGGAACGAGTCCGGCGACGTCGATCAGGTTGACGGGGATGAAGCGCACCCCGTCCGTGCAGTGGCCGCACCGGGCCTGACCCCCTGGGAGCTCCAGGCCGGTGCAGGCACAGGGGGCTCTCAGGTAGGCGACGCCGTGGTTCGCATCGATCGTGGTGAACGGGTAGTTCGCGATCTCCGCGTCGGCGAGGGTTGCCGCCTTGAAGAACGTGGACTTGCCGCAGTTCGGTTTTCCGGCGAGCGCGAGAGTGATCATGATGAGCCGGAGAATGATCGGGAGGCGGGGGGGAAAAAGGTGTTGACTGCCTGGCCATTATACAAATATTTAATATATTGAAAGATTCACCTCTGGTTAGGTCGTGGTGGTCCACGACCGAAGGGGAGATGACAATGCCATATCGAGACAACCCGTTTGAAGGACTGGGGCGCCAGTTCGACGACATGCTGAACGAGATGGAGGGCCGCTTCCGCTCCCTGATGCTCGGCTCTGGGGCCTTCCTGCCGGCTGGCGGGCTGGGCCCCGGCGGGGTCGGCGACCGGCTCATGCCTGCAGTGAGAGGTGAGTTCCGGCTCGATGTCAGGGAGGACCAGGACGACGTCCTGGTGGTCGCCGACCTGCCCGGGGTCGAACGCGAGAACATCGCGGTTCGCCTCCTTTCGCCCGACGACCTGGAGATCGCATGCGAGCGCCGCTCGGAGCGGCAGGAGGGGACGGAGACCGGGAAGTTTTTCCGCCAGGAGCGGACCTTCGGGTACATGACCCGCATCGTCCCGCTTCCGCATCCCGTGACGGCGGAAGGGGCCCGGTCGTCGTTCACGAACGGCGTCCTGGAGATCCGCCTCAAGAAGACCGCCGTCGAGCGCGGGACCCGGATCCCAATCGAGTAACCTTTTTTCTTGCCGCGTTTCATCGTCCACGACCCCCGGTCCCGCACGCCCCACCACGACGTCCGCCTGGAGCGCGGGGGCGTGCTGGTCTCGTGGGCTGTCCCGAAGGGGCTCCCCGAGCGGGCGGGGGAGCGGTGCCTCGCGATCGCAACCGAGGACCACTCGGTCGAGTTTATCGACTTCGAGGGGACGATCCCTCGGGGGGAAGACGGGGCGGGCGAGGTGCGGGTCCATGACCGGGGAGAGTTCGACCTGGTCACCTGGGAGGACGATCGCCGAGAGGTCCGGCTCCATGGGCAACGCTACCGGGGGACCTATCTCTTCGTCCCGTTTCGAAAAGCCGGTCCGGACTCCTGGCTCGTCCTCCGGCGAAGGGTGTGAACCACGACCCTGTGGCGGGTATCTGTATACTCCGGGGGGACCACCCCGGGTTCATGAACGGTTATGGACGCACCGCCTGTCCGCCGGGCGGCGAGGATGCAGCCTCCTGGGTCTTCCGGGGAATGGCCTGTACGCGGCGACGGCACTATACCGAGGCGCTCGCGGCCTTCGAACGGGCCCTCGAGATCGAGCTGTCCCTGCTCGATGCCCTGCTCGGGAGGGGGAACGCGTACTACGCCCTCGAACGGTACGACGACGCACTCCGGACGTACGACCGGGCGCTCGAGGCGGCCCCCGAACGCCCGGCCCTCCACCTCGCCCGATCGAACGCGCTCGGCGCCCTGGGTCGGTGCGACGAGGCGTATACCGCCTACGACCGGGCTCTTTCGCTCCGTTGCCGCTCCCATCAGTAATTTATAGTCCCGTATCGAGAGACCTAGTGGTGAATGCATGACCGAAGGCTACCGCACCGCAACTGTCGACGGCCGGGAGGTTCCGTACGACCCGGCGACGCTCCGCCGCATTAAGGAACACCCGTGCTTCTCCGAGAAGGCCTGCCATGCCTTCGGCCGGATGCACCTGCCGATTGCGCCGAGATGCAACATCCAGTGCAACTACTGCGTCCGTGATTACGACTGCGTCAACGAGTCCCGTCCTGGTGTCACGAGCCGGGTGGTGACCCCCGAGGAGGCCGTCCCGCTCGTCCAGAAGGTGCTCGAGGAGCACAAGTACATCAAGGTGATCGGGATCGCCGGCCCGGGGGACCCACTCGCGAACGAGGAGACCTTCGAAGCCCTCCGCCTGATCAAGGAGCACTTCCCCGACGCGATGCGCTGCCTCTCCACGAACGGCCTCATGCTCCCCGAGCGGGTGGCGGAACTCGCCGAGCTCGGCGTTGGGAACATCACGGTCACGATGAACGCCCTCGACCCCGAGGTGGGGGCGAAGATCTACGACCACATCGACTACCATGGGAAGCGCTACACCGGGGTCGAGGCGGCGAAGATCCTGATCGCGAACCAGCTGAAGGGGGTCGAGGAGTCGGCCCGGCTCGGCATGATCGTCAAGGTGAACACGGTCTGGGTCCCCGGCGTCAACGACGACCAGGTCCTCGAGATCGCAAAGAAGACCTCGGAACTGGGGGCCTACACCTTCAACCTGATCCCGGTGATCCCGCAGTACAAGTTCAAGGACGTGGTCCCCCCGACGCCTGCGCAGAAGCGGGAGATGCAGGACCGGTGCGCTCCCTTCATCAAGCAGATGCGCCACTGTCAGCGGTGCCGCTCGGACGCGATCGGGCTTCTCGGGAAAGACATCCAGTCCGAGATCTACTGCGAAAAGCACGACGATCCGAAGAAAGAGTGATAGAGCCGGCATACGCCGGTCTCCCTTTTTTTTTAAACTGTGATCTCGCGCCAGCGGGCGCCAGGGACGTTGCAGATGGGGCATCGCTCGGGCGCCTCGTCCAGGGCGACGTTGCCGCAGACGGGGCAGAGGAGCACCTTCGTCGCCGCGAGGTCCTTTCCGGCCGCGACGGCCTCCGCCGCCCGCTTGTAGAGGCCGGCGTGGACCTCTTCGGCCTTCATTGCGTGGGTGAACGGCTGAACCGCATTCTTCTGCCCCTCGCTCTCAGCCTCGCGGATGAACCCCGGGTACATCTCCGTGAACTCGTGGGTCTCGCCTTCAACCGAGGACGCCAGGTTCTCAGCGGTCGATTTCACCGCGCCCATCACGGTCAGGAGGTTCCGGGCGTGGATCGCCTCCGCATCCGATGCGGCGCGGAAGAGCCGGGCGATCACCGGGTACCCGTCCTGCACGGCCTTCTCCGAGAAAGAGAGGTACTTCCGGTTCGCCTGGGATTCACCCGCATACGCGGCCTTCACGTTGTCAATCGTCGCCATGCAGACTACTGGCGCCGGCACCCTACTTATACCTTATTATTTCGTTTTGCTACGAAACAAATGCAGAAAAGAACGTTGAAGTGATTGACAGCCCCATCTCTCGACATGGCGGCGCGACGCATGGCCGATATCCCCGAGCGGGACCGGCCGCGTGAGAGGCTGATCCGGAAGGGTCCCCAGGCACTCTCAACCCGCGACCTGATCGCCGTTATCATCGGCCGGGGGACACGGGGACGGGACGTCCTGGCAGTGGCCGCCGATGTTCGGGACGTCTTTTCTGAGAAGAAGCACGAGGTCACCATCGGCGACCTGCTGGCGGTCCCAGGAATCGGGGAGGCAAAGGCCTGCGAGCTCCTCGCCGGGCTCGAACTCTCCCGGCGGTTCGGGGATCCGAACGAGGGGCTGAGGATCTCTGGCCCCGAGGAGGTGCTCTGCCTGCCCGATGTCGATGCGATCCGGCACCGGCAGCAGGAACACTTCCTCGCGATCACCCTGAACGGGGCCGGCGAGGTGATCCATGCCCGGACGCTCACGGTCGGCCTGTTGAACGCGAGCCAGGTCCACCCGCGCGAGGCCTTCGCCGATGCGATCACGGACCGGGCCGCTGCTGTCGTCTTCGTCCATAACCACCCCTCGGGTTCGCTCGAGCCTTCAAGCCAGGACATGGCGATCACGCGCCAGCTCGTCGACGCGGGGGAGCTGCTTGGTATCCAGGTCCTGGACCACCTGATCATCTCCCGGAAAGGACACCGATCGCTCAGGGGTGCCGGCGCTCTCCGGATCGATTGACCCTGCCTCGGCTCGCACCTACTCCCCGGACTCGGCGACGAGCCGCTCGCCGAGGCGTCGGCCCGCCGCCCGGGCCTCCCCGAGAAGCTCGGGGAACTGGGAGAGGTCCCTCTTCGTGTCCATGTCATCGACGAGGAACTCCTCTCCCGGGGTGACGTCAGTGATGTCGTAGAAGGCCTCGACCGTGTACCGCAGCCCGTCGAAGACGTGCGGGACCTGAGACCTCGAGAGGCCTGAGATCGCGAGCAGAAGGCCATGCCGCTGGGCACGCCGCTTGCGGGGGACGAGCGGGTCCTTCCTCCCGTACTTCGCCCAGAAGAGGACCTGGAACCGGTCGAAGAACCCCTTCAGCTTCCCCGGGACACCCATCGTCATCACCGGTGTCGCGATGATCACTCCGTCCGCCTCGACCACCCGGTCGTAGTATGGCGTCAGGTCGTCGAGCTGCGAGCACTCGGGCTGGCTCATACAGTGGAGCGACTCCATGCAGGGTTCGAACGTCAGGAACGGGACGTTCACACGCTCGACCGTGCATCCGCTCTCGGCGGCGCCGGCGAGGGCCTGTTCGAGGAGGAGTCCAGTGTTGCCTCGGGGGAGCGGCGACCCGAAGAGGGCGATGATCTGGGGCATGGTGATGCAGTCTGACGTGCCCGGATAAAAAGGGTGCATATCAGGCGATCCCGCCCGCCGCCCCATCCCCGACTGGCCCGGCACCCCGGTTCAGCATGCGTATCGCGGTGCAGTGCGGGGGATGTCCAGAATCTGCAGGCTACCTCAACATATCTTGATGCGGACTGCATCGTGCCCTTTTGGTCTATCGAGGGCCTTCTCTCACGAATTGGCAAAATACGAACCGATAAATACCTGCGCCGTGCATGGAACAGATGGTGAACTAAAGGATGGAAGGAGTTGAGAAGAAAGCCGGCGACAAGGTCGGACCCGGAAAGTACGTCTGCCTGGACTGTGGATACGAGGAGGAGCTCTCCGCGGTCGAACAGGATCTCCGGAAGTGCCCGAAGTGCTCGTGTGAAGAGTACCAGTGCTTCCCCATGACACACATCCGGCCGGACATCAAGACCCCCGAGGACGCGCTCAACCCGCCCAAGCGGTGAACCATCCGGCTGGTCGGCCCCACGCGGGGCGTGTGACGGCGAACCGGGAATACTGGAGGTAGGAAAACCATGGTGAACGTATCCAGCGCGGGCCAGATCTTTGTCTGCAACATCTGTGGCAACGTGGTCGAAGTCAAAGAAGCCGGCGGCGGCGAACTCGTCTGCTGCGGCGAGCCGATGGAGTTGAAGGAGTGACTATGGCCGACGACGAACGTCTCAAGGGTCTTGAGGATAAGATCGGCAAGGTCCCGAAGATCTTCCGGGATCTTCAGGAGAGCAACCCCGAGCTCTACAACTCGGTGATGGGCCTCGACCACATGGTCTGGGCCGACGGGCTTCTCTCGAAGAAGGACAAAAAACTGATCGCCATCGCGATCGCTGCGGCCATGCGTGACGCGCACGCGGTCCGGGCTCAGATCGCCGGTGCGCCGCACCTGGGGATCTCGCTTGCCGAGATCGAGGAGGCGCTCCGGGTGACGTTCCTGCTCGCGGGGATGCCGGCCTATGTCCACGGACGAGCGGCCGCGGAAGAGATTTATAAAAAATAGATCCCCCCTTTTCACGGTGAGATGTCAATGTGTGACGATCTGAAAGACTGCTGTTCCGGCGCCGCGCCGGCCGCAACGCTCCCCGGGCTCGGGCAGCCCGCCCCTGACTTCCTGGCTGATTCGACCCACGGCCCCCTCCGGCTCTCCGATTACCGGGGCCGGTGGGTCGTGATGTTCTCGCATCCGGCCGACTTCACGCCGGTCTGCACGACCGAGTTCATGGCGTTCGCCGAGATCGCCGACGAGCTGAAGAGCCTGAACAGCGAACTTATTGGCCTCTCGGTCGATTCGGTCTCGGCCCACCTGGCCTGGGTTCGGGCGATCAAGGAGAAGATGGGCGTCGAGATCCCGTTCCCGATCATCGCCGACCTGGAGATGAAGGTCGCGAAGGTCTACGGGATGATCCAGCCGGGCCAGTCAAGTACGGCTGCCGTACGCGCCGTCTTCTTCATCGACGACAAGGGGATTCTCCGCGGGATGTTTTACTACCCGCTCACCAACGGACGGTACATGCCCGAGATCGTCCGGCTCCTCAAGGCCTTCCAGACGACGGACGCCCACGGCGTCGCGACGCCGGCGAACTGGCAGCCCGGCGACAAGGTCGTGGTACCGGCCCCGAAGACGGTGGCGGAGATGGCAGCGCGGGACAAGGCGGGGCTGGAGTGCAGGGACTGGTACCTCTGCTTTAAGTCCCTCTGAACCTTTTTTATAGCCTGTCTGCCAACACGGGGGTACATGCCGATTACGGTCCTCGGGTTCGCGGGCTCGCCGCGCCGACACGGCAACTCCGAGACCCTCCTCGATTGGGTCCTTGAAGCGATGGCCTCCGAACCTGGTGTCGAGCACGAGAAGGTGGTTGTGGTCGATGCCGAGATCAAACCCTGTCGCGGCTGCAACGCCTGCGAGCGGACCGGGGACTGCGTCCAGAAGGACGGGATGACCACCCTGTACGAGCGGATCCTGGCGGTGGACTGCGTGGTGCTCGCCGCACCGATCTACTGCATGGGCCTTCCTGCTCAGGCGAAGGCACTGGTCGACCGGGCGCAGGTCTACCGGTCTCGGAAGTACGTCCTCGGATGGCCAGTGATCCCCGAGGAGCGGAGGGGGCAGCGGCTCGGCCTCTTCCTCGGTACGGCCGGCCAGGACTGGGACCACGTCTTCGAGGCGGCCCTCCCCTCGGTGAAGTGCTTCTACCACGTCGCCGGGGTGCGCGAGCGCGACATGCGGTACCTGCTCGTCCGGAGCGTCGACGAGTCGGGAGCCGTTCGGCGCCACCCGACTGCGAAGGAGGAAGCACGGGAACTCGGGCTTGGAGCGGTGGCGACCCTTCGCGAGCGGCTCGGCATATGACGCTCGTCCTTGGCATCTCTGGGAGCCCCCACCGGTACGGGAACACGGAGCGGCTGCTCGACGCGTTCCTCGATGGGACACGCGACGCAGGCGCCGAGACCAGGAAGGTGGTCCTTTCGACCCTCTCCTACGCCTCATGCCGGGGGTGCAATGCCTGCCACCGGACCGGTGTCTGTATCGTGGACGACGACGCCAGTCCCCTGCTCGAGGAGATGGCGAACGCCGACGTCCTCGCCATCGCATCGCCGATCTACAGCATGGGGATAACGGCCGAACTGAAGGGGTTGATCGACCGCGCCCAGTTTCTCTGGGCCCGCCGGATGGTCCAGAACACGCTCGATTACACCGAGGAGCACCTCGCCCATCACCGGGGTTTCTTCCTGTCGACCGCCGGCTCGGACTGGCCGACCGTCTTCGACGGAGCCTATCCGGTGGTGCAGGCCCTCTTCTCCGGCCTGGGATTCACCTACGCCGGGAACATCGTCGTCAATGGTCTGGACACATTCGAAGGGGGGATCAGGGGTCACCCGACTGCGCTCGCAGAGGCGCGGGCGGCCGGTCGACGCGAGGTAAATCTCCTCCTTCCCCTCTAGGCGGGCCTGCACCGCTCGTCGCAGACGCGAGCGACGATCCGGCGCGACGAACAGAGAGGTGTCCCCGTGAACCCCCCGATCCGGATCACGCGGCACCCGCATCCCCTCTCTTCGAGAGCAGCGGCGAGCGCCTGTTCGTCGAAGTGCTGGTTGCAGCCGATCGTGACGATGTCGGGACGGATCTCCTCGATCGGGCGGAACATGTCCTCGGTGTCGCCCAGGCGAGCGACATCGACCGGCCTCAACGCCCGGACCATCTCGAGCCGCTGGCTCTCGGGGACGATCGGGCGTGGCTTGTGCTTCACGTTCGCGTCGCGGGCGACGATCACGTACAGCTCGGTGCCGAGCCTGCGCGACTCGGTGAGGTAGAAGAGGTGGCCCGGGTGGAGGATATCGAAGGTCCCGGTCGCAACGACGCGGATCACTCGAGCACCTCCAGGTCGTACAGAGATCCGTCGGCCGTGAAGCAGGCCCAATCGCCCTCATCGTACGGCCAGCCGATGATCAGGTGGTACCTACCGGTGCGGGGGAAGAACGAGAGGTCCGCGTCCGAGGGCTCCAGCACCCCGTTCGGGTGCGAGTGGGCCGAACCGGCGCGCCGGGTGTCGAGGGGCATCATGTCCAGGAGGACGCTGGCAGAGTCCTCGTTGGTGACCGTTCCAGGCACCAGGTCGCACTCCTCGATCACACCGTTCTCCTCCCTGAGGAGGGCCACGAATTCGTTCGGGTCGTTTGAGGCTGCGATCGCGAGCAGGAGGTCCAGGAGCTCGCGCCGAATCCCCCTGATCTTCATGCTCTGATCGGTGTGATCCCCGAGGTGATAATCCCGACGTTAGAAGACTGATAAAGAAATGGTTTTGTAGTTCCGGGTCCACCTCGTCAGCAGAAACGGCATGAGGATCCTCTCGGCGGACGACGTGCACGCCGCCCTCCCGATGGAGGCCGCGATTGCAGGCATGAGGCGGGCGTTTGCGGCCTTTTCGAACGGGCGGTTCGAGATGCCGCCGGCCGCGCGCCTCCGGGTTCCCGGGGGGCGGGGCGAGGGTTCGGCCGCCCTGATCCACGTCAACAACCACGAGGGAGAGGCCCTCGGTCTCTGTCTGGCGACGACCTGGCCCGATAACCCGGCCAGGGGGCGACCGGTCTCCCAGGGGGCGGTCCTCCTCGTCGATCCCTCGACCGGGACCCCCGATGGCCTGGTCGAGGCGAGCAGCCTCTCCGCGGTCCGCACCGGGGCGACGAGCGCGGTTGCCACAGACCTTCTCGCCCGCCGCTCGGCCCGGACCCTCGCGGTGATCGGGACCGGGGTACAGGCACGCACCCAGGTCGAGGGAGTCTGCCACGTCCGTGAGATCGAGTCGGTGCGGGTCTACGGGCGCGACCCCGCTTCGATCAGGGCGTTCATCACGGAGATGGCAGGCAGGGGCCGGGTCCCGCGCGAGGTCATTGCGGCAAAGACACCGGCCGCAGCGATTACGGGGGCCGACATCGTCTGCACGGCGACCACCTCATCCACCCCTGTCTTCGCCGACCGGGACCTCGGGGACGGGGTCCACGTCAACGGGATCGGCTCGTTCTCACCATTCGCCGCCGAGATCCCCCACCGGACCATCGCCCGGGCCCTGCTTGTTGTCGACTCCCGGACGGCCGCCCTCGCGGATGCCGGTGACCTGGTCCAAGCGATCTCACGGGGGGCGATCACACCCGGTCATGTCTACGCCGAGCTCGGCGAGCTCGTTGTCGGGCGGGTCCAGGGCCGGACCTCTCCCGAGCAGGTGACCGTCTTCAAATCGGTCGGGATCGCGGTCCAGGACATGGTCGCTGCCGGGATCGCCGTGAAGAACGCAAGGGCAGGAGAGATTGGCCGCGAGTGCCGGTGGCCTTAGAGAGCGGCCCGGATCGCGTTCGCAATCCGGAGGTTCTCAACGCCCTGTGCGAGGGTGACCGGGAAGGCGGGCCCTCCGGTGACCGCCTGGAGAAAGGCCTGGAGCTCGACACGGAGGGGCTCCAACCGGTTGACCAGGAGCTTCTCGATGATGTTATCCTGGACGTACCGACCCCCGTTCTGGGTATACCGGTCGGGTTTGCGATAGACATAGACCTCCTGCGTCATCAGGTCCGCCTCGATCGTCGCCTCCTCCTCCTCGATGTAGAGTGAACGGATCTTCTTAGAGGACTTCCTTGAGGCCGAGACCTGCGCATGACAGTCGCCGAGGGAGAAGAGGGCCGAGCAGACGTCCTCTCCTCCTGCGGCAGAGACCCGACGTGCGACCCCTGGGAAGAGGACATGGGCGAGGATGTCGATGTCGTGGATCATCAGGTCCTCGATGACGGATGTCCCTGTTATCCGGGACGAGGTCGGGTTGTGGCGCTTCAACTCCACATAGAGCGGGTCCGAGACCATCCGGGCGACCTCGCCGACGACCGGGTTGAACCGCTCGATCTGGCCGACGCCCGCCACGAGTCCGCGTGGGAGGGCATCGAGCAGGCGCTCCCCCTCTTCCACGCCGGCGCAGACCGGCTTCTCGATCAGCATCGGGACGCCGGCGGATGCCACCCTCTCTGCCGTGGCGAGGTGATACGGTGTCGGGACGCAGATGCTGACTGCGTCTACCCGGTCGAGGAGGGCCTCGATAGAGGGTGCCGTCGTCGCCCCGAGGGTGCTTGCCACTGCCGCCGCCGCATCCGCATCGAGGTCGAAGACCATCACCTCTCGAACAGCCCGAAGCTCGGAGAAGACCCGGACGTGGTTCCTCCCCATCATCCCGGTGCCGATCACTCCGACCTTCATCGGGTCGCTCCGTTCACAGCCTCGACGATCTCCTCGAGTTCTCGCAGGCCGACAGATGGGTGTACCGGGAGGGAGAGGACCTGGCGGGCGAGCCGTACGGCCTCGGGACAGGCCCCCGGTGGGGCAGCGCCGCGGTAGAGCGGCTGTTCGTGGACCGGTATCGGGTAGTGGACTGCGGTGCCGACACCCGCCTCTCGCAGGCGGGCGGCGAACACGTCGCGGGAGAGCGGGCAGTCGTCGCCGACCGTCACCACGTACTGGTGGTAGATGTGGGTCCGGTCGTCGCCCGTTGCCGGGGGGACGATGCCCGGCGCGTTCAGATGTGCGGAGAGGTAGGCGGCGTTCTCCTGCCGTCGACGGTTGAACTCGGGAAGGCGGCGGAGCTGGACCCGCCCGATCGCCGCCCCGATGTCGGTCATCCGGTAGTTGAAGCCCAGTTCGGTATGCAGGTACTTCTCCGTCTGGCCGTGGTTCACCAGGCGGCGGACTCGCCCGGCGAGGGCGTCGTCGTCCGTCGTGACCATCCCGCCCTCTCCGGTCGTCATGTTCTTCGTCGGGTAGAAGGAGAAGCACCCGGCATCTCCCTGCGCGCCGACCTGCCGGCCCTGGTATGCCGCGCCGTGTGCCTGGGCGGCGTCCTCGACGAGGAGGAGGTCCCGGGCCTGGCAGAACTCCCGGATCGGGTCGATATCGAAGGGCTGGCCGAAGAGGTGGACCCCGATCACCGCCTTCGTGCGGGGGGTAACGAGACCGGGGAGCGTCTCGGGATCGAGGGTGAAGAGGTCAGGCCGGACGTCGGCGAAGACCGGCGTGGCGCCGCACATCGAGACCGACGTCGCGGTCGCGATGAAGGTGAAGGAGGGAACGATCACCTCGTCCCCGGGGCCTATGCCGCCCCCGATCAGGACTGCGTGGAGTGCGGTCGTACCGTTCGAGACCGCAATCGCATGCCTGGCCCCGACGAACCCGGAGAACTCCTTCTCGAAAGCGGCCACCTCGGGGCCGGAGGCGAGCATCCCGGAACGGATCACCCGGGAGGCGGCCTCGGCCTCCTCGTCCCCGAGCAGGGGTCTGGCGATCGGGATCACCGACGGACCTCCGGCACGGGCTTTGGACGGAACCGGGCCGGGTTGCCGACGGCCAGCACGCCGGGTGGCACGTCACGGGTCACGACCGACCCGGCGGCGACGAGCGCCCCGACCCCGATCCGGACTCCGGGCAGGACGGTCGTATTGGCGCCGATCGCCGCCCCGTCCTCGATCACCGGGCCGGCGAGTCCCCCGACGCCGGTCGGCGGATACCGATCGTTGGTCAGGACCACGTGGGGGCCGATGAAGACCCGGTCTCCGATCTCGGTGTTGGTCGGAAGAAAGGCCATCGACTGGATCGAGACATCCGAGCCTATCCGGCAGTTCCCCTCGCAGATGGTGTTCGTCCCGATGGTGACCCGGTCGCCGATCCGGGTCTTCTCCCGGATCATCACGTTATGGCCGGTCTGGAAATCGTCGCCGGCAACGACCTCGCAGTAGATGATCGTCCCGGAGCGGACCGTCGCGTTCCGACCCAGGGTTACGCCGGGGAAGTCGGTCGCGTCCAGGTACTCCCGGGAGGGGAACCCGAGGGTGACGGGTTCGAAGAGGCGCCCCCCCTCGCCGATGGTGTTTCTGCCAAGTCTGGTCATTCGACGGTCACGCTTTTTGCGAGGTTTCGGGGCTGGTCAACATCCCGGTCGAGCGCGACCGCCGTCTGGTAGGCGAGCAGCTGGAGGAGGACCGAGGTCGAGATCATCTGGACGAGCTCGTGGCATTCGGGGATCGGTATGAAGACGTCCACGATATCGATCAGCTCCCGGTCGCCTCGCGCCCCGATCCCGATGATCGGGGCGTTGCGTGCCTTCATCTCCTTGATGTTCGAGAGCATGATCGAGTAGGTGTCACCGGGTGAGCAGAGTGCGACGACCGGAGTCTCCTCCGAGAGGAGAGCGAACGGCCCGTGCTTGAGCTCGCCGGCCGCGTAGCCCTCGGCATGGATGTAGGAGATCTCCTTCATCTTGAGGGCCCCCTCGAGCGCGATCGGGTAGAAGAGCCCACGCCCGACGTAGAAGAGGTGCTGGGCCGGCCGGCAGATCTCGACCGCGCGACTGATGTCCTGCAGGAGCACCTCCTCGATCGCACTATTGGCACGCTCAAGTGACTCGGCAAAGTCGTTCTTCGGGCTCATCAGGTTCACGAGTTGCATCAGCACGGCGAGCTGGGCGACGAACGACTTGGTTGCCGCGACCGAGATCTCTGGGCCGGCCCGCATGTAGAGGGTGTGGTCAGCGATTCGGGTGACGCTCGACCCGAGCACGTTCGTGATCGCCAGCGTCGGGCAGTTGTAGGCCTTCGCCTTTTTCAGGGCGGCGAGCGTGTCAGCGGTCTCGCCCGACTGGGTGATCACCATCACGATCCCCTTCAAGGGCGGGGTGAAGTATTTGAACTCCGAGCCGAGCTCAGCCCGAACGGGGATCCGGCAGGTCGACTCACAGAGGTACTTGAAGACGAGCCCCGCGTGGTACGACGACCCGCAGGCGACGACCGTGATCTCGGACGGGCGCCGGTATCGCTCGGGGAGTGATTCGGGGGTGATCCCGTGGAGGGTGTCGTAGAAGACCTTCGGCTGCTCGAAGATCTCTTTGAGCATATAATGCCGGAACCCTCCCTTCCGGACGGTCTCGACGTCCCAGCTGACGTGCTCGATCTCCCGCCTGACCGGGGTATCGGCCCGATAGACATGCCACCCCTCGCGGTCGAGGGTGGCGAGGTCCCCGTCTTCCAGGTAGACGACCCGCTCGGTATACCCGAGCAGGGGGGTGACGTCCGAGGCAGCAAAGAGCTCCTGGTCGCCGATCCCGAGGACCAGCGGGGAGGAATCTCGGGCGGCGACGATCTCCTCGTGTCCCTCCGCGGTCACCAGGAGAGCATAGGAGCCCTTCAGTCGCGCGATCGCCTGTCGGACCGCTGCGACCAGGTCGCCCCTGTAGTACTCCTCAATCAGGTGCGCGACGACCTCGGTGTCGGTCTCGGAGCGGAACCGGTGACCCCGCTCCTCAAGTTCCCGGGTGAGGGCGGCGTAGTTCTCGATGATCCCGTTGTGCACGACCGCGATCCGGCCCGTGCAGTCCAGGTGCGGGTGCGCGTTCCGGTCGCTCGGGACCCCGTGGGTCGCCCAGCGCGTGTGCCCGACTCCGATCGAGCCGTGGAGGCGCTGGGCCGCCTGGGCCTTCTCCGAGATCTTGCCCTCACACTTGTAGACGTCAATGCGGGGGTTGTTGGTCGCCACGCCGAACGAGTCGTATCCCCGATACTCGAGCTTCTGGAGCCCTTCCACGATCACGCTCGCGGCCGAGCGGAACCCGATGTAGCCGACGATGCCGCACACCCTAGATCACCACCGCGTCGTCCGGGATGACACCGGTCACCGTGGAGTTACCGGCCTGGATCGAGGCGTTGTTTCCGATGATACAGTTCTTGAGGATCGTGAATGGGGCCGAGCAGACTCGGTCGCCCAGGACGGCGCCGAATGAGGCCTTCTGGAACCCCTCCTTCTCCCGTTCGAAGACGGACTCGGCCGTCCAGGTGGCCGTATGGTCGGCGAGGCGACACCCCTCTCCGACCACCGCGTCGATCACCCGGGAGTGTGAACCGATCACGACGTCGTCCATCACCAGGGAGTGGGCGACGTAGCTCAATGGCTCGATCGTCACCCGCGAGCCGATCGAGGTGTTCGGCATGATCACGCAGTTCGGGCCGATCGTGCAGGCTTCGCCGATCACGACAGGGCCGTGAATGTAGGTGTTGGGGCCGATCTCGCTCCCTTTCCCGATCCGGATCAGCCCGTAGAGCTTGGAGGAGCGCGAGATCGTTCCGGCACGCTGCGCGTCGATCCGACCAAGGAGCTTCGAGTTCAATTCGAGCAGGTCCCAGGGGTTGATCGCGTCCTGCCAGTCGACCGCCTGGACCGGCACCACTCGCCCCCCGTCACGGATCATCGCCTGGATGGCATGGGGGACCTCCGGCCCGACGGCATACTTGAAGAACGACCGATCAAGGGCGTACACCCCCGTGGAGACGATCCTGCTGTCCGGCGTGGTCGGCTTCTCGCGGATCTCACGGACCAGCCCCTCCCGTTCGATCACCACCCCGAAGTTCGTCGGGCTGGGGTGGTCGGTGACGAGGATCGCGTTTCGCTCGTTCATAATCCTGGCGATCGAGGCGGCGTCGATGTAGTTGTCTCCGGCGAGGAGGAGGAACCGGTCCTGCAGGTACGGCTCAGCGCAGCGGAGCGCGTGCGCAGTCCCCAGCTGGTTCTCCTGGTAGACAACCCGAACAGGCAGGTTGCTCTCGTTCAGGTACCGGATCACGTGCTCCTTGCGATACCCGACGACCACGATGATCTCCCGGATCCCGTTCGCGAGCAGGGCATCGATGACGTACTTCAGGATCGGCGTGTTGGCGACCGGGACGAGAGCCTTCGGCCTCGACAGGGTCAGGGGGCGGAGGCGTGTTCCCTCGCCCGCCGCAAGTATGACAGCCTGCATGGTCTCACCTATGACTGAAATGAGGTCCCCTCGTCGATCCATCCTTCAACGAAGGAGTGGGGGGCGATATTGACGCCGGGACCGATTACGGTCCCAACGTTGATCGAACAGTTGATTCCGAGGTTCACACGGTCGCCGACGATCGCCCCGAGCTTCTTTCGCCCGGTCGCCCGCCCGGCTACCTTGATGATCGCTTTGTCATTTCTGAGGTTAGCCACCTTGGAGCCTGCCCCGAAGTTGCAGTTGCTGCCGATCACCGAGTCCCCGACGTAGTTGAAGTGTGGGATCTTGGTATCGGGGAGGACGATGGTGTTCTTGACCTCCGCCGAGTGGCCAATGTGACAGCGGTCCCCGATCGACGTTGCGGGTCGGAGGTATGCGTGCGGCCCGATCTTACACCCGCGTCCGATGATGCACGGCCCCTCGATATAGGTGCCGGACATCACGACG
This sequence comes from uncultured Methanomicrobiales archaeon, assembly GCA_949320185.1. Classification (GTDB taxonomy): domain Archaea; phylum Halobacteriota; class Methanomicrobia; order Methanomicrobiales; family Methanospirillaceae; genus UBA288. The sequence goes on along the minus strand of CASGHK010000050.1, from coordinate 8,452 downwards.
GACCCCTTACCGACCGAGACGGCGCCCTTGATCACGACCCCCTCCTCGATCTCGCCCTCGACGACGGGTTCCTGCTCGGTGAGCAGGCGGGTGTTGGCGTCGAGCAGATCCCAGGGGTACCCCATGTCGAGCCAGATCTTCAGCATGTGCGACCGGAGGCGGCGCTCCTCGATATACTCGGCAAGGGCGTCGGTCAGCTCCAGTTCGCCCCGACTCGACACTCCGATCCCTCCGATCCGGTCGAATATCTCCTCGTCGAACCGGTAGACCCCGGCGTTGATCATCTTGCTCTTTGGATTGGGTGACTTCTCCTCAAGGCCCGTGATGAACCCATCGTCGCAGGTGACGACCCCGAAGTCCTCGGGGTGGTCAGTCCGGTGGATCCCCATGACGGCCCCGTCCATCGCCGCGATCGCTGCGATATCGTCGTGGCCGACGATCATATCCCCATTCATCAGCAGGAACGGTCCCGAGACGAGGCCGGCACAGGACCGCACCGCATCGGCCGTCCCGAGCTGCTGCCGCTGTGTTACGTACCGGATCCGGCATCCGAATGACGATCCGTCGCCAAAGTGCTCGCGGATCTCACGCTCTCCGTATCCAACGACGAGCAGGAACCGGGAAAAACCTGCCCTGACCGCGGCAGCGATCAGGTGTTCGAGAATTGGCCGGTTGGCGACCGGCAACATCACTTTTGGACGGGACGCCGTGAGCGGGCGCATCCGTTTGCCCTCGCCTGCGGCGAGGATCACACATTGCATCAGTGAAATGCCTCCTGGTCGTGGATCACGTGGACCCGATAGGGGGAAGCCCGGCACCGGTGACGCCCCGGTGAGGGCAGAGGGCCGGGTGATGGCCCCCCGGCGGTGCCGATATTCATATCAATACTATTGTCTTCTACCGATATGAGGCTTCTTAATGGCATCAGCGCCCATACGGGCACCAGTGTGAACATTCGAGCAGGTTTCCGATCCCGGCCGTCGACGGCCCAATCATCAGCACCCGCTGCCTCTCCGACGCCCCCTCGACCGCTGCGATGCCAGCGTCGGTGACGAGCCCGTGAGCGAGGACGAGGAGGAGGTCCGCCTCGCCCGGCGTCGCCACCAGCCGGTCTCCGAACGAGTGCTCGAGCACGGGCGAAGTGCCGACAAGGTAGACCCGATATCCCTCGATCTCCTTTTCCAGCCGGCGAAGGCAGTCAGGGCGCTGTTCGACCGTGCAGCTCAAGACGTGTCGGGAGAACCCGAAGAACCCGGCGACCGCGTTGATCGCGGCGCCGGCGGCCGACCGCTCCCCCTCGCCCGAGAGGGGTGCACCATCGAGCATCGAGATACGCACCCGGGCCTCGACCGGGCTCCCGGTCACGAACTGGGCGGTGCGCCCACCGTGCTCGGCCTCCAGGGGGACGCCCCGCTCGTACGGGCAGACCGTCGCATCGTGATTGCGGGCGATCGTTATCGCGCCGTCCTCGCACCCGCAGCCGGCGATCCGGTCACGGAGCACCTCGTAAGCCCGGACGAAGAGGTTCACTGCTCGACCTCCAGGACGACCCGCGCCGGTGCGCCGTCACCGTCGCGGATCCGGAGCGGGAGGGCGATCAGGCGGTAGTCTCCCTCGGCAACATCCGAGAGGTCGAGGAGCTCGATCACCGCTCCACCGTCCGCCAGCAGGGTCCGGTGGACCGAGCCGTCCGAGCCGTAAGGCTCGATCGACGGGCCGTCGGTCCCGATGACGCGGACGCCGGCCGCCGCGAGCAGTCGTGCCGCCTCCAGAGAGAGCGCCGGGAACGGGGCGACGAAACGGGTGCGCCGGGAGAACCAGGTCTTGATCAGAAGCCTGGTCACTCCCTGCAGGCGCCCCTCGAAGACCCCGGGACCGATCGTAGTCGCCTGGGTCTCGATCACACGGCAGGGGCCGATCAGGAGCCCGAGAGGAAGTGTGTCGACCGTCCGCCCGTCCCTCAGGAAGTGGTCGGGGGCGTCGATATGCGTCCCCGAATGCGAGCTGAGCGAGAGGCTGCTGATCAGGTAGTCCCCGGTGTCCTGCTTCTCGACACGGGGCTCGATGTCGCCGGGGTAGGTCACTACCGCGGGCGACAGGACGCGGGTGACGTCGATCTGCCTCACCATCCGTGCTCTCCCACCAGCGGGACAAACCGGACCGGGCCGGCGTGCTCGTATCCGAACCGTTCGGCACGCCGGACGACGCGGACCAGCTCCTGGATCTCCCGTCCGCCGACGGGGGCGACGAGCCTCCCACCGTCCGCGAGCTGTTCGAGCAGGGGTGGTGGGACCTGCGGCGCCGCCGCGGTGACGATGATCCTCTCGTAGGGCGCGGTCTCGGGACGTCCCCGCGTCCCGTCCCCGACCAGCACTTCCACGTTTTTGACGCCCACTCGATCCAGGTTCCGGCGGGCCATTGCGGCCACCTCCGGGAGACGCTCAACTGTGACCACATCGGCCGCAAGGCAGGCGAGGACCGCCGCCTGGTACCCCGAGCCGGCCCCGATCTCCAGCACCCGGTCGTCCGGCCCGACCTCGAGAAGGGCGGTCATCAAAGCGACGATGTACGGCTGGGAGATCGTCTGGCCCTGACCGATCGGGAGCGGGGCGTCCCCGTAGGCCTCCCGTTCGAGCCCGGGCGGGACGAAGAGGTGACGTGGGACAGATCGGAGTGCCTCAAGTAACCGGGGGTCGTGAATCCCACGCGCCACGATCTGGTGCTCGACCATGGCCAGACGCATCCTCTCATACGGGTCGTGCTCCATTCCTAGAACCCGGCCTCAGCGGCATCGATCGCAGCGTCGATCTGCCGCTGGAGCGTCTCGGGCAGCCCCCGGATCTTGACATCGAGGAAACCCCTGATAATCGTTGCGGTCGCGGTCTCCTCGTCCAGGCCGCGCGACATCAGGTACTCGATCTCGTCGCGGGCGATCCGGCCGACCGCTGCCTCGTGCGAGAGCTCGGTGTCCACCACGAGGCCCGCGATCTCGGGGATCGCATGGATCAGTCCGTCCTCGAGGATCAGGCCTTTACACTCGATATGGCCCTTCGTCCCGGCGACCTCGCCGCGGATCTCGCCCCGGCTGATGATCGTGCCGCCACGGGTGATCATCCGGCTGACGATCTCGGCGGAGCAGCCCGGGGCCTTGAGTACCGCGCGGGAACCGAGGTCGAGCTCCGAGCCAGGGAGCCCGACCACGATCGACGAGAACCGGGCGACCGCGTCCTTTCCCTTCAGGGTGGCGATCGGATTCATGTCGATGTGCCGCACCGGCTGCATGCAGACGTAGTTGGAGAGGAAGATTCCGCCCTCCTCGATGACTGTGGCGGAGCGTGGGTAGACCGAGATCGACTCCGACCAGTTATGGATCATCGTTGAGGTGACGCGGGCGTTCCTGCCCACGTAGATCTCGGTGACGCCGATGTGGGCCCCCGCGACGGTGCCGGATGACGAGACGCACCCCGAGATCAGGTGAAGTTCGGCCCCCTCCTCGGCGATCACGATGTTATGGACGTACTGGACCTTCGCGTCGGCGAGGTAGAGACAGGCCTGAAGCGGGTAGACCGCTTTCGCCCCTTTCCGGGCGATGATCGCGAAGCCCCGCTGAACCTCCTGCTTCGCTACGTACTGCGTGAAACGGTCTTTTTCCTTATCGACCGCATTCCAGTAGTAGTCTCTGAGCCATTCATAGCGTTGGAGGGCTTCGTCGATCGGCAGCACCTCGATCCCCTCGGTCCCCGAGTGGACGTGCCGGATCTCCTGGTCGACCTGGAAGAACGAGCCCGAGCGCTCCCCCATCCCCATATCCAGGCCCGCGAGCTCGAGCCGGTTCCGGTCCTCCTCGGAGAGGTCCTTGAGGTCGTCTACATCCGCTGGCATGCAATGCACTCCTGGTACCCGTGGGTCTTGATCGACTTCAGAATCTCGCGGGGATTTCCGTGGCACTTGAAGACCCCGTCGCAGAGGACGTGACCGAAGTCCGCGTCGATATAATCGAGGATGTAGCCCGTGTGGGTGATGATCAGTCCGCTCTTGGTCCGGTGCACGATGTGCTGGTCCTTCTCGAGGAGCCGGGCGGTCGCATTCCCGATCAGGGAGATGTTCTCCAGGTCGACGCCGGACTCGGGCTCGTCGAGCATCACGAAGGACGGGTTCTGGACGAGGAGCTGCAGCACTTCGCTTCGCTTGATCTCGCCGCCCGAGAAGCCGGCGTTCACGTCCCGCTCCAGAAACCGGTCCATGTTCAGCTCAGTGGCGAGCGTCGGGATCTGGTCCGCCCGCTCCTTCGCGGTGACGTCCAGGAGTTTCCCGAGTTTGAGGCCCGCGATCGTCGGGGGACGCTGGTAGAGCATCCCCATTCCGCGCTTCGCCCGCTCGTGGAGGGGCATCTCGGTGACGTTCTCGCCGTTGAAGACAATCGAGCCAGAGGTCACTGTGTATCCCCCGAAGCCCATGATCGCCCTGAGCAGGGTCGTCTTGCCTGAACCGTTCGGCCCCATCATCACGTGGGTCTCACCGTCTCTGATCACGAGGTTGATATCGTGGAGGACCTCCCTCCCCTCGATCGAGACGTGAAGGTCTGTGATCTCGAGCATGGCTCTTCGGCAGATGTATCGTCCGCACAGATTATACCGTTGCCGATCGGGCGAACACTTTCACGGGGCGAGCACCGCCCTTATCGACCTCTTGCCACAAGGACGTCTGCATGGAACGAGAGACATTCCGGTATATCGCCGAACGCGCCGCCCGGTACCCGAGCATGCAACGGCGGGGACAGCTCGTCAGGCTCTCCCCTTCCCTTTCCCACGCGGAACGGCCCGCCTTTTTTGCCGGGCTCGTCGCTCGTGCCGAGGCCTACAACCGACTCGCCGAGATGTACGCCGCGGTTCCGACCCGGTCATACCCATGCGAAGCGCAGTAGTTGACGAGCTCGACCTGCCGATTGTGCTCGTCCACCAGGCGGGCGAGGGCGGCCGAATCGGCCCGGTAGCGGTCGCGGCCCGCCTCGAACCCCTGCCTGTCCCCTGACTCCCTCATCGCCTCCAGCCGTTCCCGGTCACGCTCCAGGACTGCCTTGCGGTGGTCGATCTGCTGGCCGAGTTCGTCCGCCTGGGACCGGGCGGCCCGGACTGTCTGTGCGATCGCTGTCGTCTCCTGGGCTTTCCCGTATTCCTTCTTGCCTGTACCGACGGGGATAACGAGCGGGGGTGAGGCGAGCCGTTCGCCTCCCCCGAGCCCGGACGGGGCTGCTCCTACAAACGAGATGTTGGTCGATTCGAGGTATGCGTACCCGGTATTGTTGTAGGCGTATGCCGGAGCGCACCCGATCCCGACTGCCATGTGGGCTTCGGGCAGGAAGACGAGGAGGGCGACGCGATACCCCTCGCGGGCAAGGAGGCCGGCGAGGAGGAGCGACCTGTCGTCGCAGTCTCCGGACTGGTCGACCCAGGTTTCGACCGGAAAGCGGGACGCGGTCTCGGGGGCTGTCTCGTACGGGAGCTGCTGGACGGCGGTCGCGATAAGCTCGAGGTAGCGGTCGTCGTCGAGGGCGAGGCGGGTCCGTTCGGCGCGGAACGCCCCTATGAGATCGGTCCAGAATCGTTCCTGGGCAGGGTCGTCGACCTGGGAGAGGTAGAGGCCGGCGATCCACTCCTCTTCGGACACAGGGGCCCGGAGGAGGACCTCTTTCGGTGTCCTCTTCGCCCCCTGGTAGACACCGGCCTCGACCTGGAGCCCAACGTTGACGGTCCCTGTCTCGAATTGAAACGTCTCCCTCGCCGGGATCAGTTCCTCTTCGCCGGGTACGGGGGTGATCGCCGGGTACTCGACAGGCGGGCCTAGCAGGGTGGTGCAGCCGGCGGCGAGGAGGCCGAGGCAGGCGAGGGCGAGGAGCACGACCCGGTTCACGCGGTCACTCCAGGATGGCCGGGAGGTCGGCGATAGAGTCGATCACCCGGTCGGGCACGGCTGCGTCTGGGATGGCGTCCCCGTCGCGGTACTTGCCGGTGCGGACGAGCCATCCCGCACAGCCGGCACCCCGAGCCCCTCCGATATCAGCGACGGGGTCGTCGCCGATCATCAGAATGGGCCCCGAGGCACGACCGAGGTCATCGAGGGCGAGGTGGAAGAAGGCGGGCGACGGCTTTCCCATCACCTCGGCGGTACAGCCCGCCGCGTATTCGAGCCCGGCGACGAACGGCCCGGCCCCGAGCGAGAACCCGTCCTGTTCACGCCAGTACCGGTCCCGTTCGAGGGCGATCAGGCAGGCGCCATCGAGGAGAAGGCGAAAGGCCCGGTTCATCGCTCCGTAGGTCCAGTTCTCTGCGGCGTCTCCAACGACGACGAACGGCGTGTCGGAGTCGACGAGCCGGCAGCCCCCGGCCAGGAGATCAAGGTGGACGTCTCCTGTGGACACGAGGTGACACGAGTCCGCCCCCACCCCGCGGATCCGGCGGACGGCGGCGATAGCGGGAGAAAAGATATCTTTCGGCTCCGTCGGGAACCCGAGGTCGGTAAGACGGGCGGCAATCGTTGCCCGGGAGCGCCGTGTCCCGTTGGTTACGCACCTGAAAGGGATGCCTGTCTCCCGGATCCAGTCCAGTGCCTGGATCGCTCCAGGGACGGGACGGTCCCCGACGACGAGGACTCCGTCGATGTCCAGCAGCACGGCGGCGGGCCGCCTCCTCATTGCCTCTCCCCCACGAGGTTCATCGGCCCGCCTCATCGACGAGGAGGGTTCCGAAGATCCGGACGAGCGCCTCGCGGTTCATCTCATTGCCGGTCCGAACCGCCTCCGCGTGCCGTGAGGGCTCGTTCCAGACGAACCAGTCGTCCATGTGCATCTCACGGCTCCAGAGGTCGGTGATCGACCTGCCCTGGTCGTATATCTTCTTGAAGTAAGTCAGGTCCTTGATCGTCTCCTTCTCTCCCTCGAAGGTATCCCTGAGCGTGACCACCATCCGATCTCCCACCAGCTTGGTCTTGTACCACGACGACCGGGTCCACCGGTTTGTCAACATCTCCTTGAGGTCCAGGTTCTCGAACCGGCGCATCTGGGGGATGTTCTTCGTTGGCGTCAGGTCGATCGAGGGGAGCACCTCGGCAAGGTACAGGTCGCGGGTGTAATAGATCGCCTTTGAGACCACGAAGAACTTGTGCGGCAGGGTGTCCTTGAACTCGAGCAGCTTGGCCATGTCCCTCTTCGACTCCTTGACCAGGTAGTAGAGCTGGGCCTGGCGCATCTTGGGGCAGTGGAGGTAGAGCCAGCGGTTGACGATCACGTCCCATGGGACCTCGGCGAGCCCCTCGTGGAAGTAGGTGTAGAGTTCGAAGAGGATCTGCAACAGCTTATGGGTCTCGATACGCTGTCCCCGGGCGCTGTCCTCCTTCAGGATATCCAGGTAGATCTGGCGCAAACCCCGGGCGACCGAGTCCTGGTCATAGGAGAGGACCCGGTAGTCCCCCCGGGCATCCGCTGCACCCCGAAGGAGCAGGGTGACGACGTTTCGGGCGATGATGTAGTCTTTCAGCATCCCCAAATAACTGGTCGAGGCGACGATCACCGGCACGTCCGTTTCGTGGGTGTAGGGGTCGACCAGCACCCCTCGGTACGGGGCGTCCTTCAGGCACCGTATCGTGATCTCGGTCTCGAGCAGCCGCTCGGTCAGCTCGATCAGGGTGATCAGCGAACGGGAGAGGGGTTCCTTGCAGTACATGGGGGATGGGCGAAGGGGGACTGTCTTTCTTGAAGAAAGATGAGCGGTGACCGGTATTGAAGGAGATGGCAGGGGCCAGGCAGCGATACTCGTGAGGAACGGGGGGGGACGGATAACCGAGGGCGGGTTCGGGGTTTTCTGCCCGGTCCGGCCGCGGCCCTTGTGACGGGGGCTGAGGGGGGGTGCTGGAACACAAAGTCCTTCCACTCTTCTGAAACTCCGATCGAAGGCCAATTTTTTATCTCGATTCGGGGAAGTTACTCCAGAGAAGTTCCGAATATTCCGGACGGGAGAGATGGATGGGGGAGTGGTTCTATTCTCGCCGCCGGGAACCCCGATTTCGGATTTGACGCGGTCCGAGAAGAAATGACAACGTTAATAACGATTTGGGCGGTAAATACAGAGTGAGGTGACCTCATGGCAACCTATGGTATCGAATTCGTTCCTGGAAACGTCAACGTCAAGCAGGTCGTGAACTACTGCAAGCTCGCCGAGTCGAAGGACATCGACTACGCGTGGATCACGAACCACTACAACAACCGCCACTGCTACCCGACCCTCGCCGCGATCGCGCAGGCGACCAGCACAATCAAGATGGGCCCGGGCATCATGAACGCGTTCACGGACACGCCGGCCGCAATGGCCTCGTTCGCCGCGACGCTCAACGAGATCTCGGACGGACGCGCTGTGCTCGGCATTGGACCGGGTGACCTCTCGACCCTGCCGAAGCTCGC
>CASGHK010000049.1 GCA_949320185.1 uncultured Methanomicrobiales archaeon | reverse complement strand
CATCATTCTCCAATGATTCGCGCCGGATTATGAAGAAACTTCGGTTCCCGGCTTCGATACTGTAATGTCGATAGAGCGGCAAGATCTCTTCCGATGTCGATCCATCCCGAACTGCCCAAGGCCTACGACGCGTGCGCCGTCGAGGAGCGGTGGCAGGCGCACTGGCGCGATGAGGACCATTACTTCTCCCGGGACTCGGACCGGCCCCGGTTCATCATCGACACGCCGCCCCCGTACCCGACCGGCAACTTCCATATCGGCAATGCGCTGAACTGGTGCTATATCGACTTCTTCGCCCGGTTCAAGCGCATGCAGGGCTTCAACGTAATGTTCCCCCAGGGATGGGACTGCCACGGCCTTCCGACCGAGGTGAAGGTCGAGGAGCAGCAGGGGATCACCAAGAACGACGTGCCGCGCGAGGAGTTCCGGCGGCTCTGCCGCGAACTGACGGAGAAGAACATTGACCTGATGCGCCGGACCATGCGGCGTATGGCCTTCTCGATCGACTGGTCCAACGAGTACGTCACGATGCAGCCGGCCTACTACCGGAAGACCCAGGCATCGTTCCTCCGGATGCTCCGAGAGGGGTACATCTACCGCTCGGAGCACCCGGTCAACTTCTGTACCCGCTGCGAGACCGCGATCGCGTTCGCCGAGGTGCAGTACGAGGGCAGGACGACGAAGCTCAACTTCTTCGACTTCGATGGGGTCGAGATCGCGACATCGCGTCCCGAGCTCCTCGCCGCCTGCGTCGCCGTCGCCGTCCACCCCGAGGACGAGCGGTACACGCCCCTTGCTAACCGCACGCTCCGCGTCCCGCTCTTCGGCCACGACGTCCCGGTGATCCGGGACGAGGCCGTCGACCCCGCCTTCGGTTCGGGGGCCGTGATGATCTGCACGTTCGGCGACAAGCAGGACGTCGTCTGGTGGAAGACCCACGACCTCGATCTGCGCCCTGCCATCGACTCGACAGGGCACATGACTGCCCTCGCCGGCGAGTACGAGGGGATGACCGCGCCCGAATGCCGCGAGGCGATACTGGGTGCGATGGCCGACGCCGGTATCCTGAAGCGGCAGGAGCCCCTGGAGCAGCGGGTCGGGACCTGCTGGCGCTGCAAGACCCCGATCGAGATCCTCTCAGAACGGCAGTGGTTCGTCCGGGTCGACCCGAAGGCCATCCTCGCTGCGGCCCGTGAGCTCCGCTGGGTCCCGGATCACATGCTCCTCCGGATGGAGGACTGGGTCGGCAAGATGGAGTGGGACTGGTGCATCTCGCGTCAGCGGATCTTCGCGACTCCGATCCCCGTCTGGTTCTGCCGGGATTGCGGCGAGATGGTCCTCCCCAGCGTCACCGACCTGCCGATCGACCCGACACGGGACCAGCCGAAGGTGCCCTGCCCGGCCTGCGGCTCCACAAGGTTCGAGGGCGAGACCGACGTCCTCGACACCTGGATGGACTCGTCGATCTCGGTCCTGAACGTGACCGGCTGGGACGGCATCGCCCCGCGCCCTCCCCTCTTCCCGGCGCAGATCCGTCCTCAGGGCCACGACATCATCCGGACCTGGGCCTTCTACACGATCCTGCGCTCGCTCGCCCTGACCGGCGAGAAGCCCTGGGAGCAGATCCTGGTCAACGGCATGGTCCTCGGCGAGGATGGGTTCAAGATGTCCAAGTCCCGCGGCAACATTATCGCCCCCGAGGAGATACTGGGCAAGTACGGGGCCGATGCCCTTCGCCAGTGGGCCGCTGCCGGCGCGGCGACGGGCTCGGACATCCAGTTCAACTGGAACGACGTGGTCGCCGCCTCGCGGTTCCAGACCAAGCTCTGGAATATTGCCCGGTTCTCGCTCCTCCAGCTCCGGAAAGGCGGTGTCGACGAGTCCGCCGCGATGGGCCTTCTCGCGGACCGCTGGCTGCTCGCCCGGCTCTCGGCCTGTGTCGCCGAGGTGACGGAGGCGATGGAGGGGTACCAGTTCGACCGCGGCCTCAAGGCGATCCGGGAGTTCGCGTGGGAGGTGCTCGCCGACGAGTATATCGAGCTGGTCAAGGGTCGGCTCTACGGCGAGGGCGAGGGGCGTGCCGGCGCTGTCCGCACGCTCGACACGACCCTCGACGTTCTCTGCCGGCTCCTCGCCCCGTTCATCCCGTCATTCGCCGAGGAGGTCTTCTCGCAGCTCGGGCGGGGTTCGGTCCATGCCCAGTCCTGGCCCGACTTCACCTTCGACGACCCCCTGGCGCTCGGGGACGGGGAGGTGGTCGCCCGGATCGTCGCCGAGCTCCGGCGGTTCAAGCACGAGCAGGGCATGGCCCTGAACGCCCCCCTCGGCGAGGTGACGGTGATGGCCCCGCGTGCGATCGATGACGGCGGAGACGCGGGCCGCGCCCTGAACGCCATCGTGCACTGGCAGGTCGGGACCCAGGGCATGTCGCGCGAGCTCGTGGACGTAAAGTTCGACAAAGCGGTGGTCGGAAAGAACCTCCGGAAGGATGCGGCGGCCTTTATGGACGCTGTAAAAGCGCTCCCGAAGGAGGTGCTCGCATCCCCGGTCTCCTCGGTTGTCGTGAACGGTGTCGATGTGCCGGTCCCCGAGGGAGCGTTCGCGCCGGTCTACGCCACGCTCGTGGGGGGAGAGCAGGTGGACGTGGTCACGGTCGGCGACGTGCTCGTGACCGTTCGACGGTCTCCCTGATCCCTGCCTCGACGAAGCCGGCGACCTCCCTCTTCTCTTTTGTCGCGTCCACCAGGACGAACCGCCAGGGTTCTGCCTCGGCGAGTGTCATGTAGGCCTCCTGTACCCGCCGGAGCACCTCCTCCTGCTCGAAGTGTTCGCGGCGACGGTGCTTTCCCCCGAGACGGCGCACCGCCTGGTCGATAGGGAGGACGAGGAGGTAGGTCTGATCGGGAGGCACGGTCCAGGCGGCGTGGACGTCGCGGAGCCACCCCATCGGGTCGCGGAGGAGACCTTCGAGGACCACCGACTGGTAGGCGTAGCGCGAGTCCGAGTACCGGTCCGAGATGACAGGGCGTCCCTCGGCGAGAGCCGGGCGGACGATGGACGCGAGGTGGGCGGCATGGTCTGCGGCGAAGAGGAGCGCCTCGGCGACCGGCTCGATCTCCTCGGCGATGCCGCGCCGGACCGCGCGCCCGGTCCAGGACGTCGTCGGCTCGCGCGTGAAGACCGGCTCCAGGTCGGCGAGCCGGTGCTGGAGGTGAGTCATCAGCGTCGTCTTGCCCGTTCCGTCGATCCCCTCGAGGGTGATCAGCACCATCGGCCGCTCCTGATCGCGTCGAGGGGGATGGTCCCGCGGTGAACCGCGGTGGCGACGATCGCTCCCTCGAAGCCCGCGTCCCGGAGGAGTTCGAGGTCGGCGGCGGTCCGGACCCCCCCGCCGTAGAGGAGTGGCCGCTCCGTGGCATTCCTGAGGCGCGCGAGCAGGCCCGCGTCGAGGCCCCGCCCGGTCCCGACCGCACTGATGTCAAGCACGAGGTAGCCGGCGAAGGCGAGGTCCTGGAGCCTTTCAAGAGACCGGACCGGATCTTCGTTCCAGGGGGTGGCGAGCCCATCCCGGCAGTCCAGGGAGAGGAGCGCGCGCGGGCAGTCGCCGAGTGCGTCCCCTGCGGTCTCGGTACCGAGGATAGGCACGAACCCCTCCACGCTCCGGCACTCGTCAGCCGACCGGTACCCCGCGTCCACGTAGCAGGTCTCGACCCGGTCTGCGAGTAGAGCGATCTCCCGGGCGTGGTCACCCTTGCCGCCGATCCGGTCGAGGTCGGCTATATAGAGGTGGCGGGGCTTGAGGGCCGCAAGGTAGCCCGCCGGCTCTGCAGTGGACGAAAGACCCCAGTCGAGGGGACGGTAGGACTCGCGGGCCCCGGAGCGCCCGTGGACGACGAGCCCCCCTTTCAGGTCAAGGGCGAGGATCAGGTTCATGCAACTCCCTGATCGATCTGGTGCGCGAGGAAGAGAGCCTTTTCCTCCTCCCTGCCCTCAACATCCGGCCTATTCGGAACCCCTATTAACGGGTGGGTGTATAACAGCTCTATGCAACTGCTTGTCAGTCCGAGCAGCCTTGAAGAGGCCCGGTCTGCGTGCGCCGCCGACATCATCGATGTCAAGAGGCCCGCGGAGGGGTCGCTCGGCGCCAACTTCCCCTGGGTCATCCGGGCGATCTCGGAGATGACCGACAAGCCGATCTCGGCCGCGATCGGGGACTTTGACAACAGGCCCGGTGGCGCCGCCCTCACCGCCCTGGGGGCCGCCGCCTCCGGCGCGGACTATATCAAGTGCGGGGTCATGGTCCCCCAGGAAGACCAGGCGGCATGCCTGGCGAGGGCCGTGGTGCGAGCGGTCAAAGAGAACTATCCCGAGAAGAAGGTCGTCATCGCCGCCTACTCCGACTTCGAGCGGCTCGGCACGGTCTCCCCGTTCACGGTCGTCCCGCTCGCCGCCGAGGCCGGCGCGGACCTCGTGATGGTCGATACCGGGAAGAAAGACGGGCGCTCCACCTTCGAGTTCATGGACGAGGACGCCCTCTCCCGATTCGTTGAGGTCGGCCATGACGCCGGTCTCGGTGTCGCCCTCGCCGGCTCCCTGGTCTTCGATGACCTTCCGGCGCTCCGGCGTATCGGACCCGAGATCATCGGCGTCCGTGGCATGGTCTGCGGCGGGGACAGGACCGCGCAACTCCAGGAAGACCTCGTCCTCAGGGCGATGGCCGCGATCAGGTGAGGGCTTATGTTCGCACACAAGATCGAGAATGCACCTCTTGCCCTGACCTTCGACGACGTGCTGCTGGAGCCGGCGGCCTCCCGGGTCGAACCAGACCAGGCCGACGTCTCCTCCCGGTTCACACGGGGTATCCGTCTCAACATCCCGCTGGTCTCTGCGGCGATGGACACGGTCACCGAGGCGGCGATGGCGATCGCGATCGCGCGCGAGGGGGGGATCGGGGTGATCCACCGCAACCTTCCGGTCGAAGAGGAGTGCCGGAACGTGGTGCTGGTCAAGCAGGCGGAGGAGCTGGTCGAGCGCCAGGTCCAGTCCGTGGGCCCCGATGCCACCGTGTCCGAGGTGGAGGAGTTGATGAGCCGGCACGGCATCGGCGGCGTGCCGGTGGTGGACCAGACCGACCGGGTGATCGGGATCGTCTCGCGGCGCGATGTACGTGCCATCGCCAACCGGCGGGGCCGCGAATCGATCCGGGCGATCATGACCCCGTCACCGATCACGGCGGATGAGTCGTTCACGATGGAGGACGCGCTCGAGACGATGTATACCAACAAGGTCGAGCGGCTGCCGGTCACGGACGACGGGGGGCATCTGATTGGGATCATAACGATGCAGGACGTGCTCGAGAAGCACCAGTACCCGCGTGCGGTCCGGGACCGGGCCGGGAACCTGTATGTCGCCGCCGCGGTCGGACCGTTCGACCACCCGCGGGCGATGGCTCTCGTCGAGGCGGGCGCTGACGCCCTTGTCGTGGACTGCGCCCACGGGCACAACCTGAACGTGGTCCGCGCGGTCCAGGAGATCAAGGGCTCGGTCGATGTCGACGTCATGGCCGGCAACATTGCCACCCGCGCCGCTGCCGAGGCCCTCATCGGGAGCGTGGACGGGCTCAAGGTCGGGATCGGTCCGGGTTCGATCTGCACCACCCGTATCGTCGCCGGTGTGGGCATCCCACAGATCAGCGCGATTGCAGCGGTCGCCGACATCGCCGGACCGGCCGACGTGCCGGTCTGCGCCGATGGCGGTGTCCGGTTCTCGGGCGACATCGCAAAGGCGATCGCCGCCGGAGCTGAATCGGTGATGCTCGGGTCGCTCCTCGCCGGGACAGACGAATCCCCGGGGAGGATCGTCGCGATCAAGGGTCGGCGGTACAAGCAGTACCGTGGGATGGGCTCGCTCGGCGTGATGACGACCGGGCAGTCCTCGGACCGGTACTTCCAGAAGAAGGAGATCGGGAGGACCAAGTTCGTCCCCGAGGGCGTCGAGGGCGCGACGCCGTACGTGGGCCGCGTCTCGGACACGATCTACCAGCTCGTCGGCGGCCTGAAGTCGTCGATGGGGTACACCGGGTCTGCGACGATCAGCGGGCTTCGGGAGGGCGGCCGGTTCGTCCGGATTACCGCGGCAGGGTTCGGTGAGAGCCACCCACACAACATCCTCATCACGGACGAGGCCCCGAACTACCGGATGTTCGAGCAATAAAAATTTTAAATTCTTATCACTCACTTTCAGTGAATCATGCTCGAGCACGACGACATCTCACGTCTTCTCGACCTGCTCGGCAACCGGAACCGGCGGCGAATTCTTGACCTTCTCCACCAGAAGCCCTGCTACGTGACCGAGATCTCGGACCGCCTCCTCCTCTCCCCCAAGGTCGTCATCGAACACCTGGCCCTGCTCGAGCGAGAGCGGCTGATCGGGTTCAGCCTGGACGAACGGAGGCGAAAGTACTACTTTCTCTACCAGGAGCTCGACGTCTCGATCGCAGTGCGGGTGACGCGCGCCGGCCAACCGGCTGTCACCCCGCCCGGAAGGACGGCGCTGGTGGTTCACCGCCTTCACCAGCTCCGCGGGCTCCTCGAGACACGGGAGCACCTTCTCGCGAACCTGGAGGGAGTTGACCGTGAGATCCAGCAGAAACTGACCGATCTCATTAAGTGCGGTGAGGGGATAATCGAGAGCGAGACCGATGTCGATCTCCTGCTCGCCCTCTCTCTCGGGGCGCCGACCGTCGAAGCCCTCCTCGAACTGACCGGGCTCCCGGTCCATGAACTGAACGGCCGCCTGGCGCACCTCCAATCGACAGGGGTCGTCCGGGCCGAAGGATCCCAGTATCGTCTGTGTGGTGCCGATGCCGAGTAACTCCGATGATGAGACCTTCCGGAATCTGGCGCGCCTGCTCGAACACCTGCTCCGGAGCCTGCCGCAGCCGGAACCGGGCCAGGTGGTCGGTTTCACCGTCATGACGGGTGCCGGCATGGTGAACGCCCCTGGAGACGGGCGCTTCGAGCCGGGAACCAGCGAGGACGAACGCGTGATCGAGTACGAATGCGTCGAGGGGCGGGATGAGGTCTACGTCACGGCACGGGTGCCGGCAGACCTCCGGACCGCGCCGTACGTCGACATTTTGCCCCACCAGATCCGGATCGTGATGGACGACCAGGTGACCGAGATCGACCTCCCGGTCCCGATCGATATCCGGCACAGTTTCTACCAGGTCCGGCACGGTGTCATGGACGTCTCCTGCCGTAAGCAGTAACCGCCCTCATTTTTTTAAAAAAGGTGTTCAGAGAAGTCCGAACGACTTCAGCGTTACTTCGGGGTTGACGGCGCCGACGTGGTAGACGACACCCTCGTCCAGCTCGTTGATGACGACCTCCGCCGGCGAGAAGAGGGACGTGTCGATCTGGTAGAAGTCGAAGTTCGCCTCCTTGAAGATCTCGTAGAACGGCTTGCCATATCCCTTCGACTTGTTGGACGGGATCCGGTCCAGGTAGTCCTTGATCTCGGGCGCGCGCATCGTGAGCATGATCCTGCCGTGGTAGATGGTCGCGTCGTTGGTCGTTCCCATCGCCTTCGTCGCGTCCTTCTTGACCGGGGGCACCGGTGCGGTGCCGATCGCGGCAGAGATCTTGGTCGTGTCGAAGCCGAGCTCGTTCAGCTTGTAGATCGCGGTCTCGACACAGCGGCCGGAGACCTGGATCGAACCGACGAGCGAGGCCGTTGGCGCAACAACGGCGCAGACGTTCCCGACATCGACGTGGCACTCGGACGCGATCTTCTCCATCACCTCGCCGTTTGGCAGGTGATCGGACTCGAGAGCGATGATTGCGGAGTCGAAGTCGTCTTCGTACCCGATCACCTCGTAGGTATGCTTCGGCTTGAGCGAGAGCGCCCGCGCCGGGCCTGAACCCATCGCGAAGTAGTTGCCGACCTTGACGGTCCACCCGGCCTTCTGAGCACCGAGGCAGGCGATCGACGGAAAGTCGGTATTGACCTCGATGAAGGGCATCGGGATGCCCCTGATCTCGCCCATCGTGAAGTCGACTTCGCCCAGTCCGCCCATGCAGATCTCGGTGAAGGCGCGCCCGGCGGCATATCCGCCCCGGGTGCTGACCCCGCAGTCGACGATTCGGGCCCCGTTGCCGAGCTCGTGGTAGGCGGCGTTGAACTCCTCCGCGAATTCGGCCAGGTTCTCAAATATCTCCAATGCCAGTTCATTTACGCTGAGCACACGCAGAACCCCCGTATGCCAATAAGGACGGTTGCAAAAGAGATAAGACTTGCCAAAACTGTCCGGGCTATCTGAGCCGGCCCAGGATCTGATCGGGCTCGTAACGGAGCGCGATCGCCCGGGAACGCCCGCGGCCGGACCGGTAGTTGACGTCGATCAGGCGCATCGACTCGAGCTTGGTCACGATCTCGTAGTACCGCGTGTACCCGAGAGGCAGTCTCTGCCTGACCAGTTCATAGAACTCGCCGCCGGTGAGCTCTTCATTGTCGGTCTGGTTCTCGGCGAGGAGACGGAGCAGGGTCTTCTCCTCCTCCTGGAGCGTCCGAATCACTGCGTCGAGGTGGAGGAACCGCGAGGCGGAGTACGCGCGCGAGACGTCCTCCTCCTCGATCCGCCGGCGCCCGTCCATCTCCGCAGCGATGCCGGCCCGCTTGAGGAGGTCGATGCCGACCCGGAGGTCACCGCCCTTCATGGTCTGATCGACGACGACCGAGAGCATCTCGGGGGAGAGAACGTTGGGGTAGAACCCCTGGCGGGCCCGTGCGTTCAGGATCTCCTCGACCTCGGTGGCCGAGTAGGGAGAGAAGTAGACCTCGCCAGGGCGGAAGATGGAGTGGACCCGGGCATCAAGCCGCTCGGCGAGGTTGACCGCGAGGTCGGAGAGGATGACGACCACGCCGATCTTGGTCCCCGGGTAGACCTCGTGGGTCCGCAACAGCGAGTAGAGGACCCGGTTCAGCTCGTTCTCGTAGAGGAGGTAGTTCGCGTCGTCGAGGGCGACCACGAGCATCCTGTGCTCGCGCTCGAGGATGCGTGCCACCGCGTCGAAGACCTTCTTGGTCGAGGTCCCGGAGGCGCGGGGGAGGTGGCCCGAGAGCCGGTGGTAGACCTCGGAGATGATACCGAAGGTGGTGTTGTCGATCTGGCAGTTGATATAGACCGGGACGAGCGACTTGGTTGTCTCCTCGATCTCGTTGAAGAGCTTGCGGACGGTCGTGGTCTTGCCCGTCCCGGGGAGCCCGCGGCAGACGGTGTTCATCGGCCGGGCGCCGTGGAGCCCGGGGCGGAGCTGGAAGGCGAGCTCCCTCGTTTGCTCCTCGCGGAAGTCGAACTGCTCGGGTACGAAGTCGGGATCGAAGACCTCGGGGTCGCGAAAGAGAGTCTCGTCCCACCTGAGAAGCTGGTGTTTCACGGGCACGGTCCGGGCCTCCTAAATCTTCTGGAGGCAGCGCTTGCAGAGGGTCCTGGAGGCGAAGAGCCGGCTCGCCCTCTCCTCGGCGACGGAGACGGGCACCCCGCAGTCCTCGCAGACAGCCCCGGTCGGCGTGAGGACCGGCGCCTTCGCAGCGGGCTTCGGGACCAGCGTCTCTGCCGGAGGGGTCTTCGTCGGTCCGGCGGAAGGCTCGGAGATTGGGGTTGTGGCCGCAGGGGCAGGCGCATCACCCGTCATGGGTAGCGGCTTCGGGCCGGGGTGTGCGGACCCCGCTTGAGGTGCCGTGGTCGTCGCCGGCTTCGCTTCGGGAGCGGGCTTCGATGCGGGAACCGTCTGCTTCGGCTCTTCGATTGAGGGTTCGGCCACGGGAGCGGCGGGCGATGCGGCCCCCGGTGCCGGCGTAGCCTTCGCTGTGGCAGTCGCGGCACCGGCCGGTTTCGCCGCAGGTGCCTGCGCTTTCGTGACGAGCGGTGGCGTGGGCTCCGGTGGCGGCGTCACTGGGGATGGCGCCTTCTTCGGCGGTGCGACGGGCGGCTCGGGCGCAGGTGCGGCGGGGGGGATGACGCGCGAGGCGGGCGTGAACGACAGGCTCTCTCTCACCTCCGGAGCGGGGGGCGCCGTCGCACCGGGAGTGGCGGTGGCAGGCGTCGCCTTTCCACCGGGGCTGGCCGCTTTCTTCGCCGCGGAAACCGTGCCGGGGGCGGACGGAGCGGGGGGTGTGGGCGCGAGTGCAGCGCGAACGGGGGTGGGCGCGTCCGCTGCCGGGGGCTCTGGCGAGAACCGCGGTGCGGAGGCTGGGGCGTCGTCCGCCGGCCCGACGGAGGTCGAGAGTCCGCCGAGCACGCGTCGGCGGTACTGGCCGACCAGCTCCGCCGTTTCGGGGTTCTCCCGTCCGAAGAGGGCAAGGGTGTGGTCGAGGAACCGCGCGAGTTCCCGCGCCCCCTCCTCCCCCTCGATCTCGTCCGAGACCTCGAGCCGGAGGCTCTCGTAGTTCTTGAGATTGACCGTCACCCCGATCGTCAGCTTCCGCATGGTACTCATCCTGTGTCACATCTCCGTAATTTGCCTTATTAATGCGTCGGTTCTCGCGGGGAAGTGACCGCCCGGAGGCGCCCGCCCTGCCGGCATGCCAAACGCGGGGGTTGCGGGACACACCAGGAGAGCGCAGGGGCGGGGGCGAGCTGGTGTCGATCGGGAGGTCGCGAGGCACGACCGGGGCAGCCGATGGTCGAACGGTTCTGCTCGATCGACCGCGTTTGGGGGTACCGGCTGCAGGACAGCAGACCGCCGGTGGGTGCGAGGGCCCCTGCGAAGAGAGCATGGCTGGCCGGCCCCCCAGGTATATTTGATAGGCCGGCGGCATCCCCCGGTTCGACTGGCCCTCGTCTCACGGCCAACGATGGGCCAGCCGGGACTGTGTGCGGGTTTCCCGGGCACGATGGTCTGCGCCGGCACGGGCCGGCTCGTGTTGCTCGGGGACACCGAGCGGCTTTCATATGTCGACGCGCCGGGGCATGTCGAGGACCTGAAGCGGTACCGGGCGCGGGGGTACGCGATGGCTGGCAACCGGGTTATGATCGTGACGTCTCCTGGCTAACAGATCGTCCCTGCCAACGTTCGACGAGCTTATTGCCGGCTCCTCGGCTCTCTCGTGCCGGCCGGCTCACGGTGTCTCGCTACAGATGCACCGCCAGTCGCAGCTCGCGCACCGTCTCTCTTCCGGCGTCGGTGAAAACTCGCACCGGCGGATGCCCTCGATCATGCCCACGATCGCTGACCCAGCCTCCTCCAGGGCCTCGGGGTTGACGTCGACCTCGGCGACGGTCCCCGTGTCGAAGTGGTAGATGCCGGCACGCCGCACCTCCTGCCCGAGCGCCCGTACGGCGATCGCGTAGAGCTGCAGCTGCCGCTCGGTGTCGAGGCGGAACCCGCTCTCGCCCGATTCGGTCAGCTTGAAGTCGCGGAGCTCGATACCTTCACCGTCCCGGAGCATCAGGTCGATCGCACCCGACACGAGCCCGTTTCCCACGGGGATGGTGAACGGGACCTCCACGCCCGACACGCGGACAAAGTCGTGCGTGTTCCGCTGCACGTACCGCGTGGCCTGGTGCTTGACGATTTCCCGGATTCTCCCGACGGTCTCTGGCGCGGCAAAGCGTAGGATAAGGTGCTCGTCGACGATTCCCGGTATCTCGGCCACGTCGAACGGCCCGGATGTCGCCCGCTGATGGACCTCGGCGAGGACCGAGTGGACTGCCTCCCCCAGGCCAATCTCCTCCTTCGGCATCGGGTCGAACCCGTAGATGTACCGGATCTGGTAGTCACGGGGACAGCGTGCGTAGTACCGGAGCGCGGACCAGTTCGTCTCGATGACCGGCGGCTCGTGCGAGGGTATCGGCACCTCGGCCGAACGCGGTTCGACCACGGACGGCCGGAATGGAAAGGCATCGACGGCGTCCTCGCGTGGATACTCGTTCAAGAAGATGGAGGGGTTGCTCGGGTAGCCTTCGAGAAGCGGGTAATGGTGACCGGAAAGGAAGAGGTACTTCTCACTCCGGGTAATCCCCACGTAGAAGAGACGACGCTCGTCCTCGATCCCTGTTCTGTATCGCTCCCGGTCGAAGAGGGTGGCCGGGACGAACCAGGTCGTGGTGTCGGGCATGTCGGACGGGAACTCCCCCATGTTCAGCCGCGGCATGAAGACGACCGGGAACTGGAGCCCCTTCGCCTTGTGGAGCGTCGAGACCGTCACCGCGTCCGGTCGTTCGAGCTCGCCCGGGTTTCCCTCCTCCGTGCGAGACCAGGCGTCGTCCCTGACATACTCCAGGAACAGCCTGATCTCCTGTGGCCCGATCCTCGGGTAGAGGTGCTCGAAGGCGGAGACGAGCTGCGAGAGGTGTCCGAGGTTGTAATACCAGGTCTCGGGGAATGCCGCACGGTCTCCGCCCATCGCCCGGAGGACCTGGTGAAAGAGCGCCTGGAGGCTGAGGGCCTCCGCGCGGAGCGCCTCGTCCCTGGCGGCGGCGACCGCGGCGACGAAGGATCCCGAGTCGACTCTCGAGCCTGCCAGCCGCTCATGGCCCTCCCGGAGATGGTCGATTCCCACCGGCGGGGCGGCGTCGTGGAGGGGGTACGGATGCCCCCCGAGGTATGCGAGGGCATGAAGGACGACGTCGACCTCGGGCCGTTCGAAGAGCCTCCCGCCCTTGACGATGAAGGGGATGCCGGCCCCGGAGAGGGCATCCAGGAGCGCCCGGGCACGGCTCCTGACCGAGCGCATCAGTATCGCCATGTCCCTGAACTCCAGCGGGCGCGTCGTCCCGCGGTTGTCCCGAAACGGGCGCCCGTGGAGCCGGCGGACCTGTTCGACGACTGCTGCGACCTCGTCCGCCTCGTGCCGGAAGAAGCACGTGACGATGTCGCCCCGCTCGGACGTGCACTGCCCGTCGCGCCATGGCAGCATCTCCTTCGGCAGCCGCCCCTGGTTTCGGGCGATGACCGTCGCGGCGGCGGTGACGAGCGCCGGCGTCGACCTGAAGTTCTGCTGCACCCGGATCGTGGTGACGGCGGGATACCGCTCGCCAAACGTAATGATGTTCTCGTAGTTCGATCCCCGCCACTGGTAGATGCACTGGTCGTCGTCGCCGACAACGCAGAGGTTGCCGTTTTCACCGACCATCAAGCGGATAAGGGCTTCCTGCAGAGTGTTGACGTCCTGGTACTCATCGACGACGAGGTGACGGACACGCTCCCTCTCGCGGGCCAGCAGGGCGGGATCGCCCAGGAGCGCCTCGACATAATGCGCGATCATGCCCCCGAAGTCGAGGTAGTGGAGGTCGTGGAGGCGTTCGAGGTACGCGAGGTAGCAGTCGCGGAAGGGGGAAAAGAGCTCGGTAGGCACGATCATCTCGTCGCGGACGAGGTCGGCGTTCCGGCAGAAGTCGTGGATGAGATCGTAGGCCGAGGGGAAGAAGCGCTGGCCCTCATAGTAATCCAGGAGCCGGTCCAGGCCGAGCTCGGTATAGTGCCGATAGCAGAAGAGTGGCCGGAGGTCCTCGTCGAGGAGGTCATAGGTCCGAAATTTCGGCACGGCCTCCTTGAGACGCTGGTGGCAGTAGCCGTGGATGGTGCCCACGTACATCCCGGCGAGGTCGGCCTGCCCGGGCACCTGCGCCTCGAGGTGTCGTCGGACGCGGGCGGCCATCTCGCGTGCTGCCTTGTCCGTGAAGGTGAATGCAACGATCGAGCCGGGTGGCACACCGTCCGCGACGAGGCGGGCGATGCGCCTCGTGATGGTCTCTGTCTTCCCGGAGCCTGCACAGGCGACCAGGTGCAGGTTTCCATCGCCGAATGCGATCGCCTGCTCCTGCTCGGGGGTCAGCATGGATCAATGCTCACGGGTGGGCTCGATAAAAGTATTGGTTTGAGGAGAGGGAGCCACTCGTGAACTGACCTGGCTCTCCGATGGAATGCTACGTCCACTGCACACCCTCGATCTCTTCACGCAGTCTCCTGGCGAAGGCAGGATCCACCGGGGCCGCACACCCGATCTCACCAAGGACCCCCTCCCTAAAAGACGGGGTGTTGTCCAGGTTCTCGAGCTTCGGGCTCGTGGGGGCGCCTCATGACGGGCGCCCGTCGAGATACCACTCAGGCCCTGCGATCGAATGGGTTGAGCATCAAACCCCTTCAGCGAGGATCCGCTGGCAGTCCTCATCGGGTACCGTCCGCAGGGCCCCTCCTCCCTTACTGGCCGATGTAGACGAGGAAGTCAACGTACTGCCCTTTGACCCGGTTGAGCCCGGGGCCGTCTGGAAGACCCTTCCGGAGGGCCGGATCGTTCAGCGAGATGCACGGTGTCCATCGTGGTTCGTGGAGACCTCTACTACCAGATCGCGAACCTTGTCTGGAGTCCCGACACCCTCAAGGAGGAACTGGTTGTATGAAGCGGTGGGCGATCCCTTCGACAGTTCCGAGATCGATATCGTGGGAATTTGTCCCCTGACCAGGCATTCGTGATGCACGCTTGAACGCTGGATCTGTGAGTGGCTTATGATAGCGGGATTCGCGGTCCACGACCGCGACCAGCGATCATTCCCAATATTAATAGCAAATGGGCTGTACAGCCCTTCCGGGTCAGGGAATGTATCCTCTTTCGCCGGTTGCGATCCGTATGAGGTTCGAGCGGCACTGATAGTTGCCCTGCGTATACATGTCACGGTGGAGATTGAGCGTCTCCCTTCCCAGGGCGGAGTACGTGTAGAACTCGATCCGCGCCTGCCTGGGCGTCATCGTCACCGTCGGCGACCAGTCCGCCGGCAGCTCCTCCTCGACCGTCCAGGCGTCCCGGTAGAACGCACCCCGCAGCTCGGTGCCGATACGGTCGAAGATCCCCGAGACGCCCACCGTGAATGGATCGCCGTCGACGATGTAGTGCGCGCCCCAGTCGCATCCGTGCCATACCGCGCCGAACTCGCAGATCTCGCGGCTGAAGATCGAGGCCTCGAGGTAACTGCGGGGAGAGCCGTCGCCCTCTATTGCCGGCATGACGACGGCCGAGAAGAAATTCACGACCTGCCACCCACCCATCCCAAGATGCATCTGCAGGTGGGCCTGGAGGAAGTTCTGCGGGGAGAGATCATCGTCCTGGTCGGCCGGAGGGCCTGGCACAGGTTCGTCCGCCGGCCAAGCAAGGACGATCCCGTTGGCATTCCCGTGGCTCGTGAACTGGAACCCGACAAGGCGGTATCCTTCTTTCAGCCTGAGAGTGGGAAAGAGCGAGAGGATCCCGCTCGGGTCGACAGGAGCCGGCCTCCAGCCGTCCGGGACCCCTCTCAATTCGCGCATCGGCTCCTGCAGCTCAGAGGATCTTTCGCGCAGCTGCGCGATGAATTCAGGCGTAAATGTGGTCAAGGATCTCTTTGAATCCCCTTTCATATGCGCCCTTGTTATATCGAAAAATTAAAATAAAATTCCATTTGATTTCAAAATTCGGGGGAAATCTGGCTTCATTATTCTCTCCTCACCCCCAGGAAAAATCACGGCGTTTTGCCTGATCGCCATCGGGGAAGGGCTCGTCTTTCTCGATCCTGACGCAAGCCTCCTGGGCGTTCGAAGGGAGCTGCAGAGATCTCACGAAGACGAGTTGTTCTCGTCGTCCCCGTGCAGCACCAGGTAACTGTTGACCGCGAGCGATCCCGGGACCGGCTCGTCGTCGAAGATGCCCTTCGCAATCAGGTCGTCGAGAGTCTCCTGGTATTGGCGGTGCATCGCGGCCTCCTTCCGTTCCATGTCCCCGGGGACCTTCGGGTCGAAGCCGAAACCCGAGCAGAGCTCGGGCAGGCTCTCGAGCGTGCCGTCTTCCCATATGCGCCCGTGGGAATCGCCCAGCGTGTGGCAGGCATAGTACTCGAGATACTCCCGGCCGTCCTCCCTGCCGAAGACGTAGTAGAGCCGGCCGCCGCAGCCATAGGGCAGGGACCCCTTCTGCCGATCGCGCAGGTTCTCGTCGGGCAGGCGGAGATCGAAATGATTGAACCGGTTGGCAAATGCCTGCTTGATAACCTCGAGGGATTTCTGATAGGGTGTCATGCGTACATCGTCGTCCTCCTCTCGAATGAATTACTCGGCATACTGCCGCTTGTCTGTACAGTTCAGTCCTCTGCCAGTCGCGCCCGCAGCAACACGTAAACCATCGCGGACCGAACATTCCGCTTATGAACGCGATCCTCAGCGGGTGCCGGCCAGTGAAGCACGGGATGACCGATGAGGAGAGCGCGATCGTGGTGACAAAGTGACGGGCGTGGAAGCAGGGGCACGGGAACGGCTGAAGGAGGTGGTGATGGCCTGCCGGGAATTGCTGGAGAATTCCATCGCGGGCCGACTCGAGAGGCAGTACGGCATCGACCGGGAAGGGTACGAGGTGGACGAAGCCCGGCTGGGCTGCCTGACGTCCGAGGAGCTCGGGATCCGCCTTGAACTCGTCGCGCGCCTCGAGTACCTGCAATCGGCAGGGTTTGGCGACCGCGAGGCGACGCTGCGGTTCGTGCGCGAGCTTGCTCTCACCCACCTGTACCGGCTGGTCGCGCTCCGAATGCTCGAGGTGCGGGGTCTGATCCGAACCGCGGTCGGCAGGGGTATGGAGTCGGAGATGTTCCTGCTCTGGCTCAAGGACCGGGCGTCGGGGATAGCGTCGTACCGCGGCAGTGACCCGGGGAGATTGTACGAGGTCTTCCTCGCCGACCTCGCGGCAACGCTCGCGCCGGAAGCCGGGGTGCTCTTCGACCCGGCGGACCCGGCATCCCGGCTCTTCCCGGAACCGGCCGTGCTGGAAAACGTGCTCCGCCGGCTGAACGACCCCGTCCTCGCGCCGGTCTTTGCCCGGAACAGGGCGCTGGCATGGTGTCACCAATCCATCACGTCGGGGAACCCCGGCGGACCGGCATTCAGGGATCGGTTCAATCCGCCGCGGTACCGGGTGGAGTGCCTGGTCGACAACACCCTCGGCCGTCTCTGGCACGAGATGCGGGGCGGGGAGACGGCGCTCGCGAGCACGTGCCCGCGCATGGTCCGGGGGCCCGATGAGGTATTCCTCGGAGATTCGTGGATCACCCCGGAGGTGCGGCGGTACCTGGCAGGAGAGGTCGCAGAGCGGCCGAACCTCAACGCTCTCGCTCATGCATATCGGCCGTTCGAGTGGTCGCGAAATCCCGAGGCCGCGGAGCGCACGCGGCTCCTGGAGGACCTGGAGGCGGGGCGCCGGCGGGCCGAGGACCTGGTGTCCCTCTCGACGCGGTACCTCTGGGAGACGCTCTTCTCGGTCGCCAGAGCGAACCGGTTCAATGACTGCTGGGATGACTGGAAGCCCACACTCGAGATCATCGGGCGGGAGGTCCACCAGCGACTCGCAGCCGGTCGAGCCGGGGAGCGGGCCGGTCCGACGCTGGTCCCGTTCCGCGAAATGAAAGATCCGCGAATGATCCGCGTCATGGACCCGGCCTGCGGTTCGGGCCGGCTCCTCATCTATGCGTTCGACGTGCTTTTCACCATCTACCGCGAGGCCTACGCCGGTTCGAAGTCGTCATGGCACGATGACCACGCGCTGCGCGAATCGTATCCCGACCGGCCGGCGTTCGAGGCGGCGCTGCCGGGGCTGATCCTCGCCCACAACCTCCACGGGATCGACACCGACCGCCGCGCGGTTCAGATCGCATCGTTCGGGCTCTGGCTCCGGGCGCAGAGGGCGTACGACGAGCTCGGGGTGCCGAAGGGCGCCCGGCCGCCGATCAACCGGATACACGTGGCCGTGGCCGATCCGATGCCGGTCGAGAGATCTCTGCTCGAGAAGTTCGTGGCGGACCTCGAACCGGCGTTTCTTCGGGCCCTCGTCAGAGACGTCTTCGATGGAATGCAGCTTGCAGGCAAGGCCGGGTCCCTGCCCACGGTCGAGGCCTCGCTTCGCACCGCGGTCGAGACCGCGCGGTGCGAATGGATCACGCGTCCGCGGAAAGAACAACTGGCCTTCATCCGGCCGGACGGCGGGCGCGGATCAAAACTCGAAGTGAACGAGGTCACATCGGAAGCGTTCTTCGCTGCGGCCAAAAAGAGGGTCCTCGACGCCCTCGCCACATTCGCGGCCCGCGGTCCGGACCAGAGCCGGCGCCAGCTCTTCGTCCACGATGCTGCCCGGGTGTTCGAGCTCGTGGAACTCGTGATGCAGAACTACAATGTGGTGCTGACCATCCCGTCGTCCGGCGCCCCGATCGGCGGTGCGGTGGAGGCCTGCATCGACGGACGTATCTGAACTGATGGAAACTGGTGAGCCGTTCGTGGAACTGCCCTGGATCCCACGGCTGGCGGCAAAGCGTAAACCTTCATGCGGCTCACCCATTCGATCATGGATGCGCACGACCGCATCACCGGATCCCTGATCGGCCTGGCCGTGGGCGACGCGCTCGGGGCCCCGGTCGAGTTCGAGCCCCCCGGCAGGTTTCCGCCGGTCA
Organism: uncultured Methanomicrobiales archaeon; assembly: GCA_949320185.1. GTDB lineage: Archaea > Halobacteriota > Methanomicrobia > Methanomicrobiales > Methanospirillaceae > UBA288. Next base: position 38,750 of record CASGHK010000049.1, on the reverse strand, counting down.
CGGGCTACCGACGCGGCGGCCGGTTCAATCTCGAGGCCGGCACCTGGACCGACGATACCTCGCTCGCGCTCTGCCTCGCGGAGAGCCTGATCGAGCGCCGTGGCTTCGATCCGCGCGACCAGCTCGAACGCTACCTCTCCTGGTACCGGACCGGCCGCCTGAGCGCCACGGGCCACTGTTTCGACATCGGGATCACGACGAGGAGCGCGCTCGTCCACTTTGAACGGACGGGAGACTCCGAGAGCGGCATGACCTCGGAGCGCTCGGCCGGCAACGGTTCCCTGATGCGGGTCGCCCCGGTGCCCCTCGCGTACCACCGCGACCCGGACAGGGCCATCGAGCTCTCCGGCCGGAGTTCGGCGACCACCCACGCGCTCCCCGTCTGCATCGACGCCTGCCGGTAGTACGGCGCGCTCATCGTCGGGGCGCTGCAGGGAGTCCCGAAGGACGAGCTCCTCGCGCCGCGGTTCACCCCCATCACCGGCTGCTGGGGCCGCCATCCGCTCCACCCTGCGATCGACGGGGTGGCGCTGGGCTCGTTCAGGGAGAATGAGCCGCCAGCGATCCGGGGCGGCGGCTACGTCGTCAGCTCGCTCGAGGCTGCGCTCTGGGCCTTCGACCGGTCCTCGACCTTCGGGGAGGGCGTGCTCCTGGCCGTCAACCTGGGTGACGACGCCGACACTACCGGCGCGGTGTACGGCGGGCTGGCCGGCGCGTACTACGGCATCGACGGGATCCCGCGACGGTGGCGGGAAGGGCTTGTGCAGGCCGATCTGATTGAAAGATTCGCAGATGGCTTATTCGACTTGAGCAATGAGCCCAAAACCGAATAACGCTGGGCTGGGCGGTCGGTTGCGGATGGCGCGAAGAGAACGGTGTACGCGGTATCGGATGATGTCGATGGCGATGAGCTCGGCGATCTCATCGTCGTCGGGATAATCGGAGATCTCACCGTACGTCATCCTCCTCTCGGGCGGCCAGGGCTCGGTCCCCGACCTCTTCGGCTGGAAGAACCGCATAGACAAGCCCGGGCTCGTGGTCAAGTACGATGCCGTCGCCTTCGACGAGGTGGCCGGCTCGCACGTCAAGAACGAGTCCGACAAGCAGATGTACAAGGGTTACATGGAGCAGGGCTCGTTCTCGCGCGACGACGACAAGGGCACCCTCTCGGCCGATGCGGGGCTCATCTTCAACGGCAACATCGACGGCGACGTCGAGTCGATCGCCCGGACCTCCCACCCTGTGACGTCACCGCTCGTTGATTCCTCCTGGCCTCCGGAGACTACGCCAGCGGTGCATACGTCCTCCGAACAGTCGGCCGCCCGATTCCCACGGCCACCTCGTTCCACGCCTTCGCCAGCACGCGCCGGTAGTACGCCCGGTCCGCGTGCTCCGCCTCCCAGGCGCAGTCCGCCAGGCCGGCCCGGGCGTCCCGGACCACGTACCGGATCGTCATCCCCGGCGCCACCGGCACCCCGGCCCGTCGGTACGACGCCACCGCCCCCCGCTCCGGGCACCTCCGCGTGTAGTTCACCGTCGAGATCCGCCGTTTCACCACCAGGTCCTCGATCGGCGCCGACGCGAGACCGTCGGCGTACCGCCGGTAGACCTCCTCGACATCGGGCGCGAGTGCATGCAGCTCCGCGACTGTCCGTGCCGTGCCCATCAGCGCCAGCGCCGCCTCCTGGAACTGCTCCACGTAGGCCGGGCAGTCGCCCCGCCGGGCCATGATCCCCCGGACCTTCACCTCGCCGTCCTCGAGCCGGCCGTAGTACCACGTGTACGCCCCCGTCCCGTCCTTCTGCGGAAGAAAGACCACCCAGTCGAAGGTCTCCACCTCCATCAGGTACCCGCTCGTCTCCTCGATCGCCGCCTTCAATGCGGAGATGGGCTCGCCCTGGACGAAGAGGCAGTCCGTGATCCCGTGCAGCACCGCGTAGCCCATCGACTCCGCCAGCTCCTTGGACGCGATCAGCACCTCGCGCGAGTGGCGCGTGATCGCCTCGTGTACGTCCACGCGGCCGAACTTCGCGTTCTTGTACCCCGTGTACCCGAAGCAGGTCACCAGCATCCACTTCAGCACCGAGTCCATGCCGGCGACCACCGGGTCCGACTTCTTCCTCGCCTTCGTCCCGATCCGCATCTCGAGTAGGGGGCGGAGGCATCCGGCGAGGAAACCCGGCCGTTCCGGGTGCTCGACCGTCTCGGGCGAGAGGTTGTGCTTCACGATGATCGACGGGTAGAGCGATGTGAAGTCGACCTGGTGGACCCGTTCGAACACCCCTGGATCAGGCTGGAACATCATCCCGCCTCGGTCCGCCGACCGGAGCGCCATAACCGACTTCACCCTCTCGGCGTCGGCCTTCTGGCATGGCACGGCGATCCCCTGGGAGAGCGCCGCGTAGACCTCGAACGACGAGATGAGCGTCCCGGGCGTGACCCGCGCCGTCTGGTTCGGCGAGAGGCCGGTGATCCGGGCCGCGACGAGCACGCCGGGAAGGCCGCCCTCGCGATAGGTGAACGACTGCTCGGTGTCGATCAGCAGCCTGCCGGCCGGGATCATCGCCTTCGGCCTGTGGTACATCCGCCCGTACGAGAAGTACGACCGAGAGCCAAGTGCGACGTACCGTCCGGTCCGCGAGAATGTCGTCTCGATCCCGTGGTCCTCCGCCGCGGCGACGAGCCGTTCGGTCCAGGTGTCGGCGTTCGGAAAGAGGATCACGTCGGGGTCGATTACCTCGACCAGGCCGAAGAGGTCGCCGAGCACGGTCGGCTCGTCGCCCTCGAGCCGACGGGAACGACCGCCGTCGGTCACGGTGCAGCAACCGACCCGATCGGACCGGGTGGGGTCGCCGTCGAGCGCGAGGTCCATCACCGCGAGGTCCTGCGCGAGGGTCATCGAGAACCGCTCTTCGCCCGGCCCGGTGCAGGGAAGGAGGCGGTGCTCGGCGAGATAGCGCTGGTCCCGGCGGACGTCGGCGTTGTAGCACTGCGCGCCGTAGTGCGTCTGCCGAACGACCGCGTCGGCCACGTCCGTGCCGGCACTGACCCGCCAGCCCGGTTGCTCGTCGTGGATGGTCCGAACGGTCACCGGCTCAGCGCCGAACTCGGCATCGAGCGCCTCGATGAGCTCCCAGTGGCGGACGGGGTCGTCGACGGTGAGGAGGAACGACGGCGGGCAGGGCACCCGCACGACCGCACCGCCGGGGCCCCAGAGGGCGACCCGGTCGCGCTCGACCGTGGTGTCGAGGATCCACATGGTCAGTTCCCGCCGGCTCCGCCCGGCCTGGGGCCTTTCCCCCATCGGCACTCTTCGGAATCGTGGCGAACCGTGAGCCCGGCCGGCTCCGTCCCGCTCACCACTCCCGCACCCCCCGGTCTTCTGCTTCCCTCGTTTGCCCCGCCCGTCCTTCAGGCTGGTGCCGGGGAGGGGTGGAGAGGCTGCGTCCGTTGCTGACGTTCATGGTGAGAACCTCCTGGTCGTCGCCGAAGCCGCGGCGGCGAGAGAGATGAATCTCGTGGCGGTGTGCTATCAACGGTGCGACTCGCGGTGTGCAAGTGATCGAAGACGGGTATGAGAGAGGGAACGAGGTCAGAGGTTGTTGAACAGCCAGACGACATCGGCGACCTCTCTTTCGGCCGTTGGCGTTGACGTCGAACCGCCCGTCTGGACCTTCGCCGGCGATCCAGTCGAGCTGGTCGAAGAACGTCAGGCGTCCGCGAAATCGCGCCTTGGTTGCCGTTCACGTCATCGAAATCGCCGACGTTGACGAGGTCCGTGGCCGGCAGCGATATGACATGGACCGTGACCGGCAGTTCCGGGCCGCGGAATTCAGCCACGACACCACGCCGGTCGGAGGCGAGCACTCAGCCCCTGGTGGGATCCTGGCGTCGCCGGCGAGCAGGAACCACTGGCGGCCGACGCACCCGCCCCCCAATTCCTCTTCCTCGATCTGGGATGAGACCGCACCCCCGGAGTCCCAGTAGTTCGCAAATTTTGTACAGGTCCAGATGTATCTCCGATCGTTGATCTGAGGAAAAATGGCAGATCTCTATACTTTACAGGCTGCACTCATAGTTCCCCCAACTCAGGGGCAGTACCTGCACCTACGGTTCACCCGTTCGACCGAATATCTGCTTTGATCAGGCCGTCGCTGCCCTGGATCACCATCTGAGCATCCCTATCCAGGGATCCCTGATCCAGACCACGGTCTTTCGTACACTGGTGGGGATGGCGCCAATGCAGCAATCCATTCATTCCATCAGTTCTCTGCTGGAACGGTGTCCGTATGAAACCTCACCGCGGCATAACCTCTCCGATGACCTGGAAGCCGTGGATACAGCGATTCTGGGCCACAATCTCTCCCTTATCCTCCAACCCGGAAGGGCGTACATGTTTGCCATCGATTACATGAACGACCCGTACTATGGGTCGGCTGTCCTGGAGAACGAGGGGTATGTCATCCGGAGCCAGCTGAAGAAATCGACCGACGACTTCTACTCGTATGTCACGGTCTACGCGATCACCCGAAACCGCCAGGTGACGTTGGTGGTATATCCCGTAACGAAGGGTACCTCGAAGGTCGCATATATCGCCCGGTACCTGGACGCAATTACGATGGCTGGCCTGGCAATTCAGTCTCTCTGCCTTGATCGAGAACTCTATGCGTACGATGTTATCGAGTTCCTGAAAACTGCTAGGTTCCGTTTATCCTACCCGTTCGGAAACACAGCTTTGCAATGAAAGAGCCCCTGAAAGGGACACAATCGCGATTCGGAGACAATATCATGCATGGAAAGACACCGCTCAATCTGAAGATCGCGATCGCTGTGACGTACGCGAAAGGGAAACGGGAGAAGCATGGTGTCGAGAATCTCGGGTATGTCGTCGACGGCGTCGACTGGAATCCTTAGAAGATCCACGACCGGTACCGATCCCGGTTCGCGATCGAATCGTCGTAGCGGATGCGTAACCAGGTGAAACCCAGAACCTCGACGCGCAATCCGGTGATCCGCTATCTCTTTGCCATCATCTCGTTCCTTCTCAGGAATCTCTGGATGGCCGTCCTCTGGAACTGGTTTTCACCCGTGAAACCCGGACCACGGACGATTGACATGCGCGCGTTCAGGTTTGATCAGTTCCGGCTGATAGTCTGGGATGCGGTGCGATCGATCTTGAAGATCGTGCGAAACATTCCGGCACTCAGAAACCCGGGATAGCCGAAGCAAACCTGGAGCGCGAACGAATGAAAAAAGTACGGAGGGATCTTAGCGAGGTACTGATACTGGCAAAGCCGAAGGGGATCTGAAGCGTCGATGATAACAAAATGTCCGAGAAACATCGAAAAAATTCTTCTGATATCAACGATGAGCGGATAACTATCAAAAGGTATTTCTAATGGATGCGTAACAGTGATCCAGCACACAGAATCTGGGGAAATTATTGTGCTTCTGAAACTGTTGCTCGAATGGTGAAAAATGGTTGCGAAGAGAATAAAAACCGAATGGGATAAAACGAAATTAAACTGGTTAAAAATCATTATTCTTATAGCGATTATTGCTCAATTATTCTTGTATTTTCCGCAGATTGTACAATTAAAATTTGAATCCTTAATCACACCTTTTGTATTAACAATCCTGTTAGTGTTATTTGAGCGATCTTTATCGATCGAGCAGTCAGTTGAAAATCTTTCCGATGGACTGAAAAGCAATCCTGATATCGAAGAATATTCAACAGTTAGTGATTTTCAAAGAATATTAGAAAAATATGAAAAGTTCGAGAATATCACAGTTATCGGAGAATTTCCACACTGCGATTTTGAATTTGTAAAAAAAATTATCGAGAAGTCTGGAAAAAATATTGCTTTGTATCGTCATTTAGACCGGGGATTTGTTGATGATATTCGAAATGGGGTTGATTTCGATAAATTACTCAAAACAAGAAAAATCAAAATTTTTCATATGAATGATCCTGCGGGAAATTTTGCAATTATTGGCCGAGACAATACCAAAAGTCATGTGAATATATTGATAAATGCAACTCATAATTCGAAGGAGAGCAGTATTTCTGGTCATAATTTCAAGGGGGAGACCGCCAAAATATTATCCAATTTTTTTCTTTCAACAATAGATCATTCGAAGGATCGAGGTATTCATTCTGTCGAAAGTCTCGATGCTGCGGACTACATTATTAGTCAGCGCCTGGTTTACGCGGCGAGAGTCAACAAACTCTATGGGGGTGTTCCCAAAGAAGGAGTTAAAGCAATCTGTGACTGCATGTCAAATATCCTGAAAAATAGTAATAATTATATGGACGTGACTCACGTATCAAATCGAAAAAATATCGATCTCCCTCAAGATGATCATTTTCGAAATTGGGTTAATGTAAATTACCAAGCTACGAAGAGAAATGTAAAAATCAGGAGGATTTTTATTGTGCCCTCCTGTGATATGAAATATCCAAAATTACTCCAGACGATGAATGAGATGATAACAAACGACATCGAAGTGAGAATTGTCGCGATTGAGACACTCCAGAGGCAGGATATCGCTATCAAGGATTTCAGTGTTTATGACGGAGAACATCTCGTATACATACACCATGAGGAGGATACTGGAGGGTGGTTTATGGATAAAGAGGATATCCCCACTGCAAAACATTCTACAAATACAGATCTCATCAACCAGTACCAGACATTATTCAACGCGATGTATGATCACTCAATGGCCTATGAATCTGTGGAAGTGGTATAATTTTTATTGAAAAGATCAGTACTTAAATAGCGCTCTCCGGAATCGGGTAATATTACGACGATCAGTTTCCCAAAAAAAATTTCTCTTGTAGCAATTTGCATCGCTGCCCAAACAGCTGCACCTGAAGACATCCCACACAGTATCCCCTCCTTTTGAGCTAATTGTTGAGAGATTGTTATTGCGTCATCATACTTGACCCGAATAACTTCATCGATAAGATCGATTTTAAAGACTTCTGGAATAAAACCCGCACCGATTCCTTGAATCCTGTTCGGACCAGGCTTATCTCCTGAAAGAACCGCAGAAGAATCCGATTCAACGGCTATCGCTTTGAAAGAAATTTTCCGGGATTTGATAAATTCGGCAATACCAGTAATGGTTCCCCCCGTACCAACACTCGCAACAACAGCATCAACGTTCCCATCTGTGTCTCTCCAGATCTCTTCAGCAGTTGTTTTATAATGAGCTGAAGGATTGGCCGGGTTTTTGAACTGTTGCATCATTAAAAATTTTTCTGGATTCTGTCGAACTAGGTCTTCAGCTGCAGAGATCGCCCCCCTCATTCCTTCGCTTCCGGGTGTCAGAATCAGATTTGCTCCGTATGCACTGAAAATTTTTTGCCTTTCGACACTCATGGTTTCAGGCATTACTAGTGTGACCGAGTATCCGCGGGATGCGGCCACCATTGCAAGCCCAATACCAGTATTACCACTCGTTGGTTCAAGAATAATTGTATCTTTATGAATCAATCCTTGAGATTCTGCAGCTTCAATCATTGAGAGAGCGATCCTGTCTTTAATACTAGCACCCGGGTTTCGCGACTCCAGTTTTACGAGGATAGTTGAACCAAGGCCTGATGCTATCTGGTTTAAGCGAATCAGAGGTGTGTTACCAATTGTTGATGTTATGTCATCGTAGATACGCGTCATCAGAAAATTCCTATTTTACCTGAAAATTCGAAATTTTTCGTGTAATAGTTTGTTATTAGAACTGTGTTACATCTTCGATAATCGTACTTGGTGAAACAATCGTTCATTCGTTAGTTGAACGATGCAGATCTGAGTTCATAATTCTTCTTGGGTATAGTGGCAAACTAGCCACTAATCTCCTTCTCCAATAGCTCAAGGATGCGCTTTAATTTCAATTTGTCGCTCTCAGTTCTATGATTATATCGCCAAACGTACTCACCCAAATACAGGTATAATTTTTCTCGACGAATACCACCCTTGGCCGCAAGTTTTCGTTTCAGATATCCCCAGAATCCCTCCAACCCATTGATGTGATTTCCCTTTCCATCACTATACTCTCGATCTCGATGATTTACCATCCGATGAACAAATCCCCGCGATGCAATGCCCGTATACGCCCGCCACATGTCTGAGCAGACGATTGATCCCTTCTTCACCTTGCTGGAAATCAACGGCTGGAGTGTTTGGGCCTCAACATTCTCGACAATCTCTGCCCAGACCAATCCATTTCGGCAGAGAATCCCGAAGACCGGTTGTTTCTTCGTTCCTCTCCCTCGTTTGGTCCCCTGGTCCCGGATTGACTTTCGTTTGTTTTTCCAGTGGCCGCCTACGTACGTTTCATCCACTTCAACGGTCCCGGAAAAGACCTCCGGGACATCCTTGACGAGAACCCGACGTATCCACGTGAGAGCTCGCAATACTCGTTTTCGGTCAATCCCGGTCCTATCCGCAATCTTCTGACTGCTCTGTTCGAGGAGAAACCAGGCGATGATCTCTTTCCATTGGGTACGCGTCAAATACAGGGGGAGTCGGTGAGGAGTGAAGTCATAGCGACACAGCGAACAACGACGTTTGCCCGTGCCCAGTCGGTACACCTTCGTGCAGTGACATCGCGGGCAGATTATCTTGGCCATTTTCCCCTCCTAAGTGATAGGAGTTGGTGGTTAAAATGACACTATACCCTTCTTCTTAATACCGGAGGTCTGCATATCGAGATGGGGTGAAGGTTGCCTCGCCTGGTTCCTCCAGACCAGTTCGAACCCGTGAATCCTGGCGTCGTCAAGTGGCTGTCGTTGCACCTCCAGCCGATCCCTCCGCCGTTAGACTGTGATGACAGACCATCATGTTGATCGTTTGTTTTGGCGATAGCAACGAGATCGCCCCCCCGCTTCCTGCGGATACCCGGCGAAATCGGGAAGGGATCGGCCTTCCCTCCCCTCGAACCGGGAAAACTCTCTTTACCCCCCGCTTCCGTATCTATGCGTATCCGCTCTGCGGCGCGGCTGCCGGCAGATGATGAAAGTTACCCCCACTGACCCGTGATGATGCAGGGGGCTGATGCCACTTATCCGGACGCGCCGCCCAGGAGGAGCGGAAGCAGTTTCGTCGCCTCTAACCGGCCGAGGTCTCCCTTTTCCGCTTCTCGCTCCGAGTAGCAGGTCGTCGTGTCCGTGCCGAGTCCGCGCACCGCTACCGGCACCGGGGCAGCTGTATGGGTCCGGATCCGGACCGGTGTCGCGTGGTCGGGCAGGACGGCGATGATTCCGTCGAACCGGTTCATGATCATGCCGAGCATCCCATCCACCCGTTCGATCGCCCGTACCTTCTCCTCGATCGAGCCCAGGTGTCCGGCCTCGTCCGGCGCCTCGACGTGGCAGTAGACGAAGTCGAGCCGTTCGAGCGCCTCGAGCGCGTACCGGGCCTTCGCGTCGTAGTCGGTGTCCAGGTACCCCGTCGCCCCTGGGACGCGGATCTGTTCCAGGCCGACGAGCCGTGCGAGCCCGTTCAGGAGGTCGACTGCCGAGATCATCCCGCCCGAGCAGCCGAACTGCTCACAGAACCGGGGGAACGCCGGCGTTCGCCCGCCGGACCAGGGCCAGATCCCGGTCGCTGCCGGTCGTCCTGCGGTGCGGCGGGCACGATTGACCGGGTGGTCCCGGAAGATCTCCTCGGCAGCGGCCATGCACTCTAAGAGGAGCTCCCGGTCCGCACCGCCGGGCAGGTACGGGGCTACCGGCTCGCCGACGATGTCGTGGGGCGGTGTCCCGGGGTCGCCCTCGCCGCCCTCGACCACGAGCAGGTTTCGGTAGGAGATGCCGGGGTGAAACCGGGCCCGGGGGCAGGCTTCCTGGAGCGAGGCGAGGAGTGCCGCTCCCTCGCCGCTCGAGATGTGGCCGGCCGAGAAGTCCTTCATCACTCCGTCCTCCGTCGTCACCAGGTTGCACCGGTAGGCGACCTCGTCCCTCTCGAGGTCGACGCCCATGCTCGCCGCCTCGAGCGGCCCGCGGCCCGTGTAGAACCGCCTGGGGTCGAACCCGAGCAGCCCCATGTTGGCCACATCTGAGCCAGGCTCGAACCCGTCGGGGACCGTCGAGACGAGCCCACACCGTCCCTCACGGGCGAGCCGGTCCATGTTCGGCGTCGACGCGTACTCGAGCGGAGTCCGGCCCCCGAGCTCGACAAGCGGCTCGTCGGCCATCCCGTCACCGAGCAGGACGAAGACCTTCATGCCACCTCCAGCTGGGCGCGGACGGCACGCTCCATGCTCTCCCTCGATCCGATCGGGGGGTGCCACCCGAGCGCCTTCAACCGGTCGATGGCGAGCTGCATCCGGGGGACGTCCCCGACCCAGCCCCGGTCCCCGCCGGTGAACCGGTACTCGACCCCGGCGAGCCCCATCGCCTCCACCACCAGATCGGCGATCGTCACGACGTCGATCCAGTCCTCGGACCCGATATTGTAGGTGTTCACCGTCGCCTTCGCGTGGTCGCAGACGTGAAGGAACGCGTCCACGCAGGCGTGGACCTCCAGGTATGACTTGGTCTGCCGACCGTCGCCCAGGATCTCCAGGACCGCAGGGTCGGCGCGGAGCTTGTGGATGAAGTCCCAGGAGACCCCGTGGTTCGACCGTTCGCCGACGATGTTCGCGAACCGGAAGATGAAGGCGCGCATTCCGAACGAGTGGCACCAGGCGGAGATCAGGGCCTCCGCCGCCAGCTTGCCGGCGCCGTAGACCGAGATCGGCTCCATCGGCGTGTACTCCTCGGGGGTCGGGATCACGCTCGCCTCGCCGTAGACGGTCGAGGTCGAGGTGAAGGCGATCTCCGGGACGCCGTGCTGGCGCATCGCCTCGAGCACCCGTTCGGTGACCACGACGGACTCGCGAAACATCGCGTCGGGCGAGGAGGCTCCGCCGCGGACGTCGGGGTCCGCCGCGACGTGGTAGACCCGATCGGCGCCGGCCAGGCGAGCCTGCCACCCGTCCCCGAGGAGGTCGGCGACCAGGAGTTCGACCGCTCTGCTCTCGAGATGGACGTTGAGGTTGCCACGCTCACCGCTCGAGAGGTTGTCGATCACCAGCACCCTGTCGCCCCGCGCGACGAGGGCGTCGACGAGGTGCGATCCGATAAACCCGGCCCCGCCGGTCACGACGCTGAACATCGTATCAATATAGGGCCGTGATCCTATACGATTACTGCGATGTTCCTCGGGATCGACCACGGCACGACCGCCATGCGCTTTGCGACCGGCTCCGGCGTCCTCCGGATCCCCCGGAGAGATGCCCGGTCCTTCGAGCTCGCCGACCTGGAGGCGGTGGGGCCTCTTGCCGAGATCGAGGGGTGTGCACTCTGCTACTCCATGGGCGACGGCATCCGCGCAATCACGCCGATCGGACGGGTGCCGAACCGCGGGGTGATCAGCCAGGAGGGTGCCGGCGAGCATACGGGTGGCGGGACGCGGGTCTTCGATGTGATGGCCGGGAGCGGCATCCCCACGTTCGTCATCCCGGGCCTCCACCGGGGCTCGCCGACCGACCCGCGGTTCAAGGTGTACTCCCACCAGACCAGCCCCGAGAAGCTCGGCATCGCCTACCTCGCCGTACTGGAGCACGGTCCCGACGTGATCATCTCGGACATCTCGTCCAACACGGTCTCGCTCCTCGTCCGTGAGGGGCGCGTGGTGGGGGCCTTCGATGCCTGCGTCTTCGCTCCCGGGTGCCGGCACGGGGCCCTGGACGTGGACGCGATCCGGCGGATCGACCGCGGAGAGGAGACCGCGAACCAGGCGTTCCTCCATGCCGGGGTGGAGTACACCCTGCCCGAGGCCGAACGGCACCGGGCGATAGCGATGTTCGCCGCCATGGAGTGCGCCTCCCTCCTCCTCCTCGCCCCCGAGGCCAGGATCGTTCTTGCCGGCTCGCTCGGTCCCCTGGTCGCGGACGAGGTCTCCTCCCTCCTCGACCGGCCGGTCGCCGTCCACGACGAGTGGGCGGCGGCGCGGGGCCTGTCGCTCCTCGCACGCGACGTCTTCGCCGGAGCAGACCAGGTGCTCGGTATCCCGGTCGAGCGCTGATCCCCGCTCTCCGCTCCCTCCCCAGGATTTATATTGATTTATCATGTAAGATTAAGGGAGGACTATGCAGGAGCTACGCATCCACGGCAGGGGCGGTCAGGGCTCGGTCACGGCGGCCGAACTGATCGCGGTCGCCGCGTTCGAGGGCGGTAAGTACGTCCAGGCCTTCCCGGCCTTCGGGGTCGAGCGGCGGGGAGCCCCGGTCCAGGCCTTTGTGCGGTTCAGCGACCACCCGGTCCGGCTTCGGAGTCAGGTCTACACGCCGGACTTCGTGATCGTCCAGGACTCGAGCCTGATCCAGGACGTCGACGTCTTCAAGGGGATGCAGCCGGGCGGGATCGCGATCATCAACACCGAACGGCCGATCGAGCAGGGGGTGCCGGAGGGCGTTCGCGTCCTGACGATCGATGCGACCACGATCGCACTCGAGACCCTCGGGCTCCCGATCACCAACACGGCCCTGATGGGAGCCTTCGCCGCGGCGACAGGCATGGTCTCGTTCGAGACGCTCGTCGATGCGCTCCGACACCGCTTCTCGGGCTTGCTCGCGGAGAAGAACATCGAGACGACACGCCGGGCCTTCGAAGAGATGAAGGTAAAAGCGGGGGCTTCCTGATGGCGCTCAACGTCGGGTGCACCGCCCCGCCCGGGCGGGCGCGGGACAACCGGACCGGCTCGTGGCGCGTCTTCATCCCCCGATTCGACCACGAGGCCTGTTCGAAGTGCGGGATGTGCCAGCTGGTCTGCCCCGAGGGATGCATCAGCGAGACGGAAGGAAAAGAGTTCGCCCCGGACTACACGTACTGCAAGGGCTGCGGCCTCTGCGCCGAGGAGTGCCCCAAGACGGCGATCACGATGGTCCAGGAGGAGAAGTAATGGCACTGGAGATCATGGAGGGTTCGATCGCGATCGCCCAGGCGGTCCGCCGTTGCCGGCCGCAGGTGGTCTCGGCCTACCCGATCACACCGCAGACGCACATCGTGGAGTCGCTCGCCGAGATCGTCGCGAACGGTGAGCTCGCCGCCGATTACATCACGGTCGAGTCCGAGTTCTCGGCCCTCTCGGCCTGTGTCGGGGCCGTCGCCACCGGGGCGCGGGCCTATTCGGCCACCACGTCGCAGGGGCTCGCCCTGATGTTCGAGGTCTGCTTCAACATGGCCGGGATGCGCCTGCCGCTCGTGATGACGATCGCGAACCGGGCGTTAGGAGCTCCACTCTCGATCTGGAACGACCAGCAGGACTCGATCGCACTCCGTGACGCGGGCTGGCTCCAGCTCTACGCCGAGGACAACCAGGAAGCGGTCGACCTCCACTACATCGGCTATCGAGTCGCCGAGGACCACCGCGTCCTCCTGCCGACGATGGTCTGCTTCGATGGGTTCATCCTCTCGCACACGTACGAGCCGGTCGACATGCTGAGCCAGGAGGAGGTCGACGCCTACCTCCCGCCGTTCGTCCCGAAGTACCGGCTCGACGCGGCGAACCCCGTCTCGATGGGGATGTACGCAACCCCCGACTACTACCTCGAGTTCCGGTACGAGAACGACCAGGCTCAGAAACGTGCCCTCGAGGTGGTCCGGGAAGCCGGGCGAGAGTTCGGGAAGCTGTTCGGTCGAGACTACTCCGACCTCGTCGAGTCCTACCGGATGGAGGACGCCGAGACGGCGATCGTGGCGATGGGTTCGATCTGCGGCACGACCAAGGACGCGATCGACGAGATGCGTGCCGAGGGGAAGAAGGTGGGCCTGGTCCGGATCCGGTGCTTCCGCCCCTTCCCGGCAGAGGACCTCAAGGCAGCGCTCGCCAACGTCTCCCGGATCGCTGTCCTGGACAAGAACATCTCGCTCGGCGCCGGAGGCGCGACGCCGCGGGGTGCGGTGGCGCTGGAGCTGAAGGACGCCCTCTACGGGACGTCCACCCCGGTCCTCGACTACATCATCGCCCTCGGCGGCCGCGACGTCCGGATCGAGGATATCAAGAACGTCGTCGCCGCCTGCGAGGCAGGCGACGGGGACCGCTTCTACGGTCTCCGCACGGAGGTGCTCTAGATGGCCATCGACAAGACCTGCGAACTCTTTGACTGTGGACACCGCGCCTGCGGGGGTTGCGGGGCCTCTCTCGCGGCCCGCCTCTTTCTGAAGGCGGCCGGTCCTGAGACGATCGTCGTCTCGTCGACGGGCTGTATGGAGGTCTTTTCGACCCCGTACCCCGAGACTGCCTGGAAGGTGCCCTGGATCCACTCGCTCTTCGAGAACGCTTCGGCGGTCGCATCGGGGATCGAGGCGGCACTCAAGGTCCAGGGGAGAAAGGAGAAGGTGGTGGTGATCGCCGGTGACGGGGCGACCTTCGACATCGGTGTGCTCTGTATCTCGGGCGCGTTCGAACGGGGACACGACATCACCTACATCTGCTACGACAACGAGGCCTACATGAACACGGGGATCCAGCGCTCGGGCGCGACCCCGTACGACGCTTCGACCACAACAAGCCCCGCCGGCAAGGTCTCGATGGGCAACAAGCGCCCGAAGAAGGACATGCCCCGGATCCTCGCCGCGCACGGTGCCCCCTACGTGGCAACGGCCTCTGTCGCCTACCCCGCCGACTTCATGCAGAAGGTCGAGAAGGCGATCAATACTCCCGGCCCCTGCTACGTCCAGGTGCATGCCCCCTGTTGCACGGGATGGGGCTTCGATGGCTCAAAGACGATCGCCATCGGTAAACTGGCGATCGAGACCGGTCTCTGGGTCAACTACGAGATGGTGAACGGCGAGGTGACCAAGGTGAAGAAGGTCGTCCGCAAGCCCGTCGAGGAGTACCTGAAGGAGCAGAAGCGCTTCCGCCACCTCTTCAAGCCGGCACGGTCGACCGAAGAGATCGCGAAGATCCAGGCGATCGCGGACGCGAACGCGGAGAAGTACGGGATCGATATCAAGCTCCCGCCGAAGAAAGACGCAGGAACCGATTAACCCGCCACCTCTTTTTTTCCGGCTGCGAGCTCTCTCGAGGGGCCGGTGATCTGGTAGTCCCGGGTGGACGCGTTCCTGGCCGATCGATGGGTATCGTGGTGGTCACCGTTTCGCCACGCCCCGAGGTCGTCGAATCTATGGTCAGAGGGTGAAGCGAACGATGCGACCCTTTCTGAGGATGTCGCACTGGTCCCGGTACCTTTTCTCTGGCCCGCATCTCTGAAGGGTCGCGTCCCATCAACACTCAAGGGTTCGTCCTGAACATCAGCGGGAGCAGTGATCACATCCACCAGGGGCAATCCGGACAGCGCCGAACTCGGGTGTTCGGGTTTATTTCGAGAGTGAATCGGACTGATTGGACCATCAGGTGGGGAACGGATCTCCGGGGACCAGTTCTCTATGGAGACGATGGGGGTTTCGGGGAACGCGCACCGGTTGCCGGGGACATGTATCGACCGGTATCGTTTGTGATCGTCGTTCGGAGAGAAGAATGGAGAGATTGAGGCAACTGGCTTCGTTGCCCTTAAACGATGCCCACTTTTGTTAAATAGGTATAATCATCAAATGTAGCAAATTATTTATATTCCAAGGTAATATTACACGAAGTAGAGACAATTTCGAATGGTTTCTATGATCCGGGCGAAATCCACTTCATCCGCGTCATCGCGTCAGACATCCTCAGCAGGAGGAATTGATAATGAGTATTGAATCGACAGGTCACGTCTCGGGCTCCTGGTGGATCCCGACGCCAGACAAGTATCGCCGGCAGACTCCTCCGACCCCCCTCGTGTTCCGGTCCGCGTCTCTTCGAAGCCTGGTCCGGTCGCGGGCTTCCCCGAGGGGATCGGGAGAGGGCCTGGTCCCCAGGGTGATGCGTTTCCGACTCTGGCCGGTACGAATGGCATCTGCGCCCGTCTCGAGGTGGACGTCGTGACCGATCTCACCCTTGCATCGCGGGATACGCCGATCCAGATCGGTGATACCTCGGCCAACCCGGCACCGCTGGGACTGATCGGGTTCGGGATGACAACGGTCCTGCTCAACCTGCATAACGCCGGCTACTTCGGTCTCGGGTCCATGATCCTCGCGATGGGGCTCTGCTACGGAGGGATCGCCCAGGTGATCGCGGGTATCATGGAATGGAAGAAGGGGAACACCTTTGGAACCACGGCCTTCACGTCGTATGGCCTATTCTGGATCTCCCTCGTCGCGCTGCTCATCCTCCCGAAGCTCGAAGTCGCATCGGCCACGGAGGCCACGGGCATGGGGGCGTATCTTGTGATGTGGGGGATCTTCTCCGTGCCCCTGTTCATCGCAACCCTGCGGATGAACCGGGCCCTCCAGTTTGTCTTCGCCACAGTGACCATCCTCTTCTTCCTGCTGGCAGCAGGAGACCTCTTCGGCAACCCGTCGATAACCGTGATCGCCGGGTACGAAGGGATCATCTGCGGGATGGCGGCGATGTACACCGGACTTGCCCAGGTCCTGAACAGCATTTACGAACGCACAATCGCTCCCCTGGGGTAAAACCATGCCCGATCTGAACGACTTTCAAAAGATGTTCCACAGCAGCCCGCTTGCACAGATCATCCTGGACAACGGGCTTGTCATCCTTGACGTGAACGAAGAGTTCTGCCGAATTATCGGCTACCCGCGAGAGCGGGTCCTCGGGATCAGGGTCACGGATTTCCGAGAAAAGAATATGATCAGCTATCTGAACGACTCGGGCGAATCGATCGCTGATACCATCAGGTTGAAACGGGTGACGAAGGGGAATTCCACCCTCAAGACCCCCTCGGGTACGTTCGTCATCGCGAGGACCAACATACCCCTGTTCGACGACGCCGGGGAGATCCAGTACATTCATGTCAATTATATGGACCTCACCACGGTCGTCAGGAGCGGACAGTATATGGAGGAGGAGGTCAACGAGCTCGTGAAGATCTACGAGCTGATGGCCACCGGCGACCTCACCCCCCGGTACGAACTGACCCCGCCTGACGATGCAACGCGCGAGGTTCACATGCTTCTCGCACGATTGCGGGATGCCGTGCGGGGGATTATCGGGAGCCTCCAGCTCAATATCAAGGACGTCAACGCTCGGATGCAGCGGATGATGGAGAGCACGGAGAGCGCTCGTGCCAACGTTCACGATGCCTCGACGGGGATCCAGCAGATCGCGCAGAACATGACGAAGGTCAGTGCCAATGCCGAACAGTCTGCCAATGGGATCAACCAGGTCACCCAGGCGATGCAGGACCTCTCCGCGTCCGTCCAGGAGATTACGTCCAGCATGGATTTGGTGCTGACTCGCTCACGAGAAGCGAACGAACTCTCGCAATCCGGTGCCGCGCTCGCCGGTCGCACCGAGGCGAGCATGAGCGAGATCTCGGAGTCCTCGGCGAAGGTCTACACGATCGTCGGCGATGTCGAGAGGCAGATGGGAGAGATCACCAAGATCGTAGAGCTGATCCGCGAACTTGCGAACCAGACGAACCTCCTCGCCCTCAACGCGGCGATCGAAGCCGCTCGTGCTGGAGATGCCGGACGGGGCTTTGCCGTCGTCGCTGCAGAAGTAAAATCCCTCGCCCAGGAGTCGAGGAACTCTGCAGAGCGGATCGAAGAGATGATCGGCAACCTCAAGAGCAGCACGCAGCACGCCTCTCAGGCAATGAACGAGGCAAAGAGCACGGTCGATCAGGGAGCGACGATGGTCAAGGAGACCCTGGGGGCCTTCAACCGGATTGCGACCGCCGTCGAGAACGTGGCTCGAAGTGCGGCCGATATCGCTGCCGCCACCGAGGAGCAGGCGGCGACCACGGAGGAGGTGACCGCGAGCATCAGCGAAGTGGCCCATCTCATCCAGGAGACGGCCGAAGAGGTCACCGTCGCGGCATCGGCGTCCGAAGAGTCATCTGCAGCCCTGGACGAAATCAGCGGAATGATGGACCTTGTTGGACAGCTCGCCGCCGAGGCGGTGGAGGCCAACCATCGGTTCAAGGTTGAGTGACGGCGGTGATCGACATGGACTCCATTCGGAGCACCCTTGTGCCGTCCGAGAGGACGGTGGAGAACCCCCAGGTCATCCAGGTGGTCGAGTTCGTCCTCGGTGCAGGCCGATTCGCCATCGACCTCTTCGACGTGAAGGAGGTGGTCGAGTATACCTCGATCACCCGACTTCCGAGCGCACCGTCGTTCGTGAAGGGGATAATCGACCTTCGCGGCGAGATCACGACGCTGATCGACCTGAAACAGCGGCTTGCAATCGACGACCCGGAGGACCATGGGGCGGGTGACGCGGGGAGAATCATCGTGCTGGACGAGGCGATCACCCGTTCGAAGACCGGCATCCTGGTTGACGATGTCAGTTCGGTCTCCACGTTCGAGCCGGAATCCGTCGACCATACCTCGGTCTCGTTCGGCGGTGACGAAGGGACGATCCTCGGTATCCTCAAACGCCCGAACAGGGGAAAAGGGCGAGACGAAAACGAGCTGATCGTCTGGCTGAACATCCGGGAGCTGCTGCGGCACCTTGAGATCGGCCTCTAGCTCTTCTTCTTTCTGTTGGGGGGTCACACCGAAGATCTCGCCGTTCTCTTTCCGGGGACCCTCGTTCCCCATTTTCCCTGTACTCCTGTCCGTTCAGGCCGATAGACGTGCAGATGCTGAAACCACCCTCGGGACCCGCTTCGGTCGGCGGCGGCAGTGTCGATTATGCCGGAGAGGCAATCCTCCGCCGGCATGCCGATCGTCCGAGCGAACCCTGTCTTCGTGCTGGGAGAGGGCAGACATCTCAGCCCTCCGGTCAACGATGGTCGAGATATGAATTGAACCAGGACCAGATGCGCATTCCCTCCCTGGTCCGATGGCTCAGTCCTTCGGATTGGAAAGATGGAGCGTTCGACCAGAATCGAGTTTCGGCCCGGTCAGGGTTCCCGTCTCTTCTCCGCCGGAACTGGTCCATCGGGTGGTGCCGGTTCCCTGTTCTCCAACCGCAACGGTGTGTGGGGGCTCGACGTTCTCATGGGATGGCAATCGGACAATCCTCTTGCCGTTCGGCACGCCGGACCCCGGGAAAAAGGTTCCCCCTGTTCGGACGTAATCGTCGCTGAAATCAGGGACTCAGCGAAGGAACATATCTCAGCGTCCGAACGCAAGCCCGCATAGAAACGCCCCATCCCCGCTTGGGGATCTCCGTTGATCACTACCTTCCCCGAATGGAGGGCTGGAGTCCATGGACCCCTGTCCCCCACGTGGGGCTCCCGGTTCAATCAGGTGGTCCGATCACGTTCGATTCCTGCCCCATTCCTCCGCTGTCCGGAGGAGATAAGAATTCCATGTCTCCCAGCCCCGTCCCTGGGACCCCCGGAGGTGGCACGTCCTCGACCTGCCCTTCCCTTCGGTCCGGCCATTCGGGGACGGGCGGGAGGGGGGTGAAGACCTCCCTCGTGGACCTCAACACCTCCGTCGGAACGGTCGTCTCTCTCTCGATCGAGTACCTCGTCGCATCTTCCCCCTCAGCCGTTCTCCGGTGATTGACCGTTATGTTGATGATGATCTCCGAGCTCATGGGCTCATCTCCTCCTTCCCCGCCTCGTTTTCGTTCGCTCGCACATGCAATCGTCCCCCTACGTCGTTTTCCCGGTCACCGGAGCGTCGCCTGTTCGATCTGCCCACTGGGAATGAATACATCCACGTGCCGGCCGGATGCCTGTGCATGGCAGAGGATGGAGAAGACGTTGCTGACTCCGTCCGTCGAGCCGGGCTTGATGGGGATCCAGCCGGTGATCGGCACCCCGTCGATGATCGCCCAGCACATCTGGCTGCTGTTCTTCACATGGGTCCTCAGGACCGCCCTGTCGTTGTACCACATCGAGACTCCCTCCTCATCGTCACCTGAGTGTCACCTGTTCGATCTGCCCTTCGTTGACAAAGACGTCCAGGTGACGGTTCGATGCGAGCGCAACGCACATGAGGTCGAAGACCTTCGTCACTCCGTCCGGGGCCGCTGGCCGAACGTTGATCCAGGAGCTGTCGGAGAAGAGGGCGTACGCCATCTGGCTCCCCACCTTCGCATGTGTCCTCACAAGGACTTTGTCGTTGTGCCACCTTCCGAAGGGACCAGGGTTGCCGCTGATCCCGTGGGCGCCAGCTGTTGGGTACTTCTCCGACTCGCAACTCGAAAGGGCGTCCTTCATCCCGATCAGGGAGTTCACAACGCGCTTCCAGAAGCATTTACAGACCTCTTCGGAGCTCCCGATCCCCAGGTTGAGGATTCCGCCCACGAACGTCTGCGCGCCGGCGTGCATCAACGCGCCTTTGAGGGGGTCGTTATGGACCTGGCACGAGTTGAAGTAGACGACGGCGGGCCTGATCGGCGTACCGGCGAGCCCCTGGAACCAGGTGTTCGAGAGAAACCCGTCGGCGAGGGCGATCCCCTCCACGTTGCCGTGCCCGATGTTGATGAAACCACGCAGACCCATCGCCAGGTATCGCTGGTACGCGGCTACCGTCGCCTGGTTTCCTATCAGCTTGATACAGACGAACCCGGCGGATGTCAGGAAGCTCGTAAGTTCGTTGACCGCGTTCTTCGCGGACGGGATATCCTCGACGGGAGTGGCGATGACGAAGTCCGGCTTTTTCTCGAGCGCCGGAAACCCGGTGGGAGCACCCTCGCCAAGGGGGGCGAGGTCATCCCGAGAAAAACCATGTTCGTTTCCCTCCTCGCCTTTCGGTTTGTAAGAGAAGTCGACTCTCTCGACTTCGAAGTTCTCCGACAGGTCCACCCGGACCACTTCGGCCAGGTAGATGTCCTTTCGGAGCAGAAACGCGACCAGGTACTCCGGCTTCTGGTCCTCCCTTCGCCTTATCTGGACATCGACGCGATAATACTCTTCTTTCTTCTGCTGAAGGACTCGGGTCCGGATTATCTCAGCGACTCTCGGCTCTTCCAACTCGTCGGAGCTCCGGAACTCCTCCCGCGTGGGAAGAAGTCTGATCTCGACATCTTGATCTCCTGTCACGAGGTCATCACCTCTGCGTTGAACTCCTCAGTCCGGAGTTCAAGTATTTTTGCCGGGCAATAATGCAATCAATATTGCACAATGAGAATAATTAAGCAGATGCAGTGTACTGGTCCCCCCATATCTGGGTGAGCATTCAGCGGTCTTGGCAGCCTCCGCTGATACGCGACAACCCGATAACCCGACAGGATCGAGACGCCCGCCTTGGTGGGAAAGAAAAGCATGTTGCGAGATTGACTCGTGGCACACGGGCGCTCCCGGCACGGGTTCCAGCCGGCTCTTTCGAGAGGGACGGGTCGAACGACCGTTTCGGGAAGCACGGCCGAACGACGCTCGTTTATCCGCTGCCGGCCCAGCGGAATCCTACCGCAGCGCCCGGAAAAAATGAGAGTGGGCTCCTCGTCCTCTCCCGTGCTGCTCACTCGGCCCGGAGGGCCTCGATCGGGTCCAGGTTCGCCGCCCGCCATGACGGGTAGAGACCCGACAGGATACAGATCGCCGTGCCGACGAGCATCGCTGCCGGCAGGTACACCAGGCTCTGGAACTCGAAGAAGTGGTCGGCCGAACCGAGCAGGCTGACCACCACCAGGTACCCGATCCCGAAACTGCAGGCGGCGCCGATCAACGACCCGGTGAACCCCAGGATCGCAGACTCGTACAGGAACATCTTCAGGATCTCGGGCCTCTGGGTCCCGAGAGACCGCATGATCCCGATCTCCCGGACCCTTTCTGTCACCGACATCATCATCACGTTGAAGATCGAGACCGCCGCGACGAGCAGAGAGATCCCGGCAATCGCCATCACGAACGTGGTCATCGTTCCGATCGTCGAGGTGATCGTCTCGAGCATCCGGCTTGCGTCGCTGACCCGGACCTGGGTCTTCCTGGCGTTCAGCTTCTCCGTGATCGAGGTCGAGGTCGCATCCGCACTGTCGACATCCTCCAGGACGACATTCACCTGGTCGTACTCCTTCTCGTCACCGTAGAAACTCGTGTAGGACTCGTCGGGGAGGATGACTGCCATGTCGGTGGAGAGGTCAAACGACATCCCCCGCTCCTCGACGATCCCGACGACGCGGACCGTGTGCGTCCCTTCGTCCTCGTCGCCCAGCGACAACCGGCTCCCGAGCGTCAGGTTGAACCGTTCGGCCAGGGCGGCACCGACGAGTGCGCCCGAATCGCCCCGTGGGTAGGAGCCGTCGGAGAGTGCCAGTACTTCGGGGATCACGTCGGGGTCGAGGCCGAACACGGTCGCGCGTCCGTCCCGTGTGCCGGACGAGAACTCGTCACTCAAGGAGTGCACCGTGTAGACGGTGCCGTTGGACCCGACCGCGTTCCGGATTGCCTTGAACTGGGACTCGCTGATGAAGTTGTCATCCTCATCGTCCTCGCTCGAACCACTGCTCATGCCGGGGGGTCCCCCTCCCATGCCGCCCGCACCACCGGAACTCCCCCCACCACTCGTGCCGGCGTCGTGGGTGACCACGAGGACGTTTCCCATCTCGGACATCTGGTCTTTGACCGTCAGGGTCATGTTCGCGCCCATCATGCCCATCGCGGCGATCGCGATCACGCCGATCACGATCCCGAGGGCCGCGAGGAGCGACCGGAGGAGGTTGAGGCGGATGCTGCGAACGGCGAGCTGGAAGACGATCCCGCCCTGCCTCATGACGCCCTCCCGTCCCGGATCGTGATCGTCCGGTCAGCGTACGTTGCCACTGTCGGGTCATGCGTCACGATGACGATCGTCCGCCCCCGCCGGTTCAGGTCGGCAAGTGTCTCCATGATCTGGGTGCCGGTCTTCGTGTCCAGGTTTCCCGTCGGCTCGTCGCAGATCAGGATCGGCGGGTCGTTCACGAGAGCCCGGGCGATCGCGACTCGCTGCTGTTGGCCTCCCGATAGTTCCGCCGGTCGGTGGGCGGCGAGCGCCTCGTCGATTCCGAACGAGGCGAGGAGCTGGCCGACACGTCCCGTGGTGTCGTTTCGGCGGTGCATCATCAGGTACGGGAACTCCACGTTCTCGTACGCCGTCAGGAGCGGGACCAGGTTGAACCGCTGGAAGATGTATCCGAGCGTCCGCAACCTGAGGTCGGTCAGGTCGTGGTCGGACAACATGCCGACCTCCTTTCCGGCGATACGAAGCCACCCCGAAGTTGGAACATCAAGACAGCCGATCTGGTTCAGCAGGGTCGACTTCCCGGACCCCGAGGGGCCCATGATCGCAACGAACTCCCCCTCCGCGATGGAGAGGGTGACGTGGTCGAGTGCCACGACGTCGCCGGAGGCGAGTGGGTAGATCCTGGTCACCTCCTCGAGTTCGATGATCGGTGTCGATGCCATCCGGCTTACTCCTTCTTCCGGAGGCGTCCGCGCGCCCTCTCGATCCAGCCCTTCTTCCAGGCGATGCCGAGGACCACCACGAGGACGATGACTCCGGCGATCGGGAGCACCGGTATCGAAGAAGCCCCCGCACTCTCCCCTGGCCGACCTCCGCCAAGGAGTCCGCCCATCATACCGCCCCCCATCGCGCCGGGGCCGCCTGCCGGCGGGCCGCCTGCCGCCTGGGCTCCGTTGTTCGCTCCAGCGGAACTGTTGCCGGGGGTCCCGCCGGAGAGGGAGATCTCGACCGATTTCTCGAAGCTGTTACCCTCTTCGTCCTTGTACTGGACGAGGAGAGGAACCGTCGAAACCCCGGCGGCCCTGAAGGTCAGCTCGAAGGAGGCGAAGTCGTCGGACTCGAGGGACCCGACCACGTACAGCCGGTTGGGGTCAGTTGGTTGGGCCGGGCTGCCGACCGTCACCACGACGACGCGGGCGTCGTCGATCCCGGCGTTCGTGACGTCGCCGGTGACCGTGTAGGCGCCGCCGGCGTTCGTCACCTCGACGTCGCTCACGACAGGGTCGGCGGCGGTTGACCGATCACCGGTCGTCATCGGGACCGTGAGGACGGTGGACCTGTCTGTGAGCCCGTTCGTGTAGGTGACGGTGAGTGTGAGGTTCGTGGACCCCGCGGGGGTGACGGAGAACGTGACGTTCCTGGACTGGTCGGGTCCGAGCGAGCCGATGAACGCCGCCGTATCGGAGACGTTCAGCCCCTCCCCTGCAGCCCGGACGACAACGCCGTTCACCATGCTCTGCCGCGGGTTGAAGACGGCGACCGTGATAGTGTTCTTCTGGCCCAGCATGTAGGTGCTGGGAGCGTTCACGAGCGACACCTGGAGGGGGCTGTTGTCGACCCGGATCGGCACGGCGTACTTGATCGACCCTGCGTCGCCCATATCGATCTGGACCTCGGGGTAGTAGACGCCGTCGCCGACTCGTGCCCTGAGCGTGAAGGTCAGCTCCCGGCTCGAACCCGCCTCGAGGGACCCTACGGTGGTGTAGGTCTTCTCGTTCAAAAAGTCGAAGTCGCTCGAGCGGACGCTTGCTTTCGAAATACGGACCGTCGCTGTCCCCCGGTTGGTCAGCTTCACGGAGAGGGTGCCGGTGTCGCCGGTGAAGAAGGTGCCGGGGGTGAGTGTGGTGCTCTCGATCGCCACCTGCGTCCCCGCCGAGGTGGTCTCCTCGGAGGCGGAATTCCCCGTTGCTGCTGTTGTATTCTCTGCTGCCATCCCTGGAACGGCGAGTGCGAGGAGGAGCAGGCAGAGGACGCCCACCCCCATCGCGAACCGTCCTGGGAGGCCCTGGTGCTTCTCTGGCATATGTAAAACACATTTTACATTATGTCATAAAAACATTACCTTTGCCGGTCGATAGCGAGCCCATTCCCGGATCGTGAGAGAAACGAACTCTTCTGATAAAGGACGCCCGGATCAGGGTTTATTGGGTGGTGCCCCGTCGTCGAGAAAGATCTCGTCGATGCGGACGTTGAAGAAGCGCGCAATGCGAAAGGCGAGCGAGAGTGAGGGGTCGTACTTGCCCTTCTCGATCGCGATGATCGTCTGCCGGGTGACACCTAGCCCCTGGGCGAGCTGTTCCTGCGTGATCTCCCGCTCTGCCCGGTGTACCCTGATCTTATTCTTCATCCGACTCCCAGTCGCCGAACCGGCGGGCGTAGTAGATGCGGAAGCCTCCGTACAGGACGATCATCAGGCCGAGGAGGCCCAGTTGCATGATGCCGAGCCTGCCGACATGGAGGAAGTCCTCCGGTGGTGGCGGCGCCATGCCCGGTGGGGGAAAATGGAACCCGAGCGGCGTGCTGAACGAGATCACCACCTGGCCCAGGCTGACGAGGAAGAAGACGAGCCAGAAGATCCCGAGCGTTGCCTCCGCTGCGTGCTGGGTGATCACACTCGTCCGCTCGTCCTCCACCGGTTCATCGACCGTCCGTTTCAGGGTGTAGATCGCCAGGACTGCGACGAGGAAAGCGCCCTGGATCAGCGCAGGCCACGAGAGCTGTATCGCGGCGTACAGGATCCCGACGAGGACCAGCGCTGTGACCCCGATGAGGAGGTAGAAGGTGTTTCGTCTCATGCGTTCTTCGGTGTTCCCGTGTTACTGTCTCTTGTTCCGGCTGGAAAAGCCTTCCCTTCCCGGGCTTCAAAAGAGCGACGCCCTGGGGTGGGCTTGATCTCATCACCCTGACGTCGGGCTTACGCCCTGATCACGGTCCCGAGCCGCTCGCCGCGTATGGCCGCGGTGATGTTGCCGGGGACGTGGCAGTTGACGATCCGGACTTCCCTGATGTTGACCGCCTGCTGCATCAGGTCAAGCACCATTCGCTCGAGGACCAGGTCGTCGAGTCTCATCTCGATCACCTCCTCGGCGGTGATCTCCGGGATCATCTCGGCGTCTGGATGGGTGAATGGGTCCGCGGTGTAGAGCCCGTTGACGTTCTTGCCGAGTATGCAACTGCGCGCTCCCATCACCTCGGCGATCAGGAAGGCCCCCGTATCGGT
Organism: uncultured Methanomicrobiales archaeon; assembly: GCA_949320185.1. Classification (GTDB taxonomy): domain Archaea; phylum Halobacteriota; class Methanomicrobia; order Methanomicrobiales; family Methanospirillaceae; genus UBA288. Next base: position 12,789 of record CASGHK010000049.1, on the reverse strand, counting down.
CCGGTGCGGGGGGATCGCCCCGATCCGGGCCGGGTGTTCGTAGAGCCCGTAGGGGGGCGTGCCATGGGTGACAGGAAGCTGGCCCAGCCGAAGGAGGGTCGGGAGCTCGAGCAGGTCGGCGGCGTGGATCCGTGTACCGCCCCAGGCAGAGAGGAGGAGCGCCACCATGATCGCGTTCTGTTCGGAGATCTTTGCCGAGAGTTCGGCGAGGACGCCGGTGGGCATCCCCAGGTCGATCCCGACCTCCATGATATGCCGGACGCGCGCGCCACCGCCGGTGACGACCATCACGTCCTCGGTCCGGGAGAGTTCTCCAATCTCGGCACAGAGAGGGTGCATCACCGCCCTGCCGTAGTCGATCACCCCGTGACCGCCGAGCTTGATCACGTTCAGGTTCGGCGTGATCCGGAGCGTGCCGGCCTCACCGATCTCTTCCATCAGACCCTGGCGGACGAGTGTCTCTGCGCTGAGGCCTGAGGCGAGTTCGATACGGTGGCCTTTCCCTGTCATATCCATACGTATATGTAGTACCTGAAGAACATATAGGTATATCAACTGGTATATCAGTTGATTTCCTGCCCATGAAGATCTATGTCCGCGAACGAACCAAGGTCGGGGAGGGTGTACGCCAGCCCCGGTACATCGTGCTCGCCGTCACCGGCGGCGACCTGAAGGTCTACGCACACCACTGGCGCAAGACCGAACTTGAACAGATCGCCTCCGACCTGGGAGCCGAGCTCGTCTACCTCTCGCCGATGCCCGAAGACGAGCACGGCACCAAGAAGTAGTCCGACATCCCATCCTATTTTTATGCATGCACCGACGCTCGATGCAGTCATCGAGGCGATGCTCTCGATCGCCCTCGTCGAGGACAAGGCGTTGGGGCTCGAGTTCACGACCGCCGGTCTTTTAATTCGCCTGCCCACCACCCGCCGGATCGCCGAACGCCTTGGAGTGCCCCACTATTATGTCCTGCCCCTGATCGGCACGCTCGAGGCGGACGGGTTCGTCACCCGGGCCGAGCGGGTGGGTATCCGGACCACGCCAGCGGGAACACGCCGGCTCTTCGAACGGATTCGGCAGGCATACGCAGAACAAGCCCGGGCGCTCCTCGGTCCGAAGCTCTTCCGGCTCCTCGAAGAGACGGCGACGGACGTCCCCGATGGCCGAGAGGATTGATCAACCGCGCCCCCGGTCTCCGGTCCTGCCGGTCGACAGCAGCCATTCAGAGCGGTGACCGGAGGAGCCCTGGAATCGCATCACCGTCGACCATGAGGGCTGATTATCTCCGGCACGAGAGGCCGCCGAATCCAGCCCGGGTCGTATCGACCGACCAGTCCTATAACCTCTCCCGACGTATCCTGTATGGATGCGCGACGAGGACCTGGACTGGCGCTGTTACCTCTGTATCTCCCGCCGGGCCGAGCCGGCGAGCCTCGACGAGCTCGCAGCGGCGACCGGTGAGACCCGGGACACTGTACGGGCATCGGTCGACCGGCTCGTGCATGCCCTCATTGTCTCGTTCGACGGCGAACGGGCCCGGCCGATGTCGGTGCAGGAGTCCCTGCTCGCCTGCCAACTCCGATATGCCGATGACCTTCCGTTCGTGCTCGAGAACGGTGTGGTGCGCGCCCGGAGGCCCGATGACGAGTGAGGCTGCTGTGCTCCGGCTCGGTCATCGACCGGAGCGGGATCAGCGAGTCACGACGCACGTCGGCCTTACTGCGCGGGCCCTCGGGGCCACTCGGTTCTTCCTGGCCGCCGACGATCTCGGCGTGGTCCGGTCCATCTCGGATGTCGTCGACCGGTGGGGAGGGGACTTTCGGGCAGAGAACGATGTGAAGTGGCGGCGGTGCATCGCCGATTGGAAGGCCGATGGAGGAGTGGTCGTTCACCTCACCATGTACGGGCTGAACCTCCCCGACGTGATCGACGAGGTCCGATCCCACGACCGTGTCCTGGCCGTCGTCGGGGCCGAGAAGGTGCCGGGGGAGGTCTACAGCCTCGCGGACTACAACGTCGCCGTCACGAACCAACCGCACTCCGAGATCGCCGGCCTCGCGGTCTTTCTCGACCGGCTGTTCGAAGGGCGCGAGCTCTCTGCAGACTTTCCCCGGGCAAAGATCCGGGTGATCCCGAGTGCACATGGCAAGCTCGCGGAGGGCCCGACCGAGGAGAGATGACCCCCCGGGTCCTCGTCGCCGGTTTCGCCACCCGGCACATCGCCGCCTCTGCCCGGGACGCGGGATACCGGGTCATCGCGATCGATCACTTCTGTGACCGGGACCTCGTCGAGGTTGTCGAGGAGTGCCACCGGTTCGAGACGCTCGAGGAGCTCGCGGCGCTGGCGGATGAGGCTGTGCGTCATCACCCTGTCGACGGGGTACTCGCCGGCTCGGGCGCCGAGCTCCTGACCCTTCCGGCACGGCGACTCGGGACGCCTCCTGAGGTGGCCGCGCGGTTCCTGGACAAGGGAGCGACTCAGACTTTCTTTGAGACCAACGGCATCCGGGCGCCCCGTCGACGAGACCCGGGAGAATACCCGGCGATGGCAAAGCCGGCACATGGATCGGGCGGCTGGAGGAACGCGATCGTCTCTTCGGACCAGGAGCTCGAGGCGTGGAGCGGCCTCTTTCCCGACCAGCCGTACCTCCTCCAGGAGGTCGTCGTCGGCACACCGGCATCGGTCTCGTGCATCGCCGACGGGAGACGCGCTGTGGCGGTTGCGACGAACCGGCAGCTTCTGCGTGGTAGTGAGGCGATGTCCTTCGGGTTCGCTGGCTCGGTGACACCATGCGATCACCCGATGGCGGAAGAGATGGCGACGATCGCCGAGACGATCGTGGGGGCGAGTGGCTGTGTCGGGGCGGTTGGGGTGGACTTCGTCCTCCCTGATGGGTGCGGCACTCCTGTCGCTATCGAGGTGAACCCGAGGTTCCAGGGGACGCTCGATACCGTCGAAGCGGCGATGGGCCTGAACCTGGTCCGGCTCCATGTGGATGCCTGTGAGGGCCGGCTACCGGAGGGCCGTCTGGCCCCCCGGCAGTTCGCCGTCCGCCGCATCCTCTTCGCCGATCACGACCTGGTTGTCGGGCACGACCTCTCCATGTTCGGGCCGTGGGTCGCGGACATACCCACCCCCGGCACGCCAATCCCGGCGGGGGGGGCTGTCGTCTCGGTGCGGGCGACGGGGCCGACGGCAAAGGAAGCCCTTGCCGGGCTGGATAAGCATATAACGGGCGTGCGTACATATATGGAGCGATGGTAGCCATCGCTGAGATCCTGGAACAGCCCGCCGTCGCCGCGTACCTGCACCGTCTCATCGGCGACGAAGGGCTTCTGCTGATCGAGCGGTTTCCCGAGGAGGGAGAGTTCAGCGACGAGGAGCTCGCCGAGGTGACCCAGATCAACCTCAACTCGGTGCGACACACACTGTATTCACTCTACGAGCGGCGGTTGGCGGAGTACCGCCGGATCAAGAATAACGAGACCGGGTGGCTGACCTATCTATGGCGCCTCCGGCTCGACAACATTCCCATCGCCCTCGCCGAGGAGATGGAGACCATCCTCGAGAAACTCCGGGCACGGGAGCGGTTCGAGGATGAGAACGACTTTTATCGCTGCGCCCAGTGTGGTCTTCTCATCACCTTCAACCAGGCGATGGACTCCGACTTCGCGTGCTCCGAATGCGGTTCGCCGCTCTCACATTTCGACAACGAGATCCTGTTGCTCGCGCTCCGCCGCCGGCGCGAGTCGATCGCCGCCTCGCTCGGGCATGGGTGACTGGGAGGCTCTCCTCCGCTCCGCCGGGTGCGACGAGGGTGTCGTCCGGCACTGCCGTGCGGTCACCGCCCTTGCCCTCGCCCTCGCCGGTGACGACACCCTCTTCGACCGTTCTCTCCTGCAGGCGGGGGGGATGCTTCACGATATCGGCCGTTCGGTGACGCACGGCATCGGGCACGCCCAGGAAGGTGGGCGGATCTCCCGCACGCTCGGACTCGGTGAACCCATTGCCCGGATCGTCGAGCGGCATACCGGTGCCGGTCTCTCCGCGGACGACTGCATCCTGCTCGGCCTCGAGCCGATCGACTGCATCCCGGTAACGCCGGAGGAGCGCCTGGTCGCCTATGCGGACAAGCGGCTCAGAGGTGACCGGGTCGTCTCGATGGAGCGAGAACTCGACCGCAGCGTGATGCTCCCGCGCCGCGCCCGGCAAAGGATGTATCGCCTCTGGCGCGAGATGGACCTCTTTATAGCGTGAGCCGACGGACGTGGGGGAGCGACCGGAGTTCCTCCACCACGCCGGGCGGTAGGGCGCCGTCCACGATGACGACGAGCTTCGGCTCCTCGGCGAGGTACGGGTCGGTGACGAAGATCTGGCGAATCGCCAGGTCGTGGTCGGTGAGGACCCGTACTGCCCCGAGCACGATCCCCTTTGCCCGGGCGTCGTCGACCGTGACCGTGATCACCGAGAGCCCCAGATGCTCGGCGACCATCGAGAGGTCCGGAGTCGCCCGCATCCGTGAGAAGATCGGGCCGAGACGTTCGTCCTCGAGAATTCGCCGCGCGGTCGCGTCCACCACCCTCCGGTCGACACCGACCGCCGCCGCCACCTGCGTCGCCGGGATGGCGATACGGTTGCAGACCACGCGTCCCTCATCGTTGACACCGAGCCCGTTCTCGAGAAGGAATCGAATCACCCGGCCCTGTGACGGAGAGTCGGCGAACACCCGCATAATCTCGGACCACATCTGCGCATTTTTTGTCATCGGGGTTTGGGATAATACTACCGTGCGGTCTCGCTGGACGGCCGGGGGGAAGTTTTTTAACAGCGGATGGCGACCTTGTATAGCACACGGCGCGAGGGTTGCCGAGCTAGGTCAAAGGCGCAAGGTTGAGGGCCTTGTCACGCAGGTGTTCGGGCGTTCGAATCGCCTCCCTCGCATTCTTCTTCACTCCGTCATTCTCGACAGGAGTTTCCGATGGGACCTCTTTTCGGGTTTCCTTTCGGGTCATGATGAGATGGGTTTTAATCCCTGGCTCACTCTTCATCTCTATCGACTGGAGGATCCCATTGTGTAGGACAGCACAGGGGATCTGCAGATTTCGAAGAGCAGGAGACCCCGATGATTCCCCTTTCCACCGAGCAGGCGATCGTCTTCGGGACACTTCTTTTTGCCCTCGTCCTCTTCATTCACGGAGGCCTGCGCTACGACATCGTCTCGCTTCTTGCTCTCTTCATCGTCACGGTGACGGGGCTGGTACCCTGGGACCAGGCGTTTATCGGTTTTGCCAACCCGGCGGTGGTTACCGTCGCTGCGGTGCTCGTGATCAGTCAGGGCCTCTCCAATGCGGGGTTGATTGACGCGATCGCCCGGGTTGTTGAGCGCGTGAGTGACCGGCCATCGGTCCACATTGCATCCACGACAGCCCTCGTCACTGCGCTGTCTGCGCTGATGAACAACGTTGGAGCACTCGCCCTCCTGATGCCCGTCAGCCGCAGGATGGCCCGAGCCGATGGCAATGCCCCAGCACCCTATCTCCTATCGCTTGCATTCGGTTCCCTCCTTGGCGGCCTCATCACCATGATCGGGACGCCGCCCAACCTGATCATCGCAATGTACCGGGCCGAAGCGATCGGAGCAACGTTCACCATGTTCGATTTCACGCCGGTGGGTCTGGGGGTTGCCCTTGCTGGTCTTGTCTTCATCCTGGTCGCGGGGTGGCGCCTGGTCCCCTCTCGAAGGGGAAAGGCCTCCCGGAAGGACCTTTTCAGGGTGACGGACTACCTGGCGGAGGTGCTCATCCCCCAGGGATCCCGGGTCGTCGGCCGGACACTTCAGGAGGTCACAGAGATGTCGGACGTCGACGTCAACCTCGTGTGGATCTTGCAGGAAGGGGCTCAGTCGCCGATCTCGGACCGCCGGGCAGTCCTTCAGCCGGGCGACCTCCTCGCAGTCAGGACGTCCGCGGTCGACCTTGGGTTGTTCCTGGCGGAGTGGGGCCTGGACACCGGTGCTGAGTCGATCGGGCCGACCGACCAGCCGATTGGACGCGAACTGGTCCTGATGGAGGCGACCGTCCAACGGGGCTCTCCTTCGATTGGAAAGACGTTCCGCGAGATCGCCGCCGGTTCGGAGTCGGAGGTACACCTCATTGCCGTGGCGGCAGAGGGCCGGGCATCGGCCGAACGGCTCAAGGAGATTCCCCTCCAGGCTGGAGATATTCTGCTGATGAGGGGAACGTCGTCGGTCCTCCACGAGGTATTGAACCCACTCGGCCTCCTTCCACTCGCCGAACGAGGCCTGAAGATCGGCGAACCGAGGCGGATTGCGCTCGCTATCGGGACCTTCGGTAGTGCCATCCTCCTGGCGGCGCTTTCCATTATCCCGGTCCAGGTCATCTTCCCGATGGCAGCCGTTGCGATGGTCCTCATGAAACTCATCCCTCTGCGAGAGATCTATACCAGCATCGACTGGCCGATCATCGTCCTCCTCGGTGCCCTGATCCCCGTCGGTCATGCCCTTGAGACCACGGGAGGCGCCCAGCTGATCGCGAACTCCCTGCTCGGGCTCGAAGGCTATCTCCCGGTAACGGCCATACTCGTGCTGCTTCTGGTTGCAACGATGTTGCTCTCGAACGTGATCAACAACGCCGCAACTGCTGTGTTGATGGCCCCCATCGCTCTCAGTCTTGCGGGGGGCATCGGCGTTTCGGCGGACTCGTTCCTGATGGCCATCGCGGTGGGGGCGTCCACCCCGTTTTTAACGCCAATCGGCCACCAGTCCAATGCCATGGTGATGGAGCCCGCAGGGCTGCGGTTCGGGGATTACTGGCGTCTCGGCCTTCCCCTCTCCCTGATTGTCATCGCTGTTGCCATCCCATTAATCCTCATCGTCTGGCCGCTCTGAAAGGAGGCGGTAGTGCCGAGTCTGTCATGAAGCCTGGATTTGCCCTTCGAACCGGCAACCGAAGAGATTGGGGAGGTTTTTCGTCTCCTGGTAGTATCTAAACCTTTATCCAATTCTGCTCATATGAGTAATAAGTAAGGTATCAATCATGAAAGTCTGTTTCACAGCGAAGGGCGCGACACTTGAGTCTCTTTCCGAAGAGCGGTTCGGTCGCGCGCCGTTCTTCATCATCATCGACCTTGATTCCGGGGCATCTGAGGCGGTCCAGAACCCCTACGTCGAGGGGGCCGGCGGCGTCGGACCGAAGGCCGCCCAGATCCTCATCTCGCATGACGTCACAGCACTGGTGAGCGGGCAGGTGGGTGGGAACGCACGCGAAGCGCTTATGGCCGCAGGCATCGAGATGTTCACCTTCCGAGGAAGCTCGGTCAATGATGCCCTGGAGCAGTTCAAGAAGAATGCTCTCCAGCGCTCCGAGTAGGAGAGCCTGATGAAGATTGCAGTTGCGAGCGGTAAGGGGGGTACCGGTAAGAGTATGGTGGCGGCGAACCTCGCTTACACCCTCTCCCTCGCCGAACCGGTCACCCTCGTCGACTGCGATGTCGAGGAGCCGAACCTTCACCTCTTCTTTCCCGGACCGGCCGAGTCCACTGACGTAACCATCCCGGTTCCCGTGTTCGACACCGCCGCCTGCGACCTCTGCGGAAAGTGTGGCGAGTTCTGCCAGTTCGGCGCGATCACGGTGCTGCGTGACCGGGTCCTCTTTTTCCCTGAGCTCTGCCATTCCTGCGGCGGATGCCTGCTCGTCTGTCCGAAGGGGGCGATCACCGAGTCGCCGGTCCGGATCGGGACGGTCAGTGTGTCCATCCCACTTCCCAGCCTGATCCTCGTTACAGGTCTTCTCGACACGGGAAGCCCGCTCGCGGTCCCGGTTATTGGGGCGGCAAAGGCGCGGGCAGCGACCCACCCCCTGGTCTTCTACGACTCCTCTCCCGGGACCGCCTGCCCGGTGATAGAGACTCTGGACGGGTCGGACTTTTGCGTGCTCGTGACCGAGTCGACCCCGTTCGGCCTGCATGACCTGGAGCTCGCCGCCGACGTGGTTGCCGGCATGGGCATCCCTGCAGGTGTCGTTATCAACCGGAGTGACGGTGAAGACGAGGCCACCCTGGACTTCTGCGCCGAGCACGACCTTGAGGTGATGATGACCGTCCCGTTCGATCGCGAGTTCGCTGCGATCCAGAACCAGGGATGTCTCCTCTGTCGGGAACATCCCGAATGGCAGGAACGGTTCCGGGCACTGTATTCCGGTTGCCGCCACCTGGCGGGGGTGTCGCCATGAAGCGTCTCGCCGTTATCAGCGGCAAGGGCGGCACGGGAAAGACCATGGTGACGGCGGCCCTCGCTCACCTGCTGCAGGGACGCCTGGTGATGGCCGACTGCGATGTGGACGCGGCGAACCTCGCCCTCCTCCTCAACCCGCGCCCCCTCTGGACGAAGCCATTTTTTGGGCAGAAGGCAGCGGTGATCGACTCCGATCTCTGCCTTGGGTGCGGGTCGTGCGAAGCGAACTGCCGGTTTGATGCCATTCGACCTGATCAGGGGATCTTCCGGGTCGAGACTCTCCATTGCGAGGGATGCGCCGTCTGCACCTACGTCTGTCCCGCCGAAGCGGTGAGCATGCAGCCTCGTCAGACCGGGGAGATCCTCTATTCGGAGACGGACCGGGGGCACCTGGTCCATGCGCGCCTGGTGCCCGGAGCCGGCAATTCGGGCCTGCTTGTCAGCGCGGTCAAGAAGACCGGGTTCGAGAACGACCCGGAGAGCGACCTTTTACTGATCGACGGGCCCCCAGGCACCGGGTGTCCGCTCATCTCCACCATCAGCGGTGTGGACCTGGTCCTGGTCGTCACCGAACCGAGCCTATCGGGCCTGCACGACCTCGAACGGGTGGTGGCGGTCTGTCGGCAGTTCAGGCCGAAAGTGCTCGTCGCGGTCAACCGGTTCGACCTCTCGCCGACCATCGCCAGGACGATCGATCTCGGTGATTCCTTAATTAGTGCCACCTTTAAATAAGGAAATGAAAAGGTGGTTCAATGGTAACCCTCATCGACCTTGGTCGATACACTCAAGATGAAGAGTCTGCGGAGACTTATCTCCGGGATCACGGTCTTCTGAAATCGTACTCACAGTGCCCGTACTGTGGGTGCACTCATCTTGGTCATATCCGACGTCAACGGCTGAAGTGCTATGGTTGTCGACGAGAGTGGGGCATTCGTAAAGGTAGTATCTTCGAACGGTCTCAGGTTCCCTTTTCAACCCTCTTGCTGGCAGTCAAGTTATTCGAACTGGACATGTCGACCCGGGAAGCTGCCCGTCAACTAGGCCTGGCATACAACACTGTCTATCGTCTTCATCACCTCTTTCGGACGGCGATACTGAGTATCGCTGAGGATGCTGCCTCCCTAAAAGGAGAGATAGAACTCGATGAATCCTATTTCGGAGGCCGGAGAAAAGGAAAGAGGGGGCGCGGTGCTGCAGGCAAAGTACCCGTCTTCGGAATCCTGGAACGAGGAGGAAAGGTCCGGGTTGAGGTTGTCCAGAACGTGAAAGGAGAGACCCTTCTTGAGCTGACCATCAAGAAAGTGAAACGTGGCAGCCTTGTGTACACCGATCGATTCCAAAGCTACAACGGCCTCGTCTCCTATGGCTTTCGGCATAAGCGGATCGATCATAGTAAACGATTCGCCAATGGGAAGGTCTACATCAACGGGATCGAAGGCTTCTGGTCCTTCGCCAAACAACGTCTGATAAAATACCATGGAGTCGATCCGGCGAGGTTCCCGTTCTACCTCAAGGAACTAGAGTTCAGGTATAATTACCGGGACATGGATCTCTTTGATCAACTGATTGAAACGCTCGGTGAATATGCTCGGGTGGCAGTAACTGAGTAATTACCTATTTTTATTCGGCAACCAGGATGATCTGCCATCTGATCTCAGATTGCGCGGACGAAAATCGGTGCTCCTCGGGACGCCCCTCGCTTTGATCGACGCCCGACGTACGCAAGGACCGATCGTACACCAGTCCCACAGTGCCGGCGATCGATTCTCCTGCTGGCTGTAACAGCGGTGATGGGTCGTCTTCAATCGACGTAGCGATAGGTTCCATTAGGAACCGTGATGACAAATCGCGCTCCTCGGTCCGGTTCGCCGTTCTCTGCAATCGTGATTCCCGAGATCGCCAGGATCTCGCTGGACAGAAAAAGACCCATTCCAGTATTCTTCCCGACTCCTCGCTCGAATATCCTCTTCTTCTCCTCTACTGGGATACCATTGCCGTCATCTTCGCATACCAGGAGCAGATCTCCGTCAGAGTCCCGGGTGAAGAACCTGATAGTCGTGATCTTTCCCCCATATCGGGCGGCGTTGTCCATCAGGTTATAGATCACCTTCACGATCAGCGGGTCGGCATACACCTCCAGGTCTACAGGTAGCTCGTTTTTCACGATGACCTTTCCGAGCGGGGCTTCGTTTGCCGCGGTATCGACGAGTGCACGGCAACTCTGCCATACCGGGTCCACGACACCAATGCCTTCGTACTCCTTGGTGAACCGGATCATGTCGGAGATCCGTTGCGTTGCAGTTCCGGCCTTTCGGAAATATTCATCGCGTGAAGGTCCGAGCGGCATCTCTTCAAGTATCGAGAGGTATCCCATCAAGGCAGTGAGCTGGTTGCTGATGTCGTGGCGAGTGATGCTGGAGAGGAGTGTTAGTTTATGATTCGCCACGCTGAGTGCCTTGGAATACTTGATGAGTTCCTGCTCATGGTACATCATCTCATCTTCGAATAGTTTACTCTCGGTGATATCCTCGAAGACCGCGACGAAGTATCCCCTCTCCGGGGAAAAAACCGAGATTCTCAGCCACATCTGCAGGGGTTTGAAATCGATCTCGAAGCTCTCCGATATTCCGGTCGTGGCAACTCGGCCGTACGTGTCAAAGAGTTCCGGGGTCAAAGCACGGATATCCGGGATTGCTTCAAGGACCATTTTACCCTTGATGTCGTAAAGGCCGGTGAGCTCCCCAAATTTCCGATTGACATCGATATACTCCCAATCGACCGGATTTCCGTCCGTGTCATAGATCATCCGGCAGTAGGCGAATCCTTCCAGCATGTTCTCGAAGAGCGTTCGGTACTTCTTCTCGCTCTCCTGGAGTGCCACTTCAATCTTTTTTCGCCGGGTGAGATCGCGGATGATCGAGAGGATCATTCGTCTGCCCTGGACGACGACGATCCGACTGTTCACTTCGACCGGGATGATCTCGCCATTTTTCCCCCTGTGCTCGGTCTCGAACAGGGCCGAACCCGTCGTATGTATCTCCTCGATGATCTGATCGAGCGGGCGGGAATGGTAGTCTGTCGTGAGGTCGAAGGGGCTCATCTTGAGCAACTCTTCCCTGCTGTACTGGACCATGGAACAGGCAACCTCATTCACATCAAAAAAGTATCCCGGAAGCCCGTCGTCGTCCAGCTCATTGAGGTGAATGGCATCGTTCGCCGAGTTGAAAATCTCCCGGAATTTTTCCTCGCTCTCCCGAACAAGGAATTCTGCCCGTTTTCGCTCCGAGATGTCACGGAGGATGTGGATACTCCCGAGAACTCGCCCGGAATGGTCCCGGATCGGGGATACGGTCAGATCGAAGTCACCCTGCAAATGCTCCTCGTGGATTTCGATGGAGTGACGCTGGGAATCCTGAAGCAGCAGCCGGTGAGGACAGATCGGCGGTGGGGATTCTGTATGGTGGACGATCTCGTAACAGGTCATTCCCAAGGAGTCGTCCGGGGAAATCCCCAGGCGATCTGCCATCGCCGAGTTCATCTGGACGATCTGATACTTCTCGTCGATGATGGCAATCAGGTCAGGGACTGCGTTAAAGGTACGTTCCCACCGTTCTTTCGCCAGGAGGATTTCGGCCTGGACCCTCTGGCGCTCGGTGATATCATGGGCAATATTTGAAATCCCGGTCATGTCCCCATCGCTATCGAGAATGGACGAGCAGGAGAGAGAGACATGGATACGTGTGCCATCGTGTGTTATCCGCTCGGTCTCGAAACGCTCGACAACATCCCCTTTCAGCAGTCTGTGCACCAAGAGGCGTTTCTCTTCGTGAAATTCGGGGGGGATGAGGCGGAATATCGAGGTCCCAACCATCTCGCTCGAGGAGTACCCGTACAGTTTTTCAGCACCGGTATTCCAGTCGGTGATGATACCCTCAGGTGTCTCACCCACGATGGCGTCACCGGAAGAGCTGACCAGTGACACCAGGCGGTGAAATTTCCGGGTTTCATGCTGCATTCGTCCACTCAGGTATGAAACCACCGCGCCGATCACGACAAACACGCCTGAACGTGCGATTGCAGAGAGCAGTTCAATCGGTGTTGGAGAAGCCACTGTGACCGAGAGTGCACAATAACAGATGGAAAGGGCAGCGGCAAACAGAACACCACGTCGTGGATAAAAATACCCTGCGAGGACGATGGGAATGTAAAACAGGTGGGGGAGCACGAAGGTGATTCCGCGCGTAATGCCGTAGATATTCAGAATGATGATGGCGACCGAACTCACGCCTATGAGTGCAGGAATGAGCAAGGGATCTGCCCGCACCTCATCAATGAATTCATGATCCATACCGACTGGTCCCCCGTATCCATTCAACCCGTTGTTTTAAAATTGGATGGGTATAGTGTCAAACTAGCCCCTAACCTCCTTCTCCAATAACTCAAGGATGCGCTTCATTTTCATTTTGTCGCTCTCCTTTCTGTGATTATATCTCCAAACATATTCACCTAAATACAGGAATAATTTATCTCTCCG
>CASGHK010000048.1 GCA_949320185.1 uncultured Methanomicrobiales archaeon | reverse complement strand
GTCGTACCGACAGTGGGAGCATCGACGCTGTCCTGTGCTCATGCGATACAGCTTCTCACAGTGACATCGCGGGCAAACAATCCTGGTCATGAACCCCTCCTAGGTGATAGGAGTTGGGGGCTGAAATGACACTATACCCTAACCAACCAGGAATGCCGCGATCTCTTGAACCTCGGTGATTCCAATTCCGCCCGTGTCGAGGCCTCGCGATATCTCAAACGGTGGTCGGGCCCCGATGGATTCCTGACGGCAGAGGGAAATTCGTCACAACGCCGGTATCGATTGAAGAGGTCTTAACAACCTCTTAACAGAAAATGAACAAAAAATCCAATCTACATATTCCGTGGACATATAGAAAAAATACGCAAAATTTACGGTTTTTAAGCGTATAACTATGTAATACATTATTTTACTGCATTTGAATATTCCCTTGAATAGTCCGAATTATTCATGTGATATATTGCCTCTGCTCTAAAAAAATCGTCTGCCTTATTTTCACGATGAAGGATTTTTATCTCCCCAGAGTCTGAAATCAGGCATACTACTCCTTGAGGCATAGGTTATGCAATATTGTTCAGAGGAGGATGCACGCTACATTCAGGCTCATGCGGGCAGACTATGTTGCCACCTTGATTGGTATGTCGGCGAGGACGGAGACTTACGATATCAATGTCAAATAGGAGTATATTGCGAAAATCACCCAAGGGTCTGCGGAAACCCAGAAGATTTTTTTGAACATCTCGAGAGTCGCCATCCCGGTAGTCGAATTACACAAAAAGATGTTTACGACCATTACTTCTCATGATCATCTTCTTGGAATAACTGAGCAAGATCATGACGTTGATGACTCGGCCTGATTTCACCGACTCCCCGTACTTCGTCGGCGAGCCCGGCAATTGGTACCTGCTACATGGCGCCCCGCCCAAAGTGGTCAAGGAGTTCGAGGCGTTCATGGCGGTCTTACATCAATTTGATGAGGCCCCGGAACCTCCGTGATTATCGCTCTTCCTCAATCTGATCTAAACCCTATTCCTCCAACAAACACGGACGTATCGCGATAAAAGCGCATCCCTTATCGTCGTCTGCAGTGAAGATCTGGCATCTGTTGATTGTCATGCCGGCGCCCCTCTTCTCCCGCGACCTCCCGCCCACCCTTCCGACCGCCACCATCGCCTCCGCCATCCGCTAACATGCCCGCGACCCAGGCCTACACCGAGTCCGACGTCGAGACCGCTGCGCTCGACTGGTTCGCCGAGCTCGGGTACGAGGTCCGCAACGGCAACGCGATCGCCCCCGACGGCCCCGAGCCAGAGCGCCGGAGCTACGACGAGCCCATCCTCCCCGGCCGGCTCGAGGAGGCCCTCGTTCGCCTCAACTCCGACCTCCCCCGCGAGGCGATCGACGAGGCCCTCCGCCGGCTGACGCGGATCGACTTCCCGTCGCTGATCGAACAGAACCGGGCCGCCCACCGGTTCCTCACCGACGGCGTCTCCGTCGAGTGCCGGAACCCCGACGGCTCCTTCGTCTACCCCGTCGTCCGCGTCATCGATTACGACGGCCCCGAGAACAACGACTGGCTCGCCGTCAACCAGTACACGATCAAGGAGAAGGACGTCCGCCGGCCCGACACCGTCCTCTTCGTCAACGGCCTCCCGCTCGCCGTCTTCGAGTTCAAGAACGCCGCCGACGAGAACGCCACCATCGAGAAGGCATACAACCAGGTCGAGACCTACAAGGACCGCATCCCCTCGCTCTTCACCTTCAACGCCGTCAACGTCATCTCCGACGGCATCCAGGCGCGGATCGGCTCCCTCTCCGCCGACTGGGAGCGCTACCAGCCCTGGCGGACGATCGACGGCGACGCGATCGCGTCGAAGGTCCTCCCCGAGCTCGAGGTCCTGATCCGCGGTGCCTTCGACAGGGCCCGCTTCCTCCGCTACCTCCGCCACTTCATCGTCTTCGAGCAGCGCGGCACCACTGTCATCAAGAAGGCCGCCGGCTACCACCAGTTCCACGCCGTCGAGGCCGCGATCGCCGCGACCGTCGACGCCTCGCAGCCGGACGGCGACCGCCGCTGCGGCGTCGTCTGGCACACACAGGGCGCTGGCAAGTCCCTCTCCATGGTCTTCTACGCCGGCATCCTCGCCGTCACCCCCGCGATGGAGAACCCCACGATCGTCGTCGTCACGGACGAGACCAACCTCGACGACCAGCTCTTCGAGACCTTCGACGCCTGCAAAGAACTCCTCCGGCAGCGCCCCGAGCAGGCCGAGAGCCGCGAGGACCTCCGCGAACGCCTCCGCGTCGCCTCGGGCCACATCGTCTTCACCACGATCCAGAAGTTCTCGCTCCACAGGGACGAAGAGCAGTACCCGCAGGTCTCCGACCGGCGGAACATCGTCGTGATCTCGGACGAGGCCCACCGGTCCCAGTACGGCTTCGACGCCCGCTACGACACCAAGACCGGCCAGCTCCGGTACGGCTACGCCAAGTACCTCCGCGACGCGCTCCCCAACGCCTCCTTCCTCGGGTTCACCGGCACCCCGATCGAGGCCGAGGACCGGTCCACGCGCGAGGTCTTCGGCGACTACATCGGCCTCGTCTACGACATGGTCCAGGCGAACGAGGACGGCGCGACCGTCCCGATCTACTACGAGTGCCGGCAGGCGAAACTCGCCCTCGACCAGGACGAGCAGCCGAACCTCGACGCCGACTTCGAGTACCTGACCGAGATGATGGAAGAGGACGACCGGCGCCGGCTCAAGGGCAAGTGGGCCGCGCTCGAGGCCGTGGTCGGCGCCGAAAAGCGCATCCGCCTGATCGCCGGCGACCTCGACCGGCACTGGGCCGAGCGGCGCGAGGTGCTCGAGGGTAAGGCCATGATCGTCTGCATGAGCCGTCGGATCTGTGTCGACCTCTACAACGCCCTCGTCGCCCTCCACCCCGAGTGGCACAGCGACGACGACACCAGGGGGACGATCAAGGTCGTGATGACCGGCTCTGCCGCGGACGACGCCAAGCTCCAGCCGCACATCCGGAACAAGGAGCGGCGGGAGGCGCTCCGGCATCGGTTCCAGGACCCGACCGATCCCTTCCAGATCGTGATCGTCCGTGATATGTGGCTGACGGGCTTCGACGCGCCCTGCCTCCACACCATGTATATTGACAAGCCCGTCAAGAAGCACGGGCTGATGCAGACGATCGCGCGGGTCAACCGCGTCTGGAAGGACAAGCCCCACGGACTCATCGTCGACTACCTCGGGCTCGTCGAGAACCTCCGTGAAGCCCTCGCGATCTACACCCAACAGCGCGGCGCCGGCTCGCGGACCTCGGTGCTGGACCTGGACGCGGCCGTCGACCTCCTCCGGCAGTACTACGAAGTCTGCTGCGACCTCTTCTTCGGCTTCGACTGGTCCCGGTGGTCGACGGGGACGCCGGGCGAGCGGCTCACGCTCTTTCCGGCCGCGCTCGAGCACATCCTCGCGCAGCAGGAGGGGAGGAAACGGCTGCTCCAGGCCGTCGGCCTTCTCTCCCGCGCCTACGCGATCGCCCTGACGACGGAGTTCGGCGAAGAGATCCGCGAGGACGTCGCGTTCTTCCAGGCCATCCGGGCCGCGCTTGTCAAGACCGGGACCATCGAGCCGGGCCGGCCGGCGCCGGGACAGATCGACCATGCGATCCGGCAGCTCGTGGCCGGAGTCGTGGCGCCCGAGGGGATCGTCGACATCCTCGACCAGGCCGGCATCGAACGGCCGGACCTCTCGATCCTCTCCGACGAGTTCCTGGCCGAGATCCAGGGGATCCCGCAGAAGAACCTCGCGGTCGCCCTGCTCGAGCGGCTTCTTAAGGAACAGATCCGGATCCGGTTCGGTAAGAATGTCGTGCAGTCCCGGCGGTTCTCGGAGATGCTCGGCGAGACGATCAAGAAGTACGAGACCCGGGCCGTCTCGACCGCAATGGCGATGAAGGCACTCGTGGACATGGCGAAAGAGTTCCGCGAGGCGGCGCAGAAGGGTCGGGAGCTCGGGTTGACCGAGGCCGAGCAGGCGTTCTACGACGCCCTCGGCGCGAATGAGAGCGCAGTGCAGGAGCTCGGCGACGAGGAGCTCAAGGCGATCGCACGGGAGATCGTGGTGAATGTTCGGAAGAACATCACGATCGACTGGGCCGTGAAGGAGAGCGTGCGGGCGAAGATGCGGGCGGCGGTGAAGCGGATCCTGCGGAAGCACGGGTACCCTCCCGATCGGCAGGAGGCGGCGACGGAAACCGTGCTCGAGCAGGCGCAGGTCGTCTGCCGGGAGCTGGCGGAGACGGCACCTGGGTAGGGACCTACGACGATGACGGTAAGAAGCGATAGAAATCTTATCGCCGGCACAATCTTCAGGTAATGGAATCGGGTTTCACCAAACCCGTTCATACGTCCGCACGCTTTCTCAGGGCATGACCGGCCATCGTCGACGAGTGCAGTCGCCGTCACCGCTGGTGGCGGGGTCAGTATATGTCAGAAGGGTGGTCTGGAGCCGTGCTCGTCGCCCTGACAGTTGTAGGCGTCTTCCGGCTCGGAAGCTGGCTCGCACCCCGTCGGTTCGCAGCGCAGGAGATCGTCAGAACCATGGCGACCGGGGGGAGGTCACCCGCAAAACGGTACGCGCATAGGTGGTGGGCATTCTCGTGCCGGCACGAGCGAGGCGCCGTTTGTCAGATCGTAGCAAAAGAGAAGTGGAGATCGGCCTACAAGGACCTGAACAAAAACGTACGCCGGGAGGGAGATTTGAACTCCCGAGGCGCAAAGCACCAGCAGCTTTCAAGGCTGCCGCCTTTCCGGACTAGACTATCCCGGCCCGATATACAAAGGGATTCGGTTCGTTATCAGACTGCCGGTTCAGCATATGACGTGTCACGTGCCAAGTCCCCCCCGATCCGTTCAGCTGACGCACCACAGGTCATACAACCGGGATGCTTTTATCATCTCGATGTCTGATTCTCATCATCCAGGAGGCAGACGGTGTTCGTCCAGCAGTTCTTCGTCCCAGGCATCGCCCACAGTTCGTACCTCGTTGGTGCGGAGACCACATGCGCAATCGTCGACCCCACGCGTGACATCGAACAGTACCTCGACGCCTCGGCAGAGTTGAACCTCGCCATCACCCACGTCCTTGAGACGCACCTCCATGCCGATTTCGTCTCGGGCCACATGGAGCTCGCTGACAGAACCGGTGCCACCATCTACGCCCCCGCATCGGGCAACTGTGCGTTCGACCATGTCGCCGTCAGCGACGGCAGCACGTTTTCTATCGAGGATCTGAAGGTCTCGGTCCTCGACACCCCGGGCCATACCCCCGACGGTATCACCTTCGTGGTCGCCGATGCTGCACGTGGCCCGGAACCCGCCGCCGCCTTCACCGGCGATGCCCTCTTCGTCGGTGATGTCGGGCGACCCGACCTCTTCCCCAGACGGTCCCGCGAGCTCGCCGGCATGCTGTACGACAGCCTGCACCAGAAGGTCCTCTCCCTCCCCGATGGCTGTCTTCTCTTCCCCGCACACGGCGCCGGCTCCCTCTGCGGGAGGGCGATGGGAGCCATGCGGTTCTCCACCATTGGGTACGAACGTCGCAATAACGGTGCCCTCACGTACACGGACAGGGAGGCGTTCATTGCCTCCCTGACGAAGAACATGCCGCCGGCGCCCGACCACTTCTCCAGGTGCAGCGAGATCAACCGGCAGGGTCCCGTGCTCCTCCGGAACCTCCCCGACGTCCGTCCGTTCCGCCCCTCCGAGTTCCGGGCGAAGGCAGAATCCCCCGGCACCGTCATCCTCTCGGTCCGCGATGTCGCGACCTTCGGTGGTGCACATATCCCGGGGAGCATCCACATCGACATCACATCCAACTTTTCGACCTTCGCCGGGTGGGTCATTCCACCAGACGACGATATCCTCCTCGTCGCCGACTCCCCCGCAGAGGTGAAGGAGGCAGTCCTGAAACTCCGCAGGGTCGGCCTGGACCGGACCATCGGCTTCCTCGTCGGCGGCACCCATGCCTGGTCGATCGCCGGATACCCCATCGACCACGTCCGCCAGTTATCACCGGCCGAGACGCACGCGATGGTCTCATCGGGCACAGCCGTGCTGGTCGATGTTCGGTTCCCCGACGAGTTCAGTGAACACCACCTCGAGGGGGCGGTGAACATCCCCGTGATGGACCTGCGAACCCGCCACCCTGAGCTTCCCACAGACCGACCGCTGATCGTGATGTGCAGGACCGGCCAGCGTTCGAGCCTGGCGAGCAGTCTTTTGAAGCGCGCCGGGTTCCCCGACGTCTTGAACGCTGCCGGCGGCGTGACCGGATACCTTGCCGCGGGCTTCTCCTGAACTGAAAAGAGGGGTGCGGCTCCCCGCTGTGTGGAGACAATCAGGGCTGACCCATCGCGATCGAAGCACGATATGACACAAACAGATGAGAGCTCTCATCGGCTCGCCGGTACGAGCTCTCGCGATGAATCGCGACTCGGGGCGGAAAGATGAATGAGATGCGTGCGATCCGATGAAGCGGTGATCAGCCGGAAAGAAGGACACGAGAAAAAACCCGAACGACACCGAACCAGTCCGTCGCGTTAGTCGGTATGATAATTACCATTCCCCTCGAGCTCTGTACTGTCAAGGAGGCCTTGAGTTCGTGCTCGATGTGCAGAGCCTGATGCTCGCCACGATGCTCGCAAATGCATTGCTGGCAGTCGTTCTCCTCTACTACTGGCGAACCGAGCGGACGTACCCCGGCTTCCTCCTGATCACCGGAAACCAGTTGCTCCTGGCCGTCGGCTTCCTGCTCGTCGCGCTCCGGGGTGCGATCCCTGATCTCCTGAGCATCGCGCTGGGAAACGGCCTGATCGTCCTCGCCATCGTTCTTCTCTACGATGGCCTTACCCAGTTCTACGAGGGCCGGCAGATCTCGAACCTTGTCTACCTTCTGGTTCCCATCGCGGTGGGAGGGTTTATCCTGTTCCGATACGGGGGGGACCTCCCGGTTGCCAGGGTTCTGCTCCTGAGCATCGTCGTCGGCCCCCTGCTCCTTCACTCTGGCTACCGGATAATCCGCAACCCGCGAATGGGGAGCGCCCTGCCGCTCTTCCTCGCCGTCGCCCTGATCTTCAGCGCCGTCTCACTCGGGTTTCGAGCCCTATCCTGGGTCCTCCATCCTGGTTCGACCGCGGTTCTGAACTCCACGCCGGAGAACATTCTTTTCCAGGTCTTCCAGCTCGCCCTCGCGGTCATCGTCCCCTCTGTCTTCCTGCTCAGCACCGCCCGCCGACTGAACCAGGAACTCCGGGAATCCCAGTCTGCTCTCGAGGAACTGGCTGATCGATACGACCTCGCGATCTCCGCCGCGAAGATGGGGGTGTGGGACCTCGACCTTGCAGAGCGGCACCTGATCTGGGACGATAGCATATTCGAACTCTTCCAGGTCTCACCCAATGAGGGGGACGACCTCTATGCCAGGTGGCACGAGTGGGTCGAGCCGGACGACCGTGAACGGGTCCGCGAGGCGATTGGTCGGGCGGCGGAAACGGGCGAGGACGTCACCATCGAGTTCCGACTCCTGAATAGAGGAGGAGAGTCGCGCACCGTCAGGGCAAGCGCCCGCGTGCTGGTGGACCAAACCGGTGCAAGGAGCCGGATGGTCGGCGTGATGCACGACGTCTCCGACATTCGCCGGGCAGAGCGTGCTCTCCGTACCGCCATCATGAAACTCAACCTCCTCTCCTCCATCACCCGCCACGATATCCAGAACCAGCTCACGGCGCTCACCGGGTGGCTCGATCTCGCGCAGGAACAGGCCATGGAGCATCCTGAATATCTCGAGACCGTGGTCCAGGAGCGGCGCGTGATCGAGCGGATCGCCCGCCAGATCGCGTTTACCCGGGAGTACGAGGACCTCGGGGTCCACTCCCCCTGCTGGCAGAATCTCGGTCAGGTCGTGGTCCAGGCGATACGGGACGCACCCGTCACCGCCGTCGACCTCCTTCCAGGTCTGGAGAGTATCGACGTATGGGCCGATCCGATGTTCTCCCGGGTCTTCTACAACCTGCTCGAGAACTCGTCGCGGCACGCCGAATCGGCGGAGCGGATCACGATCGACTGGCGCATCGATACCGATCGGCTGGTCGTCGGGGTTTCGGATTACGGTGTGGGCGTCCCGACGGCGGAGAAGAGACGGATCTTCGAGCGGGGCGTGGGAAAGAACACCGGTTTCGGCCTGTTCATGAGCAGAGAGATCCTGGGACTGACCGGGATCGAGATCGCAGAGACCGGAGTTGCCGGCGAGGGGGCCCGATTCGAACTCTCGGTGCCACGCGACGGGTACCGCATTCGCAGCAGGGACGGTAGCAAACCAGACCAAAAGGAGCCGAACGACAGGACGCTGGCAGACGAAGAGGAACCGTTTCCACCCGTCTCCGGGATCACCACACCCCACGAACCCTGAACGGTGACGCGCCCCGCCACGAACGGCACCGTCACCAAAAGAGACGGGGAAAAGAAGGGGGTGCGTCCGGGGGATCCCCGGGTTACGTGTTCTTCAGCGATTCGGCAAAACGCCTGCCGATATCGAAACACCGGTCCAGGTCGTCTCTGTCCGGGACGAAGAGACACTCCGTCTGTTCGAAGACGTCGAACCCGGCAGCAGTCATCTCGTCCGCCACCGTCTTCACGGCGCCGCCACGTCCCCCCATCGACCCGAACGTGACGACACCCCGCCTCCTGCCCGTGTGGTCGAAACGGAGCCCCTTCAGATAGTAGAGGAGGTCGCCGATGCTCGGGTACGGGGCATCGTGCACGGTGGGAATTCCCATGCACACCCCCTTGCTCGTCAGGATGTCCTTCACGATCTCACTCCGTTCGTCTTCGTGAAGGTAGTACATTCGCACGTCCATGCCACCGGCGATGAGCCCCTCGGCGATTGCGTGCGCCATCTTCTGCGTCGAGTGGTGCATCGTGTCGTAGACGATGGTCACCTTCTCCTCACAGACGCCGGTCGCCCACCGGGTGTACGCATCGAGGATGGGTGCCGGGTCGGTCCAGATCTGGCCGTGAGCCGGCGCGATCATCCGGATTTTCTCGACCACGCCCATGTTCGTCAGTTCGGCCAGTTTCTTGACGAGCATCTTCGAGGGGAGGACGAGGAGGTTGGCGTAGAACTTCTGTGCCGCCTCCATCAGCACGGGGGCGGGAAGGTCGGTGTCGAATCGCTTCGACGAGCAGAGGTGCTGACCAAAGGCGTCGTTCGAGAAGAGAATGCCCGATTCGGGGTGGAAGGTCTCCATGCTGTCCGGCCAGTGGAGCAGTGGCGTCTCGACGGCAACGAGGGTCTTTCCCCCGAGGTCGATGGTCGCACCGGTCTTCATCACTTCCCACGAAGCGCCATCCAGCGCCGGGAAGTGCTTGAGAAGGCCCTTCTTGCCGATCTCCGTGCAGTGGATCGGGGCGTTCGGGAACCGCCGGTGGACGTCGGGGAGCGCCCCGGAGTGATCGATCTCGATATGGTTCTGGATGACGAGGTCGATCCTCATCTCCCGGTTCTCGCATGCGAACGCATGAGCGATCCGCCCCCACATCTGGTCGGAGGTGCCGGGATAGGTGGTATCGATCAGGGCGACACGGTCCCTTCCGAAGACGAGGTAGGCGTTGTAGGTGGTCCCCTTCAGGGTGTACCCGTGGTAGGTCCGAAGGTCCCAGTCAAGGGTGCCGACCCAGTAGACTCCGTCGGCAATCCTGCACGACTCGGCTTTCATGATAAAAAATCATCGTTGCTCTATTTCAACTTTCGAGATGAGGCCATCCCGCGGTTCAGATGTGAGGGTACGGAGCGGTCCCGCTGGCGAACCGATGGGCGGAGATCACCGTCGAGCAGGATGGGACAGGAGGAAGAGGTCCACCCGTCACAGGTCCCGGGCAGCCCGGACCGAGTTGACCAGGGTGCCGTGACCGCTGTACTGCTTCCAGCGTCTCTTCTCCATCCGGGCAAGACCGATCTCCGCCTTCGCCTGCTCGAACTCGAGCTCCCGGACAAGGCGGAGGTAACTCTCGAGTCGGGACGCGGAGAGAGAGCCGTCGAGGACTGCGTGCTGAACCGCGCAGCCCGGCTCCTGTTCATGCCGACAGTCCGAAAAACGGCAGGCCCCGGCGAGAGCGAGCACCTCGGGAAAGGCCTCTGCAATCCCTCCGGACTCGACACCGACCCCCACCTCCCGGAGCCCCGGGGTATCGATCACGAGGGCCCCGCAGTCCAGGACGTGGAGCTGCCGCACGGTCGTGGTGTGCCGACCCCGCTCGTCGAAGGGCCGCGTACCGAATATCTTCTGCACCTCCCGGTCCAGGAGCCGGTTGATCAGCGTCGACTTCCCGACACCCGACGAGCCGACCAGAATGGCAGTCGAGGCCGGCTCGAGGTAGGGCAGGAGCCGGTCCATCCCCTC
The DNA here is from genome assembly GCA_949320185.1 of uncultured Methanomicrobiales archaeon. Taxonomy (GTDB): domain Archaea; phylum Halobacteriota; class Methanomicrobia; order Methanomicrobiales; family Methanospirillaceae; genus UBA288. Next base: position 7,033 of record CASGHK010000048.1, on the reverse strand, counting down.
GCCCGTCGCGGCGCTGAGGGTGATCACGGGGACGCCCCCGGCGACGGCAATCATCGCTTCGGCGAGCGCCGCGGGTTCGTCGGCGAGGTCGCACTTGTTGATGACGATGATGGGGCGAGCGCCGGAGGCATGGGCAATCGCGAGGTAACGCTCGGTCCGGCGCGGGTTGAGATCCCGACCGGCAGCAGTCACGATGAAGACCGTGTCGACGTTCGCCGCGATCACCTGGTCCGTGCTCCCTCGCCCTGCCGCGCCTCGAGCGAACCGGGTCCGCCGCGGCAGGATATCGACGATCATCGAGGTGCCCGACTCGGGCTGATGATGCAGGACCACGAAGTCTCCCACTGCAGGATGGCGTCCGAGCCGCTTCATCGCCCCCGAGATGCCGGTCGTAACCGTATCGCCTTCGATCAAGACCTCCCACGCATTCTTCTGCCGGCAGGAGACGCGACCGGCAACGTATGGGCCAGTGTAGCGATCGAAAGCATCGGCGTGCGCGGCGGACCACCCAAGGTCCGCGAGGGTGTAGTGGTGCCTGTCGGCGCACCGTCCTTCCGTTCGGTTCATACAAAGACCTGAACTTACGTCTACCAGTTGGATTGGGCGGATCGTGCATAGGTCTTTTCTATCGCATAAAGGGATGGCCCTCCCCGGGCCCCATCCGATCACCCGATCGGGGGAGTGGCGCAGATAGGCAGCACACATTTTTCCAATGCGATCCCCGGTACCATCGGCCTGGAGACCGAACCTTACTCCCGAACGGCCCGGGACCGGTCACGGAAGATCGCCGTTCGACCACCCCGCACGGCCCGTACAGGGAGACGACCTGGTGCACGTTCGACGAGACCGTCACGCTCTCGAACGCCTCGTCTGAGGACGACGAATCGATCCCATATACTCCTCCGAACCGTCTCCGACCGACACCGGGGCAACGAGATCGTGCCCGGCTCTTCGGCCGCCCTCCAGGACCGGAAAAGGGGAATGCGCCGGCATCTCACGAGCCAGAACCAACCACCCTTCGGAGATGTTCCCACGGCATGAGACCGATCATCGAAAGAGACCAGGGGACACGAGCCGGCACGGCCTCCTGTACGACTCACTCCGCTGCAGGAAGGGTGACGAGGATGTAGGCAAGGAGAAAGAGGAGCAGGCCGTTGAAGAAGAGGATCCCTGCCGTGACCATGCCGGGGATGACTCCCGGTACGAGCATGGAGATACCAAAGAGGATCCCGATGAGGTTGAGTGCGCTCTGGGTGATGAGAAGGGTGCGCAGAGGAGCCGGAAGCTCGACCGGAGGCGAAGAGGCGTTTCTCATCTCCCGAACGATCGGCACAACCCGGCCAGCCAGGAGGACGAGGCTCCCGATAAGGTTGAACAGACCGATCAGGACCCGGAGCAGCTCGGTGAGATACCCGGGAACGATGCACGAGACGACGCCCATGGCGACAAAGACGAGGCCGATCAGGACAAGGAACCACGAGCGCCTGAACGGCCCGAGGGGCGTCTCACCGATCGCAAGGATCTGGATGGCCGTGATGACGAGGAGCAGGCCGAGCTGGCCGTCGGGCGAGAACGGGAGCACGCCCAGGTTGACCGGGACGAGCAGGACGGCGAGCAGCCCGAGGAGCACGCCGAGGAAGATCAGCAGCGCGGTGGTGAACGTAAAGGGGACGTCCCGGTTGAAGAAGAACCGGTCCACTCTCTCGTGCTCCTCTTCGCCCGGGCCGGGTTGGATCGGAAATGTCGTGCGGACGACCTCGATGCACCAGGCAAGGTAGACGAGGGCCGCTCCGTCGATGATGAGGAGAACCGCGGTGAGCGGATCGGTCGTGACCGCGGGGACGAGCGTGACGACTCCCAGCAGGAACGCCATGATATACACGAGCGCGCACGCTACCGTGAGGTGCCGGAGAATGCCGGGAACACCGAGCCAGAGGGCAGCCTTCTCCCTGTCGAGAAGGAGCTGGACCAATAGAACCGCACCGCCGAGCACGAGGATGGCGCCGACGAGGGTCCGTACGACATCGGAGAGCAGACCGGGGACAAAACAGGCGAGCATCCCCAGGATGCCGACCGCGATCCCGACGGTGACGACCAGCCACGTCCGGCGGAGATCCCCGATCGGGGTCCTGCCCATCGTGATCACCTGGAGCGCCACGATGACGAGGAAGAGGCCGTAGGTGCTGTCAGGAGCATAGGGGAGTGCCCCGGACGTGATGGAGAAGAGAAGGAGACCGAAGAGGCCCATGAACAGTCCGAGAACGAGCAGGATCACGGACTCCAGCGTGAAATCGAATGAACCGGCACCTGCTGATACCCGGGCGGTTTCGTCGGTCATGACACGGTTTCTTCAGGAGTCATCGTGGGGCGCCGGCAAACCGGCCATCGCGCTCTCTTGAGGCATTTCTGGTTCCGATTCTATTTGTGGTTTGTCATATTCATCCCGGTGCGACGATTGGAGGGCTCGCGATGGTAGGGACGACCCCGGGGGGGTTTTGTGAGAGGGCTGGTGGTGGTGCCATTCGGCTCATCCTGACCGATAGTGGCGACGTCCGCGTTGTATCCGATTCCCTCTTTTGTACCCGCTCTCTGGTCCTGTGCACCAGATCGAAGTCTTTAGGATGGGACCGGGAGTACTCTCTCGTGATCTCCGGATACTCCGGAACACGAAAAAAGGTGAACCATTTGGCCGATACTGATCCCACCATGTCGATGCAGGCACCATCAGGAAGCGAGGACGAGTTCACGAACCGCTACGGTGAACAGATCGGCAGCGGGATGTCCGCGGTCGTCTACGCCCGCGACGGTATCGCAGCAAAGGTCTACCGGGCGGGCCAACCATCACGCCAGGTGTTCCAGGAGGCGTTTACGCTCGCTGCCGTCGCGGAACATGGCATCCCTGCCCCCAGGGTCTATGGTGTCGAGACGTTCCACGACAGGACCGTGCTCTTGATGGACCTGGTCAGAGGCGAATCCATCATGGACACCATGCTGCGGTCACCCGAAAGGACCGGCGAATGTATCGACAGAGTGGTGGAACTCCAGGTCGCCATGCACAGCGTGAACTCGTCCCACTTTCGCCCGATCAAGCTGGTCCTGATGGGGAACATCGCCGTGGCACCCGGGCTTGACGATCAAGACCGGAATCAGCTTCAATCCCTGCTCTCGACCCTCCCTGACGGGCTTGCAGTCCTCCACGGGGACTTCCACGGGGGCAACATCCTCTTCGACGGCTCGTCGTACCGGATCATCGACTGGGCGGAGGTGGCGATCGGCGATCCGGCAGCGGATGTGGCCCGGAGTTACCTGGACTACCTCTTCATGGACAGGAAGGACCTCGCCGAGATGCACCTCGCGAAGTACTGTGCTGCCACGGGCATCTCGAGGGAGTCGGTTCTTGCGTGGTTGCCGGTCATGGCAGGGTCGCTGTGCGGGTTCCTCCCCGAGCACGCGAACACGCTGGTCCGCACCCTTTTTAAAAAATGAACCTCACGAGAGACGATCGGACCATTCGATGATGATGGGTGGGAGACGGGATCTCGACCCTGCTTCCAGGTACACAGAGGCAGGTTCGCGTCATCCCATCTCTCTTTTCCTGATCAGTCTGCAGTCCGATGTCCGTGCTGCTCGGTGCGACAGGGGTTATGATGACGATAGCGATCGCTCGATCTCGAATCGGGCTCCTGGCCCCGGAGCGATGATGCATCCTTATCGCTGCCGGCGATAAACCCTGTCCATATGCTCCAGGCGCTTGATGTGGAGACGTGGTTGCGGCAGCGCCGTTCGAACCTCGACGAGGCGAAACGGTCCGCGGCGGACGTGATCGAGCTCGTCAGGACGGAGGGCGACGCGGCCCTTCTGCGTATGGCGAGAAAGTACGAGCCCGAGATCGAATCGGTCAGGGTCTCGAAGGAGGAGATGGAGGCTGCGTACGACCAGGTGGACGACGCGCTCGTCCGACGGGTCGAAGAGGCGAAGGTCCGGATCACGCGGTTCCACGAACGACAGAAGGACCGTGACCTCTGGCTCGAACAGGTCGAGCCCGGGATCGTCCTCGGTGTCAAGACGACGCCGATCGACCGCGCCGGCCTCTACGTCCCGGGACGACGCGCGGCGTACCCCTCGACAGCGCTGATGAATGCGATTCCCGCCAGGGTCGCCGGCGTGCCGGAGCTCTGCGCCTGCTCCCCGCCGCCCATCCTGCCGTTGACGCTCGTGGCCCTCGACATCGTCGGGGTGACCGAGATCTACCGCATCGGTGGCGCCCAGGCAGTGGCAGCGATGGCGCTCGGAACCGAGACGATCCGTCCGGTCCGCAAGATCGTCGGGCCGGGAAACGCCTACGTGACCGCGGCGAAGATGCTCCTCCGCGAGAACGCGGAGATCGACTTCCCCGCCGGTCCGAGCGAGATCGGGATCATCGCCGACGGCTCGGCGAACCCCGCGTTCATCGCGGCCGACATCCTCGCCCAGTCCGAACACGACCCCGATGCGGCCTGCATCCTGATCACCACCGAGCGACGGCTCGTCGAACAGGTCCAGCGGGAGGTCGAACGGCAGCTCGAATCGGCTCCCCGGCGAGAGATCATCCTCCAGGCGCTCACGCACTCGGGTTTTCTGGTCGTTCCCGACCTCGATGCGGCCGTCGAGGCGATGGACCGGGTGGCTCCCGAGCACCTCTCGATCATGGTCGAGGACTCGCTCCCGGTGTTGAACGCGGTCAGGAACGCCGGGTCGATCTTCGTCGGGCCGTATGCGCCCGTCGCCGCCGGAGACTACGCCTCGGGGACGAACCACGTCCTCCCCACGGCGGGATACGCCGCCACCTACTCCGGTCTGAACGTGGCGCACTTCACCAAGACCTCGACGGTCCAGGTGATCAGCCGGCAGGGGATAGAGCGGATCGGCGACACGATCGAGGCGATAGCCGGCGCAGAGGGCCTATTCGCCCATGAGGCGTCGGTCCGGATCCGACGCGTATCAGAGTGAGGGTGCTCGGTCTCCCTTCGACAGGACTGCGCCACCCGGGGCCGGCCGAACGCGGCGGTACGGGATCTACAGCAGTTCCCCCCGGGGTGCTGGCATCGCCGGCCCGACTCTGCCCGCGTGGAAAAAATGAGGTGATTGACCCCCGACCTCACCGCCGGGGCGGTTTCACGAGGATGTAATGGGGTACCGAGGTGGTGATCACACCGCTCCCCGTGGTGATCGTCAGCGTCACCCGGTAACTCCCGGGGCGTTTGAAGAGATGGACCGGGTTCTTTTCGGTCGCCGTCAACCCGTCTCCGAACCGCCAGGACCAGGACCGGGCATCGGCAGCTCCTGTCGTGTCCTGGAACTGCACGGCGAGTGGAGCCGGACCCGAGGTGACGTTGGAGGTGAACTGTGCCCTCGGCGGCGGCAAGACCGTGATGAGGCCTCGTTTCTCGACGAACGCGGACGATGTCGCCGACCAGGCCATCAACTTGACGGAATAGGTCCCCGCCCGGGTGTAGACGTGCACCGGGTTTTTGTCTGAGGACGTCGCCCCGTCCCCGAACCACCACCGGTACCTGGTGATCGGCCCGGTCGACGCATCGGTGAACTGGACAGCGAGCGGCAGAACGCCGCGGGTCTGGTTGACGGAAAAGGCCACTACCGGCCGATTTGGATCGGTGACCGTGATGTACTGCACCGCGACCCTGACATCAGTGCGACGCCTGTCCTCGGGAGTATCCCGTCCGACCTTCAGGACGACTGTGTACCGGCCGGCGCGTGAATAGGTATGGACCGGGTTCTGCACTGTGGAGTTCGTCCCGTCACCGAACTGCCAGCTCCAGCGCGTGGGAGCCCCCGTTGACGTGTCCGTGAACTGAACTGATAGCGGTGCCACCCCTTTGGTCACGTTCGACGTGAAGTTCGCAGAAAGCGCATCAGGATCGACGACGACGATATACCGCGTTCGCACCGCCTGCCCTGACTTCCACCCAGCAGTGACGACCAGTCGCACCGTGTAGGCGCCGGCTCGACGGTAGACATGCACGGGGTTCTTGGCATGCGAGATGGTCCCGTCGCCGAAGGACCAGCTCCACCCGGTAACGCCTGGTGTCGAGAGGTCCGTGAACTGCACCGCGAGCGGCATCGATCCAGACGTGACGTTCGCCTCGAAGTTCGCCTGCAGACGCTGCTCTTTCACGGGCACCCCCCCAACCACCGTTGCGGCGCAGGCCAGCAGTACGACCAGCAGGGCTATGACCGTTTTACTCCATGATACCATGGTCCATTCCTCCCGATGCACCCGGTTGGATGTGACGAGATTCATCGCCACGTGCCGGATGCCGTATTGATTGATTCGTTCGTTGATATAATAAAAACATTGCGATACATTTCCGGGGACGGGTACAGACTTTTTCAATAAATATTGGAAATGCGGGGACGATCGAAGGGGCCGATTTCGGGTCTCACTTCGCCATCGTCGATACGAGGAGATCGGTCGAGACTGCTGGCACGAGATCGAATGGCACGGCGTCAATTCGCGAGAATCGACGCGACAGGAGCGAGAACGCGCAGTTCTCAAGAACGAACACCTGATCGTCCTGATCTCCGTGCCGGCAGAGTGTATCGTGCACCGAGGAGTATGCCCATATACTCTGTCATTCAATAGTACCTGCCCCACGTGACCCCGATCTGTCTCCCCGGACGGTTGGAGTCGTGGTCAGGCGAATGAGCACCCCCGTAGTGTAGCGGTCAATCATGCCGGACTTTGGATCCGACGACACCAGTTCGAATCTGGTCGGGGGTATGCCGAGCGAATTCGGGCAAATATCACCCTATTTTAGAAAATAAATCAATATTGGGTCCATTTTGTTTGTGATGACAGTTTTAGAGTATCGAACTCGGAAAGGGTGTTAGTTTAGGGTATAGTGTCAAACTAGCCCCTAACCTCCTTCTCCAATAACTCAAGGATGCGCTTCATTTTCATTTTGTCGCTCTCCTTTCTGTGATTATATCTCCAAACATATTCACCTAAATACAGGAATAATTTATCTCTCCG
>CASGHK010000047.1 GCA_949320185.1 uncultured Methanomicrobiales archaeon | reverse complement strand
CGGAGAGATAAATTATTCCTGTATTTAGGTGAATATGTTTGGAGATATAATCACAGAAAGGAGAGCGACAAAATGAAAATGAAGCGCATCCTTGAGTTATTGGAGAAGGAGGTTAGGGGCTAGTTTGACACTATACCCTTTCTCTTTTTCAGAGTTCCAAGTCGGCCGAGTCGGTCGATAGCGTGCGGCCCAGCCGGGCGCGATGGCCGGGAGGAGCCAGAACGCGATGATCGCGAGCGTGTTGGACCAGAGCCCCACCACGAATTATGATGATCCCTCCCCAACGCTCCCAGAGAGGGGGGCCGGGGAGATGGTGGCTTATCCTCTTGGTTTGTAATCGAGTGCCCCCTTCACCTTGCAGGCGTCAACACACCGGCCGCAGAGGTAGCACTCCCGCTTCGAGGAGGCCCTTCCCGCAACACCCGCCGGGCATGCTCTCTCGCACCGGCCGCAGTCGACGCAGGCGGCCGTCCGCCGGAGGCGGAGCCAGCTGATGTGGGCCGGTAGTGAGAAGAGGAGCCCGAACGGGCAGAATACCCGGCAGACCGGACGGTAGACGACGGCCGAGAGCACGACGAACCCGGCAAAGACGGCGAGGCCGATCGATACGGTGGACGAGAAGAACTCGTAGACCCCGGTGCTGGCCATCAGGTTCACGGATCCCAGGGCCGAGACGACCGAGAGGACGAAGACACCGAACCGCATGGCCTCGAGCCATCGTGGGTTACCAACAATATACTTCTTCACGGGTGCAGCGTACGCAAGCTCCTGCACTGCCCCCACCGGGCAGATATGGGCGCAGAAGACCCGCCCGACAGTGAGGGCGAGCGCGATCCCACCGAGCACCCCCACCATGCCGGGAACAAAAACCAAACCGCTCCCGGTGGCGGCGGTTACGAGCCCCACGAACTCGATCGGCATCAGCGGCGCGAGGACCACGAAGCCGAAGAGCCCACTAACCACCGCGAGACCGATCGCTACGGGCCGTGTCACCGCCCCCCGGCGCCAGGCACAGGCGCCGAGGACGCTCCCGGCCAGGAGGAAGACGGTCGCGTAGACGGAGGCCGACGCCGCCTCTCCCGAAAGGAGAAACGCGGTGATCTCCCCGGGTCCGAGCCCGAAGAGTGCCGAGAGGGCGAACGCCGACCGGGGCTTCGCGGCCCGCGGGCCGGCCCTGCCTGTTACGAGGAACGCGAGGACCACCGCGGCAACGACCAGAAATACAGCGAGGCCGGCGAGCAGGGGGCAGGTCGAGCCCATCGTCACAGCATCAGCGAGCGGCGAGAGAGCCGGCGGGGGTGCTGCTGTCGTGGAGACGGGGTCCATCGACATGGTGGTGGGTGAGGCCGTCGTGACGGGGTCCGGCGTGACTGCGCCGGTTACCGACGTCCGGGTGTAGTCGCAGGCCGCGTTGGCGTCAGCATCCGTGAACAGGAAGCACCGCCCGGGGTACGGGCACCCCCCTATCCCCCTCGGGCAGACCGCCGCACAGGCCGGGTACGCGAGCCCGGTGGCGCTGACGAACCCGCCCACGAGCCGTTTCATCATCGTTCGTATGTTCATGCCGCTCGCCATTATTTCGCTGTATAGCGAACAGTGTGATGTAAAGTAAAATAAACTTTACATTCGGGGCAGCTCACGACCGGGAGCAGGCTTATCTGATCTCCATACGACGCTCAACCGGTGCCGGTTGGCACCGGGAGAAGAACCTGATGATCACCATCGTCGCCAGCTGCAGCGTCCAGCCGGGCAGTACAGAGGCGCTCAAGAAGCTCGCCCTCGACCTGGTCGCCGCGTCCAGGAACGAGGCGGGCAACGTCTCGTACGACTTTTTCGAGGACCTCTCCGACCCCGCCACGTTCACGTTCATCGAGGCCTGGAAGGACCGGGCCGCGATCGACTCGCACAACGCGACCCCGCACTTCCAGGACTTCGTGGAGAAGGCGGGTCCGCTCTTTGCCGGGCCACTGTCGATCGGGCTGTATCGACAACTCTCCTGAACCATGGACCCCTCCCCCGAACGGGTTGCCAGCCCGGGGAAGCCTCCGGGACGCCTGACCGGTCACCTCTCGCCGACCGGTCGAGAGGGAGCCCTCGGTCCTTACCGGGAATCTGCACCGGTACTGTCCGCATCGCACTCCGTTCCCGGAGCCTGGACCGGGTGTGGCCCCTCGACGCGTCCATCCACCCGGTGCCCGGAAGGAGAGAACCGTTCGGGCCGAGCGCCCTCCATCAATCCCGCCGGGTGATATCCCCTTCGTTCCGTTCCCGTCTTTCCCGACCGCCAGGTCTGGCGCTGTCCACGGTCGTATGCATAGGAGAAGTCAATATTTGCTTACAAAAAGTAAAGTTTATAATACATTCGCGCTCACACTCCGGCAGGTACAGGGGAACCGCTGATGGTGAACCAGGGGGGTCCCTTCTACTCTGATCCCAGGGGGTGAGAGGAAAGAGGGGTTCCGGAATAGCTGGATACCACAGAGTCGTAAGGTACAGGAGAGGCGGAATGCGGGTGGGAACCGGGATCGGGACCCGCCCACCGAGCCCAGGCTCTAACCAGCCTGTGCCCCCAGAGACACACATACCAGGAGAAGAACCCATGACACCACCAACACAATCGAACCAGACATCCAGGATCCTTTTCCTCCTGGCGGTCATGGCCGGTGCCCTCTGCTGCTGCACCTGCCTGATCGCCGGCGCCGAGGAGATGTCCGGCCAGGTAACGTCCGCCTGGGACGGATTGCCGATGAACGAAACCGCGCCTCCCGGAGGGATGCCCCCCGGTGGAATGATGAACGGGACACCGCCACAGGGTGGAATGAACGGTAATGCACCCGGCGGCTCGAACGGATCGCCGTGCGCACTCTCGGGCGCCCTCACCTGGGACGGTGAGACGGCCTTGGAGGAGAATGGGATCTACACCTCGAGCGCCGACAATGTCTCGGCCGTCTATGTCAGGAACGGCGGAAACCTGACCCTCGTCAACCCGACGATCGAGACGTCCGGCAACACGACGTCGAACGACGACAGCAGCTTCTTCGGCCTGAACGCGGCCGTGATCGCTGCTGCGAATAGCTCGGTCACCGTCCTCGGTGGGGCGATCACGACGACCGGCACTGGCGCGAACGGAGCCTTCGCGACCGGGGAGAACGCCTCGATAAGGCTCTCCGGCACCACGATCAACGCAACGGGTGACGGCGGACACGGCGTGATGGCAACGAACGGCGGCCTGTTGACGCTCGAGGATGTGAAGATCATCACGACAGGAGCGAACGCCGCACCCCTCGCTACCGACCGCGGGAGCGGCACGGTGAACGTCACGAACGGCTCGGTCGCATCGTTCGGCCGCGACTCCCCGGGGGTCTACTCTACGGGCGTCGTCACCGTCGATGGGACGAACATCACTTCCACGAGTTCCGAGGCGGCCGTGATCGAGGGGTCGAACTCGATTACGCTCTCGAACGCCACCCTCGTCGGCTCTGCCGGCACTCGCGACCGCGGGATCATGATCTACCAGAGCATGTCGGGTGACGCCGAGCCGGGCCAGGGGACGTTCACCATGACCGGGGGGTCGTACACCTGGACCTCGACCACGGGGCCGGCCTTCTACGTGACGAACACGAACGCATCGATCACGCTATCGAACGTGACGGTCATGAGCAACGCATCAGAGCTCCTGAACGCGAGCGCGGGCAACTGGGGCACACGGGGTTCGAACGGCGGCACGGTGATCTTCGTGGCAGAGAACGAGACCCTGGAGGGGTCGATCGTCGCCGATGCGGCGAGCTCCATCACGACCGAGCTTCTGAACAGCACGACACTCTCGGGCGCCATTGTGAACGCGTCCCTTGATATCGACCCGACTAGCACCTGGAACGTGACGGGTGACTCGAACCTCACGGTCCTCGTCGATGCCGGCGGGATTTCCGGAACACATGTAACGAACATCGTCGGAAACGGGCACACCGTCACGTACGACGCGAGCCTCGAGGCGAACCGAGCCCTCGAAGGTCGGACCTATCCTCTCGTTAACGGGGGCACCCTCGCCCCAGCGTGATTATGGGACACCAGGGAGGGAGGACTCCCCCCCCGCCCCCCGGGCAACGACTAATACGGGGGAGCCCTACCTTGCCAACGGGAAGGTGCTCATCATTCCATTGTGCGTCGTGGTGATCGACGACGACCCCGATGTCCGCCGGGTCGTCCGGATCAAGCTGGAGCGAGCGGGGTTCAGGGTGCAGGCCGCCGGCGATGCGGCGACCGGGCTCGAGCTGGTCCTTCGACGGCGGCCCGACGTCGTGGTCGTGGACCTGATGCTGCCGGACCGGGACGGGCTCGAGCTGGTCCGCGACCTCGCCTCGCAGCCGGTCGATACGGCGCCCGTCGTCCTGATTCTCTCGGCGAGAAACGGCCTTGACGAGATCGAGCGGGGAATCGGGGCCGGCGCCGACGACTACGTCACGAAGCCGTACAGCCCCCGCGAGCTGATCGAGCGGATCTGGGTCGCTCTCGTCCGGCGGGGAAGGGCCGGTGCGGCCGCCGAAGAGCGAGACGTCCCCCGGGTTGAGACAGGACTCGAACCGGACGTGCTGGTCGGGCATGACGGCGGCGAGGAGGGCTGAGATGGCGAGACCCACCCTCGTCTGCCGCCTGCCACTGCCCGGGGCACAGGCCCCGGACTACTGGGACGCAGGCGCATTCGCTGATTCGGTCCTCGACGGGTTCGAGGAGGCCCGCCGGGACGGGGACCAGGCAGGCATGCGCAGCCGGTTCTATCTCCTCGCCCGGTACCAGGGCCGGACCCTCGGGATCCTCAGGAACGCCCTCCGGTCGGGGTCGACCGGTCTCATCCTGCGTTCACTCGAGAACCTGGTCGTCCTCCACCGGCACCTGGTCCGGATGCGGTCTGACGCACCCCGTGCGGTCCCGCTCGTCCTCACCCTGGACCGGGCCTCCCGCCGCCGCGTCCTGCCCGACCTGGTGATGGGCGTCCTTGAGGACGCAGCCGGGCCGCTTCAACTCGATTCCGTCACCGAGCGGACCAACGACCTGCACGTGATGGCCCTCGCCCAAAGACCGGTCGTTGCCGCGGTGCTGGACGACCTGGTGGCAGCCGGCTTTGTACGCAGGGTGGCGGACGGCCGGTTCCTGGTGACGCGCCGGGTCTACCATCGGGTCAACCCCGACCAGGAGGGGCTCCGGGCGGTGCTGGGCGACCGGCTCTACCGCGAGTTCGATCAGGGTGGCTTTCCCGGCCTCTCGGCGATCCGCTCGCGGGCAGCTGCCTTCCAGGAGTTCTTCGCCCGGTTTGCCGGCTGCGGGCCGGCGATGGCGGACAGGTTCGTCGAAGTCGCCGCCGAGCTGACCGGTCCTCCGACAGGGAGGACGCCGCTCGACGCCTGGCCCCGGTTCGACCTGATCGGATCCTCGGTCCCCCGCCCGTACCAGCGGGAGGCGTTCGAGGTCTATCGGTCCGGCGGCTACCGGGGCCAGGTGATCGAGGCGCCGACCGGGAGCGGCAAGACCCTGGTCGGGATGATGTGCATCCAGGACTGGCTCGAGACCCTCGCCCCGGGAGAGACGGTCCTGGTCCTGGTGCCGACCGCCAACTATGTCCAGCAGTGGGTGGGTGAACTCACCTCTTCGCCCGTCGGCCTCCGGCTCTCCGTCGACGCGGTCCATGCCGGGACCCCCGCCGAGCTCGACACCGACCGTCATCGGCCCGGCGCCCGTCCGGCGGTCCTGGTGATGACCTACGCATCGCTCGCGTCCCTCGGCTCCGGGGTCGGAAAGGGAGGGTTCGACGTCAACTCGATTGAGGTCTTCCTCCAGGGGAACGGGGTCCTGTACGTCCTGCTCGACGAGGTCCACAAGGTGGCGGAGGACGAACGGTCGGTCACCGCGGACGTCGTGCGTGTCTTCATGGACTGGCTCGGGGACGGCAGCCTTCGGGGGGTGATCGGCTTCTCCGGGACGGCCGAGGGCCATCGGAAGGCCCTCTCCCTCCTGGGGCTCGAGCTCGCCTTTACGATCCCGCCGGTGGACCTGATCGCGCGCGGGTTCCTCGCGCCGTACACCGAGTTCGGGGTCCCGTTCGCCTACTCGGACCGGGAGCGGCGGATCGTGGAGTTGCTCGGTGAGTATCGTGACGAACTCGCCCGGTTCCTCCGTCTTCTCGGGCCCGCCTGGACCCGGGCCGCCTTCGCCTCGGTGCCGGCGGCCGAACGGCTTGCGATCGCCCGCGACGTGCTTGGGCTCGCGGCCGGCCGTTCAGACCGTGACGAGGCGCTTGTCCATCGGTTCGAGCGCTGGGAGAAGGACGGGGGTACCGGTGCGAGTGCCGCGCCGATGCTCACGATCATCCAGATCGCCCTCGACCTCTCGGACGAGGAGGCGGCGACGGCGGCAGCACCGGACCGCGCAGACGAGTTTTGGGCCCTCCTCTCAGGCCTCGATCAGGTACGGGGTGAGCTCTCAGGCCTCGTCCGGGACGAGCGTATCGCCGCCCGGCTCCTGGCGGACGGGTTCGGGACCCGCCGGATAGGCGGCGCGCGGACCATCACGGGGCCGGACCGGGTCGGGCGGACCCGGGACCTGCTCGGCCTCAGCATCGCGGGGCTAAATCCGACGCTCCGCGGCCTCTACCATCGGATGGGCGAGGGGCGGGTCGACACAGTCCGCGCCGTCCTCCGGGCGGAGTCTTCGGCGCGGGAGGTTCCCGCTGCGATCGTCTTCGACCAGGCCGCGAGGGTCCGCTGGAGAGAGTCGCTGCCCGCCCCCGGGTATGCCGGCGTCGGGGGGCTCTTCACGGAGCTCCTGGGCGAGCCGGGCATCACTCCGATGGGGGTGGTCTCGGGCGAGCTCTACCTCCCCCTGGACGGGGACCCGCCTCCCCACGCCCGGATCGCGGCCCATGTCCGGGAGGTCGTGGTGCGGCAGGGGATGGGGGAGTCCCTGCTCGCCCTGATCACCCGGGGTCTCGACCTTCCCGAAGAGGTCCGCGTCGAGGTCGCGGAGAACCTCGACCGCCGGCTCGCGACCTATATGGCCGGAATGACCGGGGTCCGGGCGCCGCGCCCGGCGGAGTTCGGCAGGAAGGTGCTCGGGCCGCTCCGCCGCCAGGTCCGGCGTGCCCGTCTCGGGCCGACGGGTGACCGCCTCCTCGAGCGCCTCTCGCCTAGACACCACCACGTCCGGCGGTGGATCGAGACCTTCTTCGACTACGCCCTCGTCGCCCAGCGGTTCGACGCCGGGCGGGTGGGAGGGGTCCGCCGCTCGGACGGCACGGTGCGCGACTACTGCGTGGTCCTGATGACCGGTGGCGAGCGGCGGGCGTTCTTCTACGACCTGGTTGCCCGCGTTGTCGATGCCCGGGTCTTCCCGGTGAACGTGGTGATCGTCTCGTCCTGGGCTCGCACCGGGTGGAACGTTCACCATCCGAACGTCCTGATCGATGCGACCGCCACCCGTGACGTGACGGCGTGGCTCCAGCTCCGCGGGCGAGCGATGCGCCCGAAGGCGACCTGGACCGGGGACGCCTCGGCACGGCTCATCGAGCTCGTCTCCGGGGATGAGGGAGACGCCCGGGTCGAGGAGCGCGAGGCAGAGGCCTGCCGCCTCCTTATCGACGAGAACAAGGTGACGCATATCCACGAGTTGATTAAGGCGTATGGGAGCGGCATCCAGGTGGTCCGCGACCGGAAGACCGGGGGCTGGAGACGAATTCCGTCGATCGCCGCCAAGCACGCACTCGAGGTCTCGGTCGACCCGGTCACTGGGGCGTACGGGTCTGGCGAGTCCCACGCCCCGCTCGTAGGGCCCGACGACCCCCGGCAGGACCGGCCGGTGGAGCTGGAGGAACGGCTCGAAGACCTCCTCCGCGACCGTGACGCCACGGTCGTCCGGGGCTGGCTCCGCGCGGCCGGCATGGGGCGCTGACTGGGCGGCCCCCCTCTAGACCTCGACCAGGACCCGCCCGTCCTCGACGATCACCCGGTAGACCTGAAGGTCGTCCACCAGGGCCCGCGCCATCTCGGACGCCTTCTCGCGGACGAGCGCCCGGACCCGGGGGGAGAGACCCCCGACCCCCGCCAGCGCACCCATCGCCGGGCCGGAGATCGCCCTTCCCGTCGCCAGGTCGAACCGGGAGGCGTGCGCAGGGCAGGTGACCACCGTGCCCTCGAGCCGCCCGGCAGAGAGGCGGGCGCCCTCGTGCCCGCATCGGTCACTGATAGCGTAGAACCGCCCTCGAACCCGCGCCAGCAGGACGTCCACGCCCGCGAGCTCCAGGTGGCGCATGTCCCCCTCGGGTAGATCGCCCGCGAAACAGGCGTCGATCAGGACCAGGTCGCCACCCCCGCTGCCATCGATCACCGGGGTCGGCGGTTGCAGGAGAAAAAAGTGCCGGCACGAAGGGAAGGTTTGAGTTCCCCGCTGCTTCACCCTTCCTGGGCAGGTTGCCGGAGAGGCCGTGATGAATCGTTCCCCCTATATCGACCCCGAGCTATGCCGCCGGTGCGCGGAGTGCTGCAAGACCTTCGAGATCGAGTATTCCCGTGCCTGGGACCCTGTTGACCTCTCCGAGATCGACCGGATCCGGGCACTCGCCGGGTTCGGCGACCACGTCACGGTCCGCGAGGAGGGCGAGACGATCGTGCTCGTGATCGATATTCCCTGCCGACACCTGATCGAGGAGGGGGGGCTCTACTCCTGCAGCGTCTACGACGACCCCCAGCGGCGCCCGCTGATGTGCGAACACTACCCGTATCGGCACACCACGCAGGCGGACTGCCCGCATATGCGCGGGGGAGAGGTCTGACACGCCCCCGGTGTCGGCGGGTTCAGAGCAGCTTCGTCTCCTCGGTCGGCTTCGGTACTTTCACGACCAGGACGCGGAAGACGGAGTCGCTCTCGTTTTTCCACAGGTGCGGGATCCGCGCCGGGCTCTCGACCAGGACGTCCGCGCCGACGACCTCGCGTTCGTCGCCGATCTCGACGATGCCCGTCCCCTCGAGGACGTAGAAGAAGACGTCGACGGGGGTGATATGTTTCTTCAGGCTCTCACCGGGCTGGAGCGTGATCACCACTCCCATCGCGTGGGGGGAGTCGTAGACCTTGCGTGCGTCCACGTGGTGCGGGTTCGGTCCCGAGACCACGTCCGATACCTTGGTCACTTTCATCTGGATTTCACCTCTCGTATCCGTGCAGGAGCGTGTGGTCGTGGGAAGCCGACACTTCTCGTCAGAGGGTGCAGACGTGGCAGTCCTGTGCGCCGCAGGCGATGTTGTCGACCTTCCACTTCAGGGCCCACGCCTTGATGTCGCGGATCACCTCGACGATCTCGAGCCCACTCTCGGTGAGCGTGTACTCGGTCCGGACGGGAAAGGACGAGGCGTCCACGTAGCGGGTGAGGAGCCCCTCCCGCTCCAGCTCGCGGAGCCGTTCGGAGAGGACCTTCTGGGAGATCCCCGCGAGGGCGTCCTTTAGCTCCGAGAACCGCCGCGAATACCCGGGCCCTTTGTAGAGCTCGAGGACGATCAGCAGCGTCCACTTCTTCGCCAGATACCGGACCGTCTGGTCGACCGTGCACGACTCTTGCATCAGTTCCGCGTGGGACGTCCTGCTATTTATTCCATGGTATCATAATGAAACCCCGTGAGAAAGAGATACGATGCAGACCGTTCGATGAATGGAGAGTGGAGGAAAAACACCGCGAGACACCATTATCATCTCCCGAACGTCATGGTCTTTCGACCGAGCATGTTCCATCCCGACCCTGGAACGAGCCCCACCGGGAAAGCCCGGCGTGGCGAAGAGCATCGAGGAACAGGTACACCCCGACCGACCTGTGAGAGGATAGCCAGTGTCCGATGAGCCCCGTTTCTGCGAGGAGTGTGGTTCCCCGCTCTCCGCTGGCGTGCGGTTCTGCGAGGAGTGTGGGACCCCGGTGCCGGCAGGAAGGGGTGCCACTGCGCCGATTCCGCTGCCCGCCGACCACCCCATCGCCGTGGTCCCGTTCGCCCACACGAGAAGCGGGCTCTTCTCGATCCGGAACTGCACGCTGGTCGTCTATCCCGACCGCTGCCTCCTGGCGTACGTGCCGACGTCGAGAGAGCTGGAGATGAAACGGGCCAGGAGCGGGATAGAGCGCGCCCTCGAAGATGAACAGGTGGAAGCCTCGGAACTCTGGACAACAGGCGGCGAAACTGGAACCACGCGTCCGTCGTTCGACGCAAACGGGGTCTCGGAGCGCCCGTGGGAGGCCTATTGGGCCATGAATCCGGGGGATGTCCTCGCGGAGGACCCCCGGAACCGGGTCGTCGTCCGCGACGCGATCGTCTACG
Source organism: uncultured Methanomicrobiales archaeon (assembly GCA_949320185.1). GTDB lineage: Archaea > Halobacteriota > Methanomicrobia > Methanomicrobiales > Methanospirillaceae > UBA288. The sequence goes on along the minus strand of CASGHK010000047.1, from coordinate 126,329 downwards.
TGCGCGGCGAGCGTGACGGCGACACCGGAACGGAGCAGATCCTGGTCCGGACACCGGACGAGGTCCTGACACTTTACTTCGAGCTGGGCACCTTCTTCCCAGCCCGGAACGCCCTCTTCTCCCTCGTCGAGCCTGCCATGGGAACCACAGAGACGGCGCTCGGTGTCATTCCGTACGGGAGCGAGCCCCAGGTCGATGGTTTCGGGTTCCAGTACGTCTGGGACCTGGTCGTGACCGACCGCCGGGTCGTCTACTGCCTGATCGAGGAGAACGAGGGGGACGAGGCCGGGGCATGGCTCGATGCCCGCGAGAGGGAGGCACGGGCCGCAGGCCGGGAATGGCGGCAGGGGGAAGAGGCGGGGCGGGGGGACGCACCCTGGCAGCGACGCGCCGCGACCGGGGTCTCATGCCTTCTCGAGCCGGACGTCAGCTTCTTCATCCCCCTCGGGGCGATCCGGGAGGTCCGGGTCGAGCCCGGAGGCCGGAGGCGGGGCGACCGGGTCACGTTTGTCCATACCGGGGGCGAGCTCTCCCTCTCGTTCCCCGACGGGACGGCCGAACACGCGCAATCCGTCCTGGGGCGGGCGCTCCCCGGGAGGGTCCGGTGACCTGCGCGATCACCGGAACCGGGATCGGGCTTGTGGTGTCCGGGACCCCGGGGGAATGAACCGGTGGCCCCGGAGAGGTCTATCCGGACGGGGTTTCGTCTCCATATCAACCGCCAGGTCCTGGTCTACATCGGGGTCTCGGCAGTCGCCCTCGCCGGAGCGGTGATCGCCGCCGTCCTCTCGGACGGAGACGTCACCCAGGTCATCCTCGGCGGCGCCGGCGCGTACATCGCCGCGCTCCTCGTCGCGAGGGTGCTGTTCGGACCGGGTGCCGCCGGGTGACCGGCACGAGACCTCCAGGGGCATCCGCCCGGCACCGGATCGCCAGAATTTTCCATTGCCCTCGCCATGAACCGGTATGGACCGCCGGACCTGGTTCTGTCTCCTCTGTCTCCTCCTGATAGCCCCGCCGGCGCACGCCCTCTGCCACTGGGACCCCGACACGACGCCTCAACCCGGGTTTCACGAGTGCGTCGGGAGCAGCAGGATTACGACCCGGAGTGGCCCCGCCTTCCGACGGACGCGGAGATCGAATCGGCAAAGGAGGACTACTTGGCCATGCTCCAGGAAGGGGAGACGAAGGTCCGGATCGACGACGTGAAGGTCGGACAGTTCCACACCTGCAACGGGAACTGGACCAACCATGTCGAGATGCGGGTCGAGTATTCCTGGTGGTGGACGTCGACCACGGGTGAGGGTGAGTGGAAGTCGGAGACCGCCGATACATTCCTGGTGTATACCCCCGGTTCGAAGTCGTTCGAGTTCGTGCTGACCCGCGGCCCGAGCGCATACTTCTCGGGGATGTACGGTGACCCCCCATCGGGCTTTGCCAGGGGCTCCTGTGCCGACGCCCCCGCCTCCGCCACTCCCACGCGGGCCAGCCCGACAACCACCCCGCCCCAGGACGATGGCGATGTCCCGTGAGTGGTCGTCGTCGGGGCCCTTGCCGTGCTGGGGGCGGTGGGGTTCGCGGGTGCGAAGGTCATCGGCGGGAAGGGGAAGACCGGAGAGAAGGAGAAGAAGGAGAAGGTCACGAACATCCTCCAGCTGAGCAGCGATCGGCTCGTCGTCGCCCCCGACCAGCCGGCCCCGCTCACGGTGACCATCTGGAAGCGGACCGGGAACAGCGCACCCCAACCGGCCCCCGGGGCGTCGATCGCGGTCACCGTTCCACCGGCGAGCGGCGTCCTGGTCACCCCGCCCGGTGGGGCGAGCCCCCTCTCGACCACGGTCTCTGCAGAGGGTGCACTCCCGTCCTCCCCCGTCGTTCTCGAGGTGGTCGCATCCGTGGGAGAGACCTCGACCCGGGCGACCGTGACCCCTACATTCCCGGTAACAAAAAACGTGCCCAGAAATCCTTCGTCGCATTACTCCACGCCGTCGACCGAGACCGCGTCGAACCGGATAGTGGCGCTCCGTTCCCGCTCGCCGAGGGTCGCGCCGGGTCCCGGGTCAAGGCGTGCGACGATCACGACGACGCTCCCGGGATCGAAGGGGTCGAGCGACGGACCCCCGCGGGGGTCGAACCCCGTCACCAGGACGGCCTTCGGGACCGGCACCTCCTTCCCGGGTGCCGTCTCCTCAAGCAGGAGGGCGTGGAAGGCGGCGGGGCGCCCCCGAGAGACCGAGAGGTGGTCCGCCGAGACCCGCAGGACGTAGGTCTTCTTCGGCACGAGGGTGAGGGTCGTCCGGTGCCCGACCACGCGCCCCGCGACCCGCACCGAGACCCCGACGTCGAACGAGTCGTTCCCGGGCGTACCGGGCGCGAGGCCATGTGCCCGGAAGAGGGCACGCTTCCCACCTCCCTCCGCCTGCTCGTTGACCAGGCCGACACGATCAGTCGGGGACACGACCCGGAACCAGTCCTGCCGGGAGAGGTCCGTTATCTCGGCGTCCGTCGGGACGATGAGGTCCGGAAACGTGAGGCGGGCCGCGAGCGCCGTCATCGGGGTCCCGTCGCTCGCGTCGGGGACCGGTTCGGGGGCGAGCTCGAACGCCGCCGGTGAAAAGTCCGGGGGGGCGATCACCACGGTGTCGGTCATCGGCCCCGGGCCGGTGGGGACGGGGACGCCGATCGTCGGCACCGGCGCGGCGAGGGGGTATAGGGTCACGGCGAGCCGGACCGGTTCCTTCCTTCCGATAAGGGCCTCGTACTGTCCCAGGGTGAACGTCCCCTTCAACGCGACCGTGAACCGGACCGCCTTCCCCGCCTCGATGATCTCCTTCTCCGTGACCACCACCCGGTCCTTCCAGGGGCACCCAGGCGCGACGATGACCCGGAAGTTCGGGTTCAGCGGCACGGGCTCGACGTTCCAGCGAATTCGCGAGCGGATCACCACGGGTCCGACCGTGCCGCTCCCGGCATCATACATGAATCCGAAGGACACCAGGATTACCCCCGTCGCCAGCGAAGGGAGCGTGTACACCCATCAGTCGGCAAATCGGGAGCGAAAGGACGAGACCGAGGACCGGCCCCGGCGACAGGAGTCGAACCGGTCACCGGTCATCCCCTAATCTTAAGAGTCGCACCGGGGGCGAACTGCCTGACCCGCGCGATCGCTTTCTCGAAGTTCTCGTCCGTTGCGTAGAGCACGATCGGAAAGATCAGGGTCCGGCGGTAGAAGAGGAGCGAGCGGTCACGCCGGTCGACCGTCACCGAGCGCACCTCGTCCCAGCTCATCGACTCCATCTCGCGGCTGATATTTATCAGGCTCCCCCCCGTGCCGGCGATAGAGCCGCCAATGGCGGACCCGACCAGGGTCGCCCGGTTGAGTGCCTTCGACTCCTTCCCGGCACGGTACCCGACCCCCTCACTCGTGATCGCGAACTCCCCCATCGGCCCGCCCTTCGTGAAGAACTGGATCGCCCACCCGATCACCAGGGCAAGGACGACCAGTCCGAGAAAGATCCCCACGATCCATGGCAGGGCGAAGAGCGCCCCCATCGCCACCATCAGGAGCGCGACGAATAGGGCGCCGACTCCGAGGGCGATGACGAGTTGCTTGACGACGACGGGACTCGTGACGACCGGCATCCGGGCCGACCAGACGAGGGATCCGGGCTCGGGTTCCACGCGGGCCTCGCAGGACGGGCAGGACTCCGCCCCGGGAGGGAGGGTTGTACCGCAATCGGGACAGAAGGCCATGACCATAACTCCAGGATATGCTCTTATCCCCTGGCAATAATAAAAGCGTCCCACACCGCATCCCACTGTATTGTGCGACGCCCCATCGCACCCGCGGTCTCTATGACGTCCCGAGGTCATGCGCTTTGCTCTCTACAAAGGCTTATTCTCGCAGGGTGCGAGGGATTGTACGGGAGGCGGGTCCTGCTCCCGTGACCTGCCCCGGGTGCGGACAGGCGGTTGCACCGGGGAAGAAGTTCTGCCGGCACTGCGGGACCAGGGTCGTGTTGTGAACCTCGCTCCGTCGCCCTATCCCAACGGGGCCACTCCACCAGCAAGTTTAAGTGGCCAGTAGCACACCCTCTCAGCGATCGACCATGTTCTGTCCCGACTGCGGCGCAGAGAACCCCGGAAGCAACCTTTTTTGTGAGCAGTGCGGGGCAAACCTCGCAACGGACGAGACGTCGTCTCCACCCCTGGTGCCCTCGACGCCGGTAGCACCTCCGCCGCCGGCACCAATTCAAGTCCCGACCGCCGAACCCCGGGTTGACGTAGGTTGGTTCGGCACCGCGGGTATCATCGTCGCGCTGATCTCCACGGTCGTCATCCCGATCATCTTCGGGCCGATCGCGATCGTGCTCGGGTTCATCGGCCACTCGCGGGGGGACCCGAGAGGGAAGATCGCGATCGTCCTGGGCGTGGTCTGCATGCTGATCGGGTTCGTCCTCAGTTACATCGTCCTGTCCGAGTTCTGACCAGGACTCACTGTCCCCGCCGAACCGGCGGGTCCATCTCTATGGGAGGGTCGCCCATCATGGGCAGGCGAGAGTGACGGAGGCACCACACCAAACAACACTCTTTACCCGCCCGCCGGCCAGATCTGTTGAGTATGCGGGTGATCGGGATCGACCCGGGGTACGGCCGGGTGGGCTGGGGCGTGGTCGAGGGGCGCCGGCACGAGCTCGCCTGTTGCACCTGGGGCTGCATCGAGACATCGAAGGAGACGCCGATGCCGGACCGGATCCTCCAGGTCTGGCGCGCCCTGAACTCACTCCTCGACGAGTGGTCGCCCGACGAGATGGCGATCGAGTGCCTCTACTTCTCGAAGAACGTGACGACCGCGATCCAGGTGGCGGAGGTCCGCGGGGTGATCCGGCTCGCCGCCGCTGAACGGGGCATCCCCACCGCGGAGTACGCGCCGAACCAGGTCAAGCAGGCGGTGACGGGGTCGGGCCGGGCCGACAAGCGGCAGGTCCAGGAGATGGTCCGGCGCGTCCTCGCGCTCGAGACCGTGCCCCGTCCGGACGATGCGGCCGACGCCCTCGCCTGCGCCGTCTGCCACCACCACTGCCGGCGCTAAAAGCGCTCCGGCCCTCCTTCCTGGGAGGGCGGGTTGGCGTGGAGAAGGAGTCCGGAAGCGAGGTGCAGGTCTTCTCGTCCGGGACCACCATCCATGCCACCGGCGAGACGCTGGCAGGCGAGAACGAGATTCGATGCACCCTCGCGGTCCCGCAGGACGCCCAGGTCGGGAACTACCGGGTGTCCGTGACGACTCCCGGCAACCCGCTGCTCGTCGAGCGTTCCGGCGAGCGCTTCACGGTCCACGAAGAGGAGGAGATGCCGGGGCGGCGCCATATGCCGCCCCTCTGTTCTCTCCCGGCCGTGACCGGCTGCCGGAACTCACCCGACGACGCTGACCTGCCGGCCGCCGGCGTTCCGGGTGGTCCCCGCGGTGCCGGTGACGGTCACGTTCGTCCCGAACGAGGACCAGCCGTACGGGTTCCGGACGGTGAGCGTCACGGTGTAGGTGCCGGGCCGGCGGAAGACGACGGACGGGTTCTTCGTCGTCGTCCAGGCGAGCCCGCTGAAGTCCCAGCGCCAGGAGGTGGGATTGCCCGTCGAGGTGTCGGTGAACCGGACGTAGAGCGGCGCCGGGCCGGAGGTGCGGCTCAGGGTGAAGTTCGCCTCCGGCACCCGGGGGTCACCGTCGACGGTGACGTACGTCGGCCTCGAGATGGTCGCCTGGCCGAGCGACGTCCAGACGGTGAGGTTCACGGTGTAGGCGCCGGTGCGCTCGTAGGTGTGCACCGGGTTCGCGTCGGTCGACGAGCTCCCGTCGCCGAACTGCCACCACCAGTGGAACGGCGCTTTCCCTGAGGCGTCCGTGAACTGGACGGCGAGGGGTGCCGGCCCCGTCGTCGCGTTCGCCGTGAAGTTCGCCACCGGCGTCGGTGCCGGCGTGGGGGGCTCGGTGACCCGGATGAAGTGGTACTCAGTCTTCGTGCCCGTCCGGCCCGCCCAGTCCGTGACCGTCAGGGAGACGGTGTAGAGGCCGGGCGCGGTGTAGGTGTGCGTCGGGTACGGGAGGGTGGAGGTGCCGCCGTCGCCGAAGTCCCACCGCCACTCCTTCGCATTCGGCGTGTAGTCGAGGAATTGCACCTGGTGAGGAGCCGGCCCGGACTGGGGGTAGGCGGCGAAGGAGGGCGACGGGCCGGAGGGGGTGGGGGTCGGTGCCGGCGGACCGAACAGGTGGACCCGGCCGTGACCGGTATCGCCGACGACGATCCGCCCCGAGGGGGTCACCGCGATCCCCCTCGGTGCGTCGAGGGGCATCCCCGCGGAGGTGCCCACGAGCGTGCCGGCAGGGGAGAAGACCCGGAAGCCCGTATCCCCCGTCCCGCAGGCGACGATACGGTCCTCTCCATCGGTGGCGAGCGAGAAGATGTCGTCGAACCCGGTCGGTATCGTCTGGACCCGGTTGCCGTCCCGGTCGAGGACGACGAGCGTCCCGTCATCGAGACCGCCGACGATGACGTGGTCCGTGCTGTTGACGGTGATCGCCAGTGGTTGGTCAAGGCCCGGGGAGAACGTCGTCACCCACGATCCGTTCCGATCGTGGACCTGGACGTCCGGTGTGTTCAGGATCGTCGCGAAGAGCCAGTCCGACCCGTTGATCGCGAGCCCCAGGGGGGGCGCCGGTGGATCGTACTTCACCGTCCCGACGATCGCTCCCGAGGGGGAAAGGACCGAGATCGATCCGTCGAGGTAGTCCGCGACGAAGAGGTGCCCAGTTGAATTGACCGCGATCCCCGATGGATAAATGACGCCGCTTACCATCGACGCCCGGTACTGCCCGGAGGGACCGAACACCGCGATCGTCCCGAACTGGTTCACATGGATGAACCCGGATGAATTGACCGCGATTCCATTCATTGGCAAGAAATCCCAGTCTGCCCCGTCCGCGTCCGTGAGGTTCTGCAGGAACGGAAAGAGCGCCGCTCCGGCGGCGACCCCCGGGATGGTGGCGAAGAGGACCAACAGGACGATGGCAACGAGGGCTTGAGAGGCGCGCGTCACGACTATCTCCTCGGGAAACACTATTTCTCACCGGCACATAAGATGATCGCCGGCAACAGGGGGGAGGGGATGTCGGGGGCGCTGCCCGGGTCCGGACAGAGCCCTTAACCCCCAACCGGCCCCACCTAGAGTGAGAACGGCTCATGTTCGCATACCTCGAAGGGGCGGTCGACTCGGTCGACGAGCGGTCGGTCACAATCGACGTGGGCGGGGTCGGCTACCGGGTTTTCGCACCGGCACCGGTGCTCGAGAGCCTGCGCACGGAGCGGGGGCGGGTCCGGGTCCACACCCACCTCACGGTCCGCGAGGACGGCTGGACCCTTTACGGCTTTTTGGACCCCCGGGACCGGGAGGTCTTCCAGGCTCTGATCGGGGTGACCAAGGTCGGGCCGGGACTCGCGCTCAAGGTCCTCTCCGAGGTCCCCGTCGACGAGCTGGTCCGCGCGGTCCAGGGTGAGAACGAGGCGGTGCTGACCCGCGTCCCGGGGATCGGGGCAAAGTCCGCAAAACGGCTGATCCTGGAGCTCCGCGACCGGCTCGCGAGAATCGGGGCCGGGACCGGGACCTTCCAGGCCCCGATCGGCAGCCCGGACCCGGTGGCGGACGCCGCGTCCGCCCTCGTCGCACTCGGATTTTCCCCCCGCGAGGCGCAGGAGGCGGTCGAGGCGGCCCGGTCCGAGGCACCCGATGCGGACATCCAGGGCCTGATCCGGGGAGCGCTCGCCCGCCTCAGGAGGACCTGAGATGCGGGACGGGCGCGAGGTCTCACCGGCGCTTCTCGTGGACGAGCCCGAGGAGACCGCGATCCGGCCGGTCTCGCTCGACACCTTCATCGGTCAGCCCGAGGTGCGCGAGTCCCTCGCGATCGCGATCGAGGCGGCGAAGCGGCGGGGGGAGCCGGTCGACCACATCCTCTTCTCCGGGCCGCCCGGGCTCGGCAAGACCACGCTCGCCCATATCATCGCCCGGGAGATGGGGGCTGCAATCCGGACCACCACCGGCCCGGTCCTCGAGAAGCCCGGAGATCTCGCCGCCCTCCTGACCGCGCTCGGCGAGGGAGACGTCCTCTTCATCGACGAGGTCCACCGGGTCTCGCCGGTCGTCGAGGAGGTGCTCTACTCAGCAATGGAGGACTTCTTCATCGACGTCATGATCGGCGAGGGGCCCAGTGCCCGTTCGATCCCGCTCACCCTCGAGCGGTTCACGCTGATCGGCGCCACCACGAAGATCGGCAACCTGGGCGCCCCGTTCCGCGACCGTTTCGGGATCGTGAACCGGCTGAACCTTTACGACGAGGACGACCTGGTCCGGATCGTGGAACGGTCCGCCGGTATCATGCGGATCCCGATCACCCCCGACGGGGCGCTCGAGATCGCCCGACGTTCGCGGGGGACACCCCGGATTGTGAACCGCCTGCTTCGCCGGGTCCGCGACTACGCCCTGGTCCGGGGAGACGGCACGATCACCCGGGAGTCTGCCGACCAGGCCCTCTCCCTGCTCGGCATCGACCGGATCGGCCTCGACGACCTCGACCGTCGGATCCTCACCACCATCGTCCGCGAGTTCGACGGTGGCCCGGTTGGAGTCCGGACGATCGCGATCGCGGTCGGTGAGGAGGTCCGGACGATCGAGGAGGTATACGAGCCCTACCTGATCCGGATCGGTTTTATCAAGCGGACCCCGCAGGGGCGCGAAGCGACCCCGGCCGCTGCCGAGCACCTGGCCAAACCGTCCGCCGGCCGCTCTTAGCGGGTTGGTGACATCAGGTCGAGGACGGCGGCGGCGAGCGCGGTCACGCCAGCCTCAAGCACGGTGCGGGGCTCGGGAGCGAAGCAGGGGGAGTGGAGCCGCCCCGGGCCGGCCCCGATCCGCAGGTAGCAGAGCGGGACCGGGGGGTCGGCAAGGGCGAACGCCCCGAAGTCCTCGGAACCGGATGACGGTCCGAGCATGCCGACCCGGTCCGGACCGAGCACCGCTTCGACGGCAGTCCGGACCCGCTGGACGAGGTCCGGGTCGTTCGAGAACGGCCGGGCGGACTCGGGAAGGAGCGTCAGCACCGGGAGGCGGTCCTCCGGCATCCCAGCAGCCCGGGCAAGTCCCGTGGAGACCCGCTCGATCCCGGCAAGGAGCCGCTCCCGGACCGCGTCGTGAAAGAACCGGATATTCAGGCCGAGCCGAACCTCGTCCGGGATCGCGTTGTGCTTCGCCCCGCCGTGGACCGAGGCCACGGTCAGGACGGCGAAGGCCTGTGGATCGACCTCGCGAGAGACGACCGCCTGGAGTGCCACGATCACCTGCGCTGCGAGCAGGACCGGGTCCCGGGTCTCGTCCGGATGGGCCGCGTGCCCCCCCACGCCCCGGATCACGAGGTCGAGCGACTCGCCACCGGCCGACGCCGTCCCCTCGGTAAAGAGGACGCGGCCCGGGGGGTGGCCCGGCGCGACGTGCAGCGCGAGGGCCGCGTCCGGCCGCCCTACACGCGCGTAGAGGCCATCGGTCATCATCGCCTCCGCACCAGAGACCCACTCCTCGGAGGGCTGGCCGACCAGGACGAGCCGGCCGCGCCACCGCCCCCGGAGGGCCTGCACGACCCGCGCGAGCCCGAACAGCGTGGCCATATGCAGGTCGTGACCGCAGGCGTGCATCACCGGCACCTCCCTGCCCTGCGAGTCGACCCCGGCCTGTCGGCTGGCGTAGGGGAGGTCCGTCTCCTCTCGCACGGGCAGGGCGTCCATGTCGGCCCGGACGAGGATGACGGGTCCCTCCCCGTCTTCGAGAACGGCGGCGAGCCCGTGGCCCCCGATCCCGGTCTCGACCCGGCAGCCAGCCTCGCGGAGGGCGGCTGCGAGGCGGGCGGCGGTCCGCTCCTCCCGGCCGGAGCGTTCGGGATGGGCGTGAAGGTCCTCGTAGAACGCAAGGAGGGAGGGGCCGATCGCCTCTGCGACGGCCGCCTCGATCGGAGAGGTCATGCAGGAGACATCGTCCCGCTGACGGATTAAGCCGGCGCCGGACCGCAACGATTCAGAATAAGAGGTCGGGGGTCATACCCTCCTGTGATGAGGACAGTTGGCTTTCTCCACGCGGCCCTTTTCGCCGGCGTGCTCCTCCTGCTCGTCGTGCCGGTCGCCGCTGCGGCCGAGAACGGCACGCAGCAGGCTGGCGCCGCCGGCAATGTACAGGTCGGGTACATCCAGATCAACACCACCCCTGACGGCGCGACCGTCTTCGTGAACCGCACGAAGATGAACGGGCTGACGCCGCTGACGATCAAGGTGCCCGCGATGGTGCCGCAGGAGATCCAGGTGAACAAGTACGGCTACGCGACCGAGAAGCAGGTGATGATAGCCCCGCCGAATGGGACGATCCCCTACTCGATCACGCTCCGGACCCTGCCGGGCGTCGACCGGCCCGAGACCGAGCGTCCAGGCGCCGGGCGCTCCCCGACCGCCCCGGTGGGCGGAGTGGGTGCAACCGGCATCCCGACAGCCGCAGAGGCGGACGCCCCTGGGTCGCCGCTCTCGCCGCTCGCCGTGCTCGGCGCCCTCGGTGTCGCAGGCCTCCTCTTCTCCCTCCGGCGTTAACGCCGCCGTCGGGCCGCGACAGCTGCCCCAAGGAGGGGGGCGTCGCCCCCGAGCGGGCTCGTGATGATTGAGGGGAGCGGCAGGTACCGGTCCATCCGGGCGACGGCGGGGCCGACGAGCAGGTCCGCCTGGGCCTGGACCACCGCGCCGTCGAGCACGAGCCGCTTGGGGTCGTACGCGACCACGAGAGTCGAGAGGGCGCGGCCGTTCAGGACCGCCACCGCCTCGAGGAACCGGCAGGCGGACGGCTCGCCTGCCCGAGCCGCGGCGAAGATCGACTCGGTCGTACGGTACTCCGGATCCTCCGGCCCTTTTTCGACCGCGTAGAACCGCGGGAGGTTTCGACCCGAGCAGTAGCCCTCCCAGTGATTGGGGTGGCCGCAGCCGCAGGCAAGACCGTGGTGGGTCTCGACCGTGATATGCCCGATCTCGCCCGCGTTCCCGCCTCGTCCCTCGATCAGTCGCCCACCCGAGATGACGCCTCCACCGATCCCGGTCGAGATCGTGACATAGACCAGATCGTCGCACCCGGCCCCGGCACCGTGGGCGTGCTCGCCAAGGGCACCGGCACGGGCATCGTTCAACAGCGTGACGGGCGCTTCGAGAGCCGCTTCGAGCGGCTCGACCAGGTCGACCCGTGGATAGGGGAGGTTGGGCGAGGAGACGATCGCCCCCGATGCGAGGTCGAGCGGCCCCGCCGCAGCGATCCCGATGGCAACGGGGCGTGGGCCGGCGACCCGGCGGACTGCCGCCACGATCGCATCCGTCACCGCCTTCCCCGAGGAACCGGCGATCGGAGTGGGAAAGACTTCGCGGGCGAGCACCCGCCCGGCGTTATCGACGAGTGCAACCCGAGTACGGGTCCCCCCGAGGTCGATTGCACAGACCTGTCCCACGAGCCCTCACTCCTTTCTGAAGAGCACGATCCGGTTCGAGTTGGTGCCCCGCCGGTGGTTCGAGACCCCCCAGATGTGGGAGGTCTTGGTGAACTGTGACCGGTTGACGAAGATCGCGAGGCAGGTGAGTCCCGCCTCCTCCCCGAGCGGCACCACGTGTTCGTCGAGCGGGATCGTGCTCCGGCGGACCTCGCCCACCTCGAACGCGACGTACCCTCCCGGGGCGGTGACGCGGGCGAGCTCGGCGAAGACCGCGCCCATCACCGCGGACCATGCAGCGACCGTTCGGCTCATCGTGATGCCGGCGCCGACCGTCTCCTCGTCCAGCCCGTTGAACCAGCACCGGAGCCAGTTGTCCTTCGTATAGGCGACCTGGTCGAGGAACGGCGGCGATGTGACGGTCAGGCGGACTGAGTTCGAGGCGAGGGCCGGGGTCGACCTGGCGTCCCCGGTCATGAAGAGGGCGTCCTCAGCCCGGCGTGTCAGGCGGGCGCGGTCCCCATCCGAGAGGTCGCGGAGGAGCTGGGAGGTCTTGCGGACCACGATCTCGTTCACGTCCTTCAACGGCGGTACCTGGTCGAGCCTCCGGTTGATCCGACGCTGGCTCTCGGGACTCGCCGCCTGGTTCGGTGGCAGGGTGTAGACCGAGAAGAAGTTCCGGGAGTGCCCGGAGAGGCGGTTGGTCGCGACCATCCGGATCCACCGGTCGAGGGCGTCCTCGGTGCCGGAGCGGGCGCGTTCAACCAGCACCCGGCGGAGCGAGACGAGGTGCGCCTCGGTCCCCGGGTGGTAGAACATCGAGAGGTCACGATCGGCCCTCGCATCGTTGTCGACAGGGAAGGAGGCGAGCCGGTCAGCGACCGCCTCCGGGCCAGGAGGAGGCGCGAGCCGGGGTGCGGCGAGGAGGGCGGATAGGGGGTTCGCGTCGTTCGCCGCGACGCGCCGGTCGAGGAGGGCCGCTTCGAGAGCAGTCGTTCCCCTGCCCGAGAACGGGTCGTAGACGAGATCGCCGGGACCGGTGAGGCGTTCGATAAAGAATCGGGGGAGCTGGGGCTTGAAGCAGGCTCTGTACGAGAGCTCGTGAAGCGAGTGGGCCTGACGCTGCCGCGAGGTCCAGAACTCGGCCTCGAACCTGTCGACGCTCCGGCCCCCGCAGGAGATGGTGCCCGCCTGAACGCCGGCAGGGAGCGGGAACCAATCCGCCGTCGGGGAGGAGTCGGTCGTGCCGGTCATGCGATGGAGGAGCGTGGGGGGCCCTGCAAGATAGGTATATGGGATGGCGGTGCCCCTTTTTCAGGATGACACCCAGGCGCGTCCTCTTCCTCTGTACGCACAACGCGGCCCGATCCCAGATGGCCGAAGGGCTCCTCCGGCACCGTTTCCCGGGCCGGTTCGAGGCCTTCAGCGCCGGCACCGACCCCACCGTGCTCGACCCGTGCGCCGTCAGGGTGATGGCAGAACTCGGGATCGAGATCGCGAGTCAGCGGGCCAAGGGGTTGATGGAGGTCTTTGACACCCCGATCGATACGGTGGTGACAGTCTGCGATCGCGCGCAGGAGACCTGCCCCTTCTTCCCGGGGGCGAAAGAGACCATCCACGTCTCGTTCCCCGACCCGGCGGCGGTCGAGGGCGAGGGGCGGCTCGAGGCGTTCCGCCGGGTCCGGGACGAGATCGCCATCTGGCTCGATGAGACGTTCGGCAATTGAGCCGGTAATTATTTATATCGATTGAAGATAAGGGACGTGTGCGCCTCTACCAGGCGGTGTGGGTGAGGAAAACGTGGCAGTCCCAGACGACCTCAGGCAGGTGATCGAGGATCAGGGCGGAACCGGGGCGCTCAGGGCGCAGCTTCCGGACCCCGAACGGATCCGAATCGACAGTCGACTCTTCCATACCCTTTCAGACCCGATACGCCTCTCCATCCTCTTCTTGCTCCAGTCCCAGCCGCTCTGTGTCTCGGTGATAAAGGAGGTTCTGCAGGTTCCCGACTCGAAACTCTCCTACCACCTGTCGGTCCTGCAGTCGATGAGGCTGATCCGGGGCGAGCGGCAGGCGAACTGGATCGTCTACCACGAGACCGCGCTCGGGCTCCGGATCGTCACTCAGATCGAGGAGCTCTCCCGGACTGAGCGCGAGTTTCCGCCTCCCGAGGCGTCGAGCGCAGAGGGATAACCCTTTTTCGGAACAGATCAGCCCGGGGTCTCCTCTGTCTTTCTCTCATGCAGGAGGAGCGCAGCCCGGTTCCGGACGAGCGGGGAGGGATCGGCATAGGCCTGCCGGATCAGGTCGGTCGCTCGGTCGCCACCGATCGCTCCGAGCGCGATCACCGCGCCGAGGCGCAGGTCCGGATCGGGGTGGACAAGGAGGGAGGAGAGCGGCCCGAGCACTGACTCGCCGAACCGGGCGAGTGTGCGCCAGTCCTCCGATGCCAGGGCGAACCCCAGGGCCTCGCTCTCGTCGCTGGCGCTCCAGCCGGACTCTCGAAGGACCTGGGCGGCGCCGGCGCGGACCTCCCGATCGGGGTGGCCGAGCGCCTCAACGAGCGCTTCGAGTGCCACGGGGCCGGCCTTGCCGAGCGACATAATCGCCGCCTCCCGGACCGTGTAGTCAGGGTCGGCAAGCCGGTCGACAAGGAGGTGCATCGCCCCCGTGGTCAGGAGGGCGCCGAGCGAGGAGACCGCAATCTCCCGGACGCCCGGATCGGGGTCGTGGAGCGCCCCGGCAAGCGGACCAATTGCGGTCTCGGCCGGCATGGACCGGAGCGCCTCTGCCGCCGCACGCCGTTCGGAGGGAGCGCCGGCAAAGAGCCAGCCCGCGACGGCAACGAGCCCCCGCGGATCACCGTACCGGCCGAGCCGTCGGAGGAGGGTTGACGCGTCACCGGGCGTCCGGCTGAGGGCGGCGAGGAGGACGGGCACCGGGTCCGTCTCCACGGGCTCCGGGGCGGACACCGGGCTCTCCAGTTCCTCCACCTCCCCCTGCCCCGGAAGTGTGAGGTCCGGCATCGGTATCAAGGGTGCTGTGGACTCCGGCCCCATCACCTCCGTTTCAGGAGTTTTGAGAGCGGCAAGGATCATCGTCGGCGCAGAGGCCGGGGTGGTGACGAGCGGGTCCGCCGCCGGCTCCCGGTGCCACGCCTCAAGCGTCACCTCGTCCTCCTCGGCCGCCGGAAGGACGACCTCCCGCACCGGGGAGACAGCAGGCATGGGGTGCTCCTCTCCGAGCCCTCCGGGGCGGAGCGACGCGAGGGCGGTCCGCGCGGCGTCGGCGACCTCGGGGTCCGGATCGGCCGCGAGCGGGGCGAGCAGGGACTCGGCGGCCACTCCGAGCTCCGCGAGGGCCCGGACGGCCCGCACTCGGACCATCGTCGGCCTCCCGACCTCACGTGCGAACGCGGCGACCGGTCCGGCCGCCGCCGGGCCGAGCGCTCCCAGAGCGGCGATAGCGGCCGTCCCTGCGTCGGGCTCATCACGAGCAAGAAGGGCAAGGAGGCCGGGTGTCGAGGCGCCGTCGCGCAGAGCACCGAGGGCGCTGGCAGCGGCGATCGCCGCCGGCAGATCGTCTCCCGAGAGGACCGGTCGAAGTGCCGGCAGGACACCAGGGCCGAGGAGGGTGAGCGCCGCGGACGACGCGTTCCGGACCCGGAAGTACGGGTCCGAGAGGGCCTCGACCAGCGCCGGGATCACGCCGGGATCCCCGGACTCCCCGAGTGCCCAGGCCGCGTGCTCCCGGACCTCTTCCTCGCTATCGGTGGTGAGGCGAACGATCAGCGGGGCAATCGCCCGGGGGTCCATCAACCCGGCGAGAGCGTCGACGGCCGCGCTCCGGACCTGCCGGTCGGGGTCCGTCAAGACTCCGATGAGGGGCTCGACCGCATCCTTGCCGAGGCGCCCGAAGACCTCGACTGCGATCAGGCGGACCGCCGGTTCGGGATCCTCCATGGCCGCCTCCAGGGTGGCGAGGAGAGAGCCCGAGGGCGATGGGTGGCCTATCTCCTCACCGCGGCGAAGCGCCTCGTCGATGAACTCCCGGATCGCCGCCTCCCGCTGCATCGAGGGCGGGGTCGAGATCCGGGTCCGGAGCGGGGTACCTCCAACCCCCCGGGTCGAGAGGGTCGCGAGGCGGGCGAGAAGGAAACCGTCGCCCCGGGGTCCTGGAGCGGGCGCCATCAGTCCGGGGCCGGCCAGGGAGGACGGAGACGGCGGAGACGGCGGCATGGGGGTGACAGCAGGGAGGGACAGAGAGGCGGGAACGACCTCGACCGGTCTCCCCGCCTCTCCCGTCTGATCGGCGGGTCTCTCCCTGGGTTCGGGCGTCGGGGCGAGGGCGTCCGGCGCAGGGCCGGCCCGGACCAGGAGGCCGATAGCACCGTCGCGGATCGTCGGGTTCGGATGCTCCCTGGCCTCTTCGAGCGCCCGCCGACCGATCGGTCCGAGGGAGAGGAGGGCCTCGCCGGCCCCGGTCCGGATTCCATAGTAGTCATCGGCAAGGGACTGGACCAGGGCGGGGACAGCGGGCTCCCCGAGCCGGATAAGCAGAGGCCACTGCTCGGTTGCCAGGAGGAGCGCGATCGTCTCCTCCTCGTTCTCAGGGAGCCAGCCAAAGGTCTCGAGGGCGCTCGCGGCGGCGAGCCGCACCGCGTGGGACCGGTCGTGCAGAGCGTCCCGGAGGAGCGGTATCGCCCGGGGTTCCTCGAGCCGGCCGAGGGCCTCCGCCGCGGCGGCCCTCACCTCCTCCTCGGGATCGCGGGTCAGCAGATCCGCGAGAGGGGGGAACGCAGCAACGTCCCCGATCCGGCCGAGCGATCGTGTCGCCTCCTCCCGGATCCCGAAGTGCGGGTCCCGAAGGGCCCCGATCAGGGGCGGGACGGCGGTCTTGCGCATCCGGACGATCGCGTCCCAGTCCTCCAGGGCGAACCGGAAGGCGAACTCCTCGCGCGGATCGGCCGGTGTCCACTTCGACTGTTCGAGCGCCTGTGCTGCTCCAAGCCGAACCCGGAACGAGGGATCGGAGAGGCGGGGTGTCAGTGCCGGCCATGCGGCCCGCCCCATCTGCTGGAGCGCGAGCACGGCCCCCCGGCGGATCTCCTCGCGCCCCGACGCCAGCGCCCGGACCAGTTCGGGGATCGCCTCCTCGCCGTACCGCGCGACCAGGGTCGCCACCGCCGGGTAAACTCTCCCCGTGTCGTCACCGAGGGCCGGGATCAGGCGGGCGGCGTCGAACCCCGGGCGCGTGGCGAGCACCTCGACCGTCCGCCGCTGGACCTCGCGCGACCCATTGCGCAGGAGTTCGAGGAAGGGAGAGAGATCCTCTTCTGCAAGGTCGGAGAGGGCGCGTGCCGCCTCCTCGCGGACGAGGGCGTCGCGATGGTCGAGGAGAGGCAGGAGCGCCCGGAGATCGTGTTCGGCGGCAAGCCGCTGCACGTTCGGCCGAAAGAGGTCAAAGAGCCCGATGACTGCATCACCTGGAATACTACTCGTTATCTGGAGCGAACGGGTATTATCAGTATTGGCCCGTGCAGGCTTTTACGCGCGGGGGAGCCCGACCGGGGATCGTCCTCCATTCACCTGTTCGACCCGGAAATATTTCCCCGCAGGAGAAGATATCCGACAAGAGAGAGACAACTGTACCATGTTTCTCCGGCGCGTACTCGAGACGACCTTCCAGACTGCGCTCGCCGAGGAGCTTGCGCGGCGCGATATGACGATCCGTGAGCTCTCGAACCAGACGGGAATCCCCCTCCCGACCCTGTATAAGATCTCGTCGGGGGAGCGGGACCCCCGCCTATCGACTGTGCGCGGGATCGCCGAGGCCTTCGAACCCCGCCAGCATCGTTCGGTCGCTGTGATCGCGGCACGGTTCCTCCTCGACATGATCGCCGGCAAGGAGATCGAGGTCCGGGATCGACGGTACCCGGTCAGGGGCTACGCGGCGAACTCGCTCGAAGAGTGCCTCGTCGCGGCCGTTCGCGCCGAGAAGGAGGGGGCCGTCGCGATCGTGTGCGCCCCGGTGCTCGCCTCGATCGTCGAGCGGATCGTCGACATTCCCGTCGTGATCCTGAAGCCAGGGCCCGAGACCCTGCACGAGGCCCTCGAGAGCGTCCGGCGCCGGCTCTGAGGACCACTGCGGGCCGGGCGCCTGGGCGCCGGACGAGGCGCGAGGTCAATCCTTCAGTTCCACCAGAGGAGGAGCGCGGGGTCGGGATCGGGGGTTCTGGAGAAGTAGACCGCGCACCGGAACGCGTAGAGGACGCAGCGGTCGATCTGGAACCCGCGCCTCGCACAATGGGCCTGGTAGAGCGCCTCCGGGTCGGACTCCCGGAGGTCGTCGACCGAGCGGAGTCCGAGCTCGAAGAGGTCCCGGGCAAGCGAGGGGCCGATCCCGGGGCAGCGCTCGAGGTCCCGGAGCGCGGCCAGCTCACCCATGGGAGTACCCCCGGTAGAGGGCGTCGAAGACGGCGAGCTGCCGACCGTAGAGCCCGCCCCCGGCATCTTTGTACTCCAGGCAGGTCGTGTTCTCCGGATGTGTTCGGATCCAGGCGAAGGCGTATTCGAACGGCACGCCGCCGTCGGGAGCGTCGAGCGGGGTGTGCCGGTCGAGGATCGAGCCGGCGGGCGAGTTCGAGAGGTGGTGATAGAGAACCGGAAGGGCGTCGAACTCACCGAGTGCCTCTCGGTAGTCCCAGTTCAAATAGTTCGAGGCGACGAAGAGGTGGGCAAGGTCCAGGCAGTACCCCCGGACCCGTCCGTGTGCGAGCGCCCGGAGCTCGTCGGCCGATACACCGAGAAAGTGCAGGTCGCGGGAGACGGCGGGCAGGTTCTCGAGGAGGAGACGGGGGTCGGCCCATTCGTCGAAGAACGAGGCCATCGCGGCGATGCCCTCGGCGGGTGTGGACTCGACCAGGCACCCCCCGTGGATGACAACCCAGTCCGCGCCGAGGAGGTCGGCGGCCTCGAGGGAGGCCGCCATGCCGTCCCGAACCCGGGCCTCGCCCTCCGCCGGCGTGAGGCCGAACGGAGCAGCCGGCTCAACGGGGTTGAGCCCGTCCTTGTGGTGCGGGGCGTGGACGACGAACCGCGTCTCGAGGGCCGCGTAGGCCTCGAGGGTCCGCCGGCCGTCGGAGTCGAGCGGAGCGCGGACGTAGACCTGGACCGCATCGAGCCGCCCGTCCTCCACGAGCCGCGTTACTACCGGCAGGGCCTCCGGGTCGTGGAGCTTGACGGCACCGGCGATCCGGTAGGGACGGGACGCAGTCATGCTCGACCGTGGGCGCCGATCCGAGATGAAACCAGGGTCTGGGGCATTTCAGGCGGTCAGGGCCGCGATGATGCCCGCGGGGAAGATTCCATCGATTATTCCAGCCCCTCCGATCGAGACCGTCCCTGTCCCGAGGCGCGGATACTCCCGCCAGAGCAGGAGGGCGAGCAGGACAGGGGAGCGGCCCACCTAGCCCACCCGCCGCCCGAGGATCGCCAGGTGGTCGCGGTGGTGCGGGGCGAGCGAGCGGACCGAGCCGATGGCAAAGCCTCCCTCCTCGAGCACCCCCACCGCCTCGTTCCCAACCTCGTCGAGAGGGCGGCTCTGGTCGATGGAACGGACCTTGAGCATCAGGACGAGGCGGCCCCCGGAGACGAGAAAGGGCCGGTTCCTGACCGCGATCGCCGCCTGGTTGGGCTGCGCGACGTCCTGGAAGAGGAGGTCGACCGGCTCGAGGAGGTGCGCGTACTGGCCGGGCCGGCCGGCATCCGCCAGGATGGGGATGATGTTCGTGCGACGCCGTGCCACCGCGAGCAGGTCCTGCATCGGCCGGGGCGCGAACTCGACCGCGTAGACCACCTCGGCGTAGTCGGCCACGTGCGAGACGGTGGTGCCGTTCGCCGCCCCGAGGTAGAGGACCCGCGTGCCGGGCGCGAGGTCGAAGGTCGGGTCGAGGTGGGCGAGGGCGGAAAACTTGGACCGGCGCGGGTCCCAGACCCGGTAACCCCCGCGCGTACGCTCGCCGTACACTCCGCCCTCCCCGGGAGAGAGGAGGGTGCCGTCGCGCCAGATCACGCGAGCACCCCGTCAACCCGGGCGTTCGCGGCCTCGATGAAGGCGGGGTCGAGCTCCCCGCGGTAGCGGTCGATCCGGGCCGCGATGGCAAGACGGGAGGCCAGCACGCGGGCGACCCGGCCCCGCACGGCGAGCGGGGCGGTGTGGACCCGGCGGTGCTGGAAGATGAGCCCGTGCTTGGGCGGGGGGGTCCCGGCCCGGATGTGGGAAAAAAGTGCGCTCTTGGCCCCGAGCACCTGGAGGCCCGAGGCGGGGAGGCGGGCGAGCGCGTCGAGCGAGCCGGCCGCCGCCATCAGACGGGCTGCGACGAGCCCCCCGACCAGTTCGGAGGAGTTCGGCATCACCCGGAGCGCCGCCCGTGTCACCTCGCGGGCGAGCTCGGCCCGGGCGGCACCGAGCGCCTCGACCTGGACGAGCACGGCCCGCAGCGGACCCCTCGCCCGGGGGGAGAGGACCTGGACGAGCCGCCGCGCCGGCATCGCACGGAACTTCCGGGTGAACTTTGGGTCCTGCGTCGCGTACCACTCCACCGCGCGCTCGGTCAGGAGGTTGATCACTCCGTCGAGCTCATCGAGTGTGCGGACCATCTGGAGGAGCTCGAGGTCAGGGCCACGGAGGGCGCCGGCCACCCGGTCGGCCGCGAGACGCATCGAAAGGGCGTGGAGTCGGGCCAGGTACGCGCCCCGGTCAGGGACAGCACCGCAGGCGACCGCCGCCTCCCAGGTCCCCGGGATTGTCCCATCCATCGGGCTCTCGAGCGAGGCGAGCCGAATAACGGCCTCGCCATCGTCGGCCGGCGCCGGCCGGCACTCCCCGTCCTCATCGATCTCTCCCCACCAGTACCGCGCCGTCACGCGTACGGATCGGACCCTGTCCGGTAAAAAAGGCACCGCCTAGAAGCCGGCAAAGCCGAAGGCCCAGGCCATTACCGGGAGCATGATCGCCCCCATCGCGTGCACCCGGCGGACGTTGACGAGCGGTGGCACGGACCCGACCAGGGTGGAGAGAGAGAGCACGAGGAGGCCGAACGGGCCCGAGAGGATTAGGGAGAGGAGGACGAGGAGGACTGCCACCGCGAGGTTCAGGCGCCGGCCGTCGACCCGGGCGAGGTGGCGGGCGGACCGCGCGAGGCGGACCGTCAGGAGAAATCCTCCGATCGCGGCGGCGAGACCTGCGGCCATCAGGACGGGCATCGAGGGAAGCTCGAGTCCGGCCATCGCCGCCATGACACCGTTCCGGGTCCGCCCAAGGGCGAAGAAGGCCGCGAGGCCGATGAAGGCATTCGCGGTGTTCGCTGCCGAGGTCGCCACGATGAAACCGCTTCGGTCCCGGTCGTACCCGACGAGTGCGTCGAGGATCCCGTTCGCGGTCGCGTTCGATAGACCCGGGAGCCACCCGACGAGGAGCCCGGCGAGCGTCCCAAGGAGCGAGTGCCGGGCGAGGACACCCGACGGGATCGAGATCCCGGAGAAGGTCTGGTCGGGCACCGGCCCGTGCGAGGCGGAAAGGAGGACCGGCAGGCCGAAGAGGCCCGAGAGGAGGGGGAGAAAGATCGCCTCCCCGCCAAGAGTGTGCCAGGCGAGGAAGCTGTACCTGAGCGCGAAGAGACCGACGGCGCCCGAAACGGTGAAGATACCGAAGGCCCACCAGGGGGAGTCGGAGGAGAGGACCAGGTACCCTGCAACCCCCACGAGGACGATCCCGATCCCCCAGTCGAGCGCGGGCTGGAGCGGGGGGAGGACCAGGACGCAGGCGAGCGAGAGGGGGACAGCGAACCCCATCGAGAGGGCCGATCCGATGGCCGAGCACCGCACCGCCTCCTCGCCGCGGCCCTCGAGGCAGAGGGCGTGTGAGGGTAAGACGGCGAGGGCGGTATCGGGATCGGGCACCCCGAGAAAGGTCGACGGTATGTTGTCGAGGAAAGAGTGGGTGATCAGGGCTGCGAACATCGCCGCCGCCAGGCCATCCTCCCCAAGCAGAGCACCGAGCCCGGCTCCAGCCGCCAGCAGGGCCGAGGCGAGGGTGTTGGCGTGGACCCCGGGGGCGAGGCCGGAGAGGGCGCCGAGGACGACGCCGAGCAGGGTTCCGGCCACCAGCCCGAGCATGCTCTCTGGGTTGGAACGACAGACCATAAGGGGATCGGAATCGTTTAGTCCGGTCGCGCCGACGACTCAGGCGGATGAGAATCGCGATCACCAGGCTGCCGGACAAGGGCAGAGACGACGCAGAACGGTGCGCCCGGTTCGGCCACGACTGCTACCCGGTCTCCCCACTCCGAGCAGAGGCTTATCCGGACGCACAGGTCGCCTTCGTCGCCGCCCTGGAGGAGGGGCGGTTCGACGGCGTCTTCTTCACCTCGGCCCTTCCGGCCGAGATGGTCGGACCCGCCCTGGCCCATTCGGGCCGACGGCCGCGGGTCATCGCGATCGGGCCAGCGACGCAGGCCGCCCTCGCCCGGCACGGGGTCGAGGCAGAAGTTCTCCCCAGTTTCTACTCCCGGGACTTTGCACCCCACCTGGGGTCCTGGCTCCAAGGCCGGACGATCGGCATTCCCCGCGCCGACGTACCGAACGAACCCCTCCTGGAGGCGATCCGGGAGAGAGGGGGCACCCCGGCCGAGTTTCGAATATATGGCCTCGTCCGGACCGACCAGCCCCTCGACCTCGCCGGGGCCGATGCGGTCCTCTTCACCTCGGCCAACTCGTTCTCCGAGGCGGTCTGGTCCCCCCGGCAAGGCCTCCTGGTCTGCGCGATCGGGGAGGTGACTGCGGAGCGGATGCGGAGGGCTGGGATCGAGCCCGATGCAGTCGGCGACGGGTCTCTCGAAGGGGCGCTCCGGGCGATCGAGGGGCGATGAAGACCAGTCTCGTCCCTGGCCCCGGCATCGTCGTCGTCGACAAGCCACGCGGCCCATCGAGCCACCAGGTCGCCGCCTGGGTCGGGGAGATCCTCGGGGCCGAGGTGGGGCACGCGGGCACGCTCGACCCTCAGGTCTCGGGGGTGCTCGTGGTGATGCTCGGGCGAGCCGCCCGGCTCGCCCGCCTGCTCCTCCGGCACGACAAGGAGTATGTCTGCGTGCTCCGGCTCCACGGCGACGTGGAGGAGGAGCGCGTCCGCGAGGTCGCCGCGGGGTTCGAGGGGCGGCTCTACCAGCGCCCCCCCCGCCGATCGGCCGTGAAGCGGCAGCTCCGGATCCGACGGGTCCACTCCTTCGAGGTGCTCGAGGTCAGGGGCCGTCTGGTCCTCTTCCGGGTCAGGTGCGACGCCGGGACCTACATCCGATCGCTCTGCCACCACCTCGGTCTCGCGATCGGGTGCGGCGGCCAAATGGTGGAGCTCCGTCGCATCCGTTCGGGTGCCTTCGGCGAAGAGGACGCGGTCACCCTCCACACCCTGAAGGACGCGGCGGTTCGGGCATCCGAGGGTGACCGGACCGCACTCGACTCCCTGGTCCTCCCCATCGAGGCCGCGATCCCGGACCTGAAGGCGGTCGTGATCGGAGACCGGGCAGTCGACGCGGTCTGCCATGGGGCGGTGCTCGCCGGGGTCGGGGTACTGGAGATCCCGGCGTTCCGTGCGGGGGAGACGGTCGCGCTGGTGACGAAAAAGGGCGAACTCGTCGCACTTGCCCGGACACTCGTCGAGAGCGCTGCAACCGGGCCGGGTCGGACGGGCCTTGTCGCCGCACCCGAGACCGTCTTCATGGCTCCCGGGACATATGCACGGGGGTGGACCTCGAAATAGAGAGCAATTAGGCCGGATTCTTCGGTAAAGGAATTGCCTCCAGATCTCCTCATAGCAAAATTTTTAATATACAGAGAGTGATAAGGAGATGGGTTGTGCAAGGCAATGCGATACCAGACCTGGCTGGTCACGACCGTGGCCCTTCTTATCCTCTTCACCGGCACTCCACTCATCGTCTCCGCCGGTGAACTCTCTCACCCGGTCATCCGCGGTGACGACGCCGAACTCCAGGCCTGGATCGCGGACTACGAGTCGTCTCCTCCAGTTCAGGTCGACCTCTCGCGCCAGCGATCGATCGCCGGTGCCACCGGTTCAAAGAGCCTCCTCCAGCTGATCCCGTACACCGCCCAGGAGCGGAACCAGGGGGCTGCCGCGAACTGCTGGGTCTGGACAGGGACCGGGATCCTCGAGACTGCCCACGCAGCAAGGGACGGTATCCGTGACCGCCTTTCGGTCCAGTGGTTCGACTCCACCTACAACGGCGGGAGCGGGCAGTCCTGGGCGGGGAACGGCGGATCGCTCGGCGAGTTTGTCCGGTTCTACAACACTCAGCAGATCGTGGTCCCCTGGTCAAACCCGAACGCCTCGTACCAGGACGGGCGTACCTGGTGTCGCGAGAACCAGCGCACCTGGGTACCGGCCGGTTCGATCGCAACGGAGCCGCATTATGACCTGAAGACGATCGTGCAGCAGCGTATCGTGACCCGGGGCGTTGGCGATGCAGCCGCCCGGGCCAATATCAAGGCCGTCCTTGACAGCAACCGCGCGATCTACCTCTCGTTCCGCCTCCCGGACAGTGAGGCGTGGTCCGCGTTCGACTCGTTCTGGAACACCCGGCCCGAGACGGCGACCTTCAATATGACGCCCTACAACGGGCGGACCTGGTCCCAGACGGCCGGGAGTCACGCCGTTCTGGTTGTCGGGTACGACGACACGGACCCGGCGAACCCGTACTGGCTCGTCCTGAACTCGTGGGGTGACGGAAACGGCCTGCGACCGAAGGGCACCTACCGCCTCTCGATGAACATGCCCTACGACGGTGCGTACCAGGGCTCGTTCTCGGTCCCCTCGACCGAGTGGCAGACGCTGGCGGTGGAGTTCGAAACCATGGTGCCCACCGTGACGCCCACCCCCGTCCTCAACAGTGCGACGCCGGGGTTCGACGGAACGTGGGAGACCGAGTCGGGGTTGATGATCCTCGAGGTCTCGGGCACGACGGTGACGGGAGTGTACGAGGACGAGGAGGGGAAGGTCACCGGGACACTCTCACCCGACGGCCGAACCCTGACCGGCACCTGGTCCGATGCGCCGACGTACGCCCCGCCGTACGACCAGGGGACCCTCGTGCTGGTTCTCTCGGAGAGCGGCGACGCGTTCGAGGGTCACTCCTTCTCGGCGGACATGCAGCGGCAGGCGGTCCTCACGGGCCGGCGAACAATAAATGCTCCTACTCCCACACCCACGGTGACGGTCGTCCCGACGAAGACGCCCCAGCCGACAGAGACACCGACGGTCCGCTCGTTCCCGAATTCGAACTGCCCTCCGCAGGACCTGAACAAAGACGGGAAGTACGAGGACGTGAACGGTAACGGCCGGACCGACTTCGCTGACGTCACCCTCCTCTTCAACAATCTCGACTGGTGCTGCTCCAACCAGCCCCCCTGTTGCTTCGACTTCAACCAGAACAGCCGGATGGACTTCGGTGACGTGGTCACCCTCTACGAGAGGATCTAGGGCGGAGGCATAGGCTTAATTGCCTGTCCCGACAACCTGATCCCCTGTTCAATTCTGCTGAGGTAGTCTAGACCGGTAGGGCGCAGGCCTGGAAAGCCTGTGGGGCTTTGCCCCTCGGGAGTTCAAATCTCCCCCTCAGCGTCTCGAGGCAGCGGCCAATGACAATGGTCGGGGTCGATGAACGATCATCGCGGCTCTTTCTTCACCTCTCGCTCGTATGAGGCACGGTGGCCTTCTCCTCAACGATCGCCAAGAACCCGGTCCTGTCGCTCCTGGCGGCAACCCTCGGCGCAGGACCAGGCGAGATTGGACTCGTCGCGGCGTCCCCAATCGTGACCGTGACCGCGACGACCCTTGCTGCCGGGCAGCTTTCGGACCGTTTCGGCCGTCGACCGCTCCTCCTGCTCGCCGGAGTGGCCTTCGTCACCGTCCCGCTCTCCTCCCTGGTCGTCCATACCCCGCTCGAACTCGCTCTTGTCCGGCCCTACCACGGGCTCGCCACCGCAGCCTTCGGGCCGTTGGAGCTGGTCTGTCTCGCCCCGGCGCTCTCCGGCCTCGCTGCCCTCGTCGATATCTGGCCCCTGCCCTGGTGCCGTTCACGAGTGCGTGGGCAGGCCTGCTCCTCCTCTCCGTGCTCTTCGGCCTCGGGCTCTCAGCCTCCCAGGCGGCGACCAAGGCCATCGTCGCCGACTTCGCCCCTCCGGGGAGCCGGGGGGGCTAGCTCGGCCTGATGGCGACGATCATGGGCATCGGCCAGGCGGTCGGTCCGGTCGCAACGGGACTCCTAGTCGGAATATGGTCATACTAGGCCGGGTTTCACGGTTCCGCTGGCGTGGAGCTCGCCGCCGCCCTCGTCTTTTTCGGGGTGGTCGTGGGAGACAGAGAGATCGACGATTATGATGAATAGATATGGTCAGCAGTGTCGCTCGGCAAACTCTCATCTTCCGGGACTGCGGAGAAAAAGAGTGATCCCGCGGGCAACGTATCACTGTCCCTTTGGACGGACGTAAGAATCGGGCCGCACTCGTGTTCGCGTCCGCCCTTCGCCCCGGGTCCACCTTTTTCTCACCCTGCCTCGAACAACCTGTCACTCCATCGTCTCTCCGCCTTCCCCGGTGACCCCCCATGCCTGAACCGAGGTGAATGAATTCGGCACGGTTATACCTCCTCCATCGCCATCCTCATCCATGAGGATGCTGCCTGCCGCCCTTGCCGCGGTTCTATTTCTTGTCGCGCCGGCGCTCGCCTGCTCGACCTTCATCATCACCCCCGGTGCCTCGGACGACGGGTCGATGTATATCGCGCACACGAACGATGGGTTCGGCCCCAGCGTGATCGGGCACAACGTCTCAGAGGAGGACACGCACCTGGTCTACGTCCCTGCCGCCGACCACCCACCGGGGTCGAAGAGGACGGTCCATTTCGACCCGAACTCGGGCTCCGACGACCCGGTCGATCGGGCCTCGACCGACCACCGGAACACCTCCGAGATCGACGAGGTCCCGCACACCTTCGGGTACCTGACCGGTAGTTATGGGATCATCAATGAGGTCGGGTTGATGGCGTCGGAGTGCACGGACTACGCCCGCGTCCAGCCGAACTGGGACCCCGAGCGCCGGATCTTCTACTCGTCCGAGCTCTCCAACATCGCGCTCGAACGCTGCCGCACCGCCCGCGAAGCGGTCGACCTCGTCGGTGAGCTGATCGACCGCCATGGCTTCTACGGGACCGGCGAGACCCTGCTCTTCGCCGACCCCGAAGAGGCCTGGGTGATCGAGATGTGCGGCTACGACATGAACGGGAAAGGTGGGCTCTGGGCGGCAGAGCGCATCCCCGACGGGCATGTCTTCGTCGCCGCCAACACCTTCAGGATCCGGGAGATCACACCCGGACGGGAGGACCAGCTCCACTCGAAGAACCTTCTGCGCGTCGCCGAGGAGCGGGGATGGTGGCGCCCGTCGGATGGCAAACTCGATTGGTTAAGGACAGTCTCGACCGGGGAATATTCCCACCCCTACTACTCCCTCTCGCGCGTATGGCGCCTTTATGACCGGATGACCCCCTCGCTCCACCTCTCACCGTACGTCGAGGGGACCTACACCACCGCCTACCCGTTCTCGACGAAGCCTGACGCCCTGCTGACCACCACGACGGTGCTCTCGCTCTTCCGGGACCACTACGAGGGGACGGTCTTCGACCTGACCAACAGGACGGCAGCAGGCCCGTTCGGCGACCCGTACCGGGACTCCGGACCGTTCGACAACCACCAGGTCTTCGAGCCCGGGGAGGTCCGCCCCGGCGCATGGCCCCGCCCGATCTCTCCGCTCTTCTGCAGTTACAGCTACGTCTGCCAGGGCCGCTCCTGGCTCCCCCCCGATG
Source organism: uncultured Methanomicrobiales archaeon (assembly GCA_949320185.1). Classification (GTDB taxonomy): domain Archaea; phylum Halobacteriota; class Methanomicrobia; order Methanomicrobiales; family Methanospirillaceae; genus UBA288. The sequence continues at coordinate 98,854 of CASGHK010000047.1, read as the reverse complement.
TCGGGGGAGTCGCATGGATCGGTTTCGCCGTGCCGGCCGAGACCGTCTATCTCCCGGTCTACGCCGGTTCCACAGCAGTGCCTGCCTCGTTCATGACAGGGAACCGGAGCGAGGTCTCGCGCGACTCCGCCTGGTGGGCATTCAACCTGGTGACCAACTGGGCCCGCCTCAGGTACCACGACATGATCCCCGAGATCCGGGCCGAACAGCAGGCCATCGAGAGGGCAGCACTGGAGAACCTGACCTCCGTCGACGCGGAGGCCCTCCGTTTGAGAAACGCCTCGAGCGAAGCGGGAGCCCGGGAGTACCTGACCAACTGGACGGTGTCGAACGCCGAGGCCGGAGTGAACCACTGGTGGCACTTCTCGGACCGGCTGATCGCCCGGTACGCGAACGGGATGGTGAACGACTTCATGAACCGGACGGCCGCGAATCCCGGGTACCCGGCCACCTGGCTGGACACGAACAGCTACCAGTACGGTCCGAGGGTCTACGATCTGGAGGGGCTCGCTGCGATCACTGGCCTTGCCTATGTGAACGAGACGGTGATGGCCGATCCCGGTGATGAGATCCGCCTGATCCGCGAGACCCAGCGGCGCGCTGCGGACGGGTCATCCACCCCCTCCCAACCAGGGACCCCTGCGTCCTGAACGGACCCCCGGGCGGGGCCTGGATAAGGATGAAATAACCGGAACCACCACACCAACTATGGACGACGAACCGGGCGACATGGTGGTCGAGACAGCGCCGGACCGTACCGGGTACCACGCCCTCCTGGCGGGGACCGCTGTCGCCGGCCTGGTGGTCGCCCTTCTCCTCCTCTCGAGCCCCGACCTGGACACCGAGCTGATGCTCCTCGGGGCAGGGGCGCTCCAGGTCGCGCCGTTCGTCCTGATCGCGATGGCCGCCTACCTGGCCGAAGACTCGCGGCCTCTCCGGTACGTGACCGGGATCCTGCTGCTCGGCCTGATCGGGGCCCTGGTCCTTGCGTCCTTCGCGCTCGGCCTGGTCGCGGTCCTGCCCCCCGGTGCCCTGGACAGCCCGATCCTGCCGGAGGGGATGGAAGGGACCGTGCTCGCCCTGTTCGGACTCGGGTCCTTCTTCGGACTCGTCTCGCTCGTGGGCTTCCTCCCCCCGGTCCGGCGCCTGCTCGCCCGGGCCGTACCGCTCGACCCGCACTCCTTCGTTCACGCGGTCGCCCTCGTCCTCGTGCTCGCGATGGTCCTGGTACCGCCCGTACCCCTGATCGTCAACGGCGCTCCCCCGCTCCTCTCGGAGGCCCTCCTCGGCGGTGAAGAGACCGGCCAGAGTTCGGGCGACCTCGCCCGTTCCGAGGCCTACTCGCTCCTCTTCATCATCTACGCCTCGTTCCTGATCGTCGGGCTCTTCGTCCGGAGGACCTTCTCCGAGGGCCTCGAGCGTCTCGCGTTCGTCCGCCCGACAGGGCGGCAGGTCGTCTTCGCAGTCGTCACCGCTCTGGTGCTGGTCGTGGTCTTCGGGCTGGTCGACCGGGCGATCGCCACGGTGTGGGGGGCGATGGGCTGGGCGGTCACGGACGATGAGGCCTATCGTCGCCTCTTCTCCGATGTCCTCACCCCGGTCGGCGCGGTGACGGCGGCAGTCTCCGCGGGTGTCGGGGAGGAACTTGCGGTCAGGGGAGTGCTCCAGCCGGTCTTTGGGATCGTCCTGCCGAGTCTCCTCTTCGCCGCGCTCCACGCCTGGCAGTACTCCTGGGACGCCCTGCTCTCGGTCTTCCTAGCCGGGATCGTCTTCGCCTGGATCCGGAAGCGGGCGAACACGACCACCTCCGCCATCACCCATGGACTCTACGACCTTATCCTCTTCGGGGCGCTGGCGGCAGGGGTCACAATCTGAGGGACCATGACCATCAACCCACGTATCATCATTCTCATCCTCCTGGCCCTAGGCCTGTTCACCGCTGGTTTTCTCGTCAAGGAAGACCTCCTGGCCGGGAGACCGGGGGCCCTTCCCCTATCGTCACCCACCCTGGGCCCGACCGAGAGCCCCACAGCAGGGGCCCTCGATACCGGCCCTGTGACCCCCATCCCGACACCACCCACGACGAAACCGACGGAAGAGAACGACGGGGTCCTCTTCTTCTGGGGCGTCAACTGCGACAGCTGTGAAGACGTGTTGCCGTTCGTCGAGAACCTTGCCAGGGCGCACCCGGACGTCAGGTTCGAATACATCGAAATCTTCGAGACCGAGGTGAACGCGACCCGGTATTACGAGGCGAACCGCGCCCTGAACGTCACGCCCCGCGGGGTCCCCGAGGCGATCGCCGGCGGCTCGGTGTTCTTCGGGGAGGAGGAGATCCGCCGGGGGCTCCCCGGTGCCGTCCGGGCGATCGAGTCGGGGAGAGGAGGGCGGGCCGGGTAGGTCGCCCTCCGACCCCTTCCGCGGCGCCACCTATATCATATCGGCAGACGACCGATCAATCATGCCCGAACCACGCCGCGGACTCGAGAAGGAGGTCGTCTGGGACCTCGCCGGGCTCGTCGATTATCAACCCGGATCGATCGCCTCCCGGATGCTGGTCTTCAAGCATACGGGGACGATAACGCTCTTCGCCTTCGACGAGGCGACAGGGCTTCCCGAGCACACGGCGCCCTACGATGCGATCGTGACCGTTCTCGAGGGGACAGCCCGTGTCACCATCGGCGAGAAGGAGTTCACCCTCGTGGCGGGCCAGGTGATCATCATGCCCGCGTCCGTCCCGCACGCGGTGCACGCCGTGACCCGGTTCAAGATGCAGCTCGTGATGATCCACGAGTAGGGCCGGCACCGGTCGCGAACGCAATTGGACCTGTGCTAACATCGGAAAGGTTGAACCGGTCAGGGCACCCATTCACGAGGGATGAAACAGATCGCCCTCTACGGCAAGGGAGGTATCGGGAAGTCGACGACCTCGGCCAACCTCTCGGCAGCGCTTGGGGAGAGCGGGCGATCGGTCCTCCAGGTCGGCTGCGACCCGAAACACGATTCGACCCGGATGCTGATGCACGGTGAACCCCTCCCGACCGTGCTCGAGCTGGTGCGGGAGCGAGGGGCAACCGGCGTCGCCCTCGAGGATGTGGTCCGGACCGGGTACGCGGGTGTTCGATGTGTCGAGGCGGGCGGCCCGGAGCCCGGTATCGGCTGCGCCGGGCGGGGCATCATCGCGACCTTCCAGCTCCTCGAGGAGCGTGGCGCCCTCGAAGCCGACGTAATCGTCTACGACGTCCTCGGGGACGTGGTCTGCGGCGGTTTCGCGATGCCGATGCGGGAGGGCTATGCCGAGGAAGTCTACCTGGTCACCTCGGGCGAGCTGATGTCGCTCTACGCGGCCAACAACATCGCGAAGGCGATCGCGCGCCTCGCCGAGCGGCCGCGCTGCCGCTGCCGCCTCGCCGGGGTAATCCTGAACGCGAAGGGGATAGAGCGGGAGGAGGAACTGGTCACCGCGTTTGCCACAGCGATCGGCTCCCGCCTCGTCGCCGCGATCCCCCGGGACCGGGTGGTCCAGCTCGCCGAGCTCCACCGGCAGACCGTGATCGAGTACGCCCCCGACTCGACCCAGGCAGGCGTGTACCGACAGCTCGCCGACGACCTTCTGCGCACCACCGATCGTGCGATCCCCGTTCCCCTCACCCAGGATGCCCTCGAGTCCCTCGCTTTTGCCCACGCCCCGCTCTGAAGGGTGCACCCTCGCCGGCGCACTCTCGGTCGCCGCCGCGGTCTCGGACGGCCTGACGGTCGTCCACGGACCGGCCGGTTGCGCCCACCACCACGTCTCGCTCCTCCTCACCACCCTCCTCGACCAGCCCGGAGCCCGGATGCCGACCCTCCTCTCGGATGATCTGTGCGAGCAGGAGGTGATCTTCGGAGGAGAGGGAACCCTCGCCCGGGCCCTGGACGATGCCGTGTCGCGGTCCCCGGGCTCGATCGCGGTCCTGTCGACCTGCGTTGCCGAGGCGATCGGCGATGACTGCGAGGCGGTGGTCACCCGCGTCCCGGATTCGCTCCCGGTCGTGGTCATACCGGTCGGCGGTTTCCTCGGTGGGGGGTTCCTGGAGGGGGAGCGGACCGCCCTTCAGGCCTACGGTAGACTCGCCTCCCGGCTTCCCGTCTCCGAACGGAGCGACGAGCCGGTGATCGCGCTGGTTGGCGAGAAGAACCTGGAGTTCGAGGCCGACACCCATGCGGACGAGCTCGGCCGGCTCCTCGGGCTCCTCGACCTGGAGGTCGGGCTCAGGTTCATTCGGGAGGCCCCCACCTCGGAGCTCGGCCTGCTACCCGGCGCCGACCTCCTGGTCCTCCGCGAGCCGGCCCTCGGACCGGTTGCTGACCGGCTTCCCGTCCGGCCAGGTACGCCGCTGATCGACGGGTTCCCGGTCGGCCTCTCGGCGACGATCGAGTTCCTCCGCGCGGTGGGAGCGGCCATGAACCTGGACGCGGACTCTGCCTGCGAGATCGAGATCGCCCACCAGGAGACGGTCCTTGCCCGGTTCGCCGGCCTCGCAGGGAGCCGGGTCCGGCTCCCGGCGGGCGCCGGGTGGCTCGCCGAGCTCGCGGACGCTCTCGACCTGGTCCCAGCCCCCGACGGTGTACCGCTACCGGTGCCCGAGCCCGCACCCGTCGGGACTGCAGGGATATCCCGGCTCCTCTCGCGCTGGAGGCGAGCGCTCTGACGCCGTCGCCGTGCCGGGCCGGGCCGCTCGTCCCCTGCGCCATGGTCGGGGCGGCCGCCTGCCTCTCGTCCTATACCGGTCTGGGGGTCGTCGTCCACGGGTCGTCCGGTTGCTGGTTCTATCCCTCGTCCCTCCTGAAGGCCGACCTTGCATGTACCGATCTCTCGGCAGACGATGCGGTGATGGGGTCCGGTGACCGGCTCCGGACGGTCGTCCAGGCGGCCCTCGCCCGCCATCCCCGGGTCGCGGTGGTGAACACCTGTATCCCCGGGATCATCGGGGAGGACCTTGCCGGGCTCCTGGACGGCCTGCCGATCACCGTCGTCGACGCGCCCGGTTTCCTCGGGGGCGCACCCCTTGGTCATGCCCTCGCCATTGCGGCACTCGAACCGGTCGTCGAGCCTGGGGTGGAGACGGTCGGAATCGACGGGCTCACCCCCCTCGACCCGTTCTTTCGTGGGGATCTGCACGAGTGTGAACGCCTCCTCAGGCTGGCGGGTGCCGTGCCGGGGACCCGGTATGCGGGCGGACCGGTCGAGTCGGTCCGGCAAGCGTCGCCGGTGACGGTGATAGCCAACCCGGCGTACGCGAGCGGGCCGGGCGAACGGGCCGGCGATCTCCTGGGGCTCGATGCCGTCGAGGCGACCTTTGACCGGCTCGCGGACCGCCACCCCCGGATCGACCCAGCTCCGGTCGTATCCGAGTGCCGCGAGGCCGACCTGCGGTGCCGGCGGGCCGGCGACAGGTACCTCGCCCGTCACGACCCGCCCCGCGCGGCAATCCTCGGGGACGGCGCCCGGGTGAGGGGCGCAGCCCGGACTCTCGAGCTCTACCTGGACGCGGACTGCATCCTTCTGGGGGACCGGTCCGGGAAGCAGGACCCCGTCGACGGTCGATGGTGCCAAGCCGACGACCTCGGGCCGGTCGAGGAGGGGCTCCTGGCCGCCGCCCCGGACCTTGTCCTCGGGTCATCGTTCGAGGAACGGCTCGCTCCAGGCGCGGCATTCGTCCCGTTCGCCCCTCCGGTACGGGGCCGACCCCGCCTGGCATCCGTCCCGCTCTGCGGGATCGAGGGGACGCTCAGCCTCGTCGAGGCGGCGATCACCGCCTGCAGCGGCCGGCGAAAGGCTTGAGCCGGGGGAGCGCTCAGAGAATGGGGATGACGGGCAGGCGGCGTGACGAGATCCAGACCGGCCTGAGGGTCGCGATCGTCCTGAAGCAGGACCAGCGGACCGGCCGGACGGTCGAGGGGGTCGTGAAAGAGGTCCTGACCCGTTCTGCGACGCACCCTCACGGGATCAAGGTCAGGTTGAACGACGGTCGCGTCGGGCGCGTGGCGCGGGTGATCGGAGACGAAGAGCCCGGCGGAAACGGTTGAGAACGGCCTCTCGTAATTCTTGGTGGAAAAAAGGAGCCGGGAAATAAGGGCTCCCGGCAGGCCAGACGACCCTGTTCGGCTAGAATCCCGCTTCAACTTCCTTCCGTGAGTTCGTCCACCACCCCCCGCCCGAACGGATCGGCCACGAAGACCTCCTCGACGGTCTGCCTGATCTCCTCGTCCCCGATCCGGTTCAGGGCCGCAGCCGCCATCCAGCGGCAGCACTCATTCTTTCCGTGCAGGTTCTCCAGCAGTGACGGGATCGACCTGCGGTCACCGATATGCTCGAGCGCCCAGATAGCCGGCACCCTGACCCGCCAGTCCAGGTCCCCCGCTGCCACCATCAGGGCTTCGACGGCGGGTGGGCCCACTCGCTCCAGTGCCACGGCGGCACGCCACCGGGTCTCGCGGTGGACGGACCGGAGCAGCGGGGCGACGTCGAGGACCGCTCCCTCGCCGATCGCCCCGAGCGCCGTAGCAGCATCGAGCATCTGGTAGGTCGTGCCGTGCACGAGCATCCGGACGAGCTCGCTCGTCCTGGTCTCTTCCTCACTCATCTCTCTCCCCCCCTGTCGACGCGGCATCGACAGACGAGACTCGGAACCGTGGAATAATAGATATTTGCAGCACGATGTCGCCCGGCAACGTCGCCCGGCGGAAAAAAAGAGCGGTTCAGGAGGAGGAGCCGTTCCCCTCTCCGCTCGACTCGATCGGCATCGGGGGAAGGGAGGGGAGCGTGATCACCGGGAGAGGGTTGGGGAGCGTGGTCGGTACGTCCTGGGTCGTCGGCTCGGGGAGGGGCACGGTCGTCGGGACCGTGGTCTGGTCCGGAGTGGGAACGGTCGTGACGGGGTTGGTGGTCGGGACGCTCGTCGCCGGTGGCGATGTCGGGGGAGGCGAGGTCACCGGAACGACGGAGGGGGAGCTCGACGTCTGGACGGGCGTCAGTGTGGGGACGCTGGTATCCACGGTCGGTTGTGCCGATGTGGGCGCCGATGTGACGGGCTGGACCGGCGAGAGGGTCGTTACGGGCGCCAGCGTCGTTCCGGGGACGATCGGAGTCCAGCTCACCCCGGGCTGAATCGTCGCCGTGGACTGGCTCACCACCCGGACCGTCTGATAGGGTGTGGGGGTATATTTACCACCTGTGTAGGGATCATCCGGGGAGCGCGTGGTCTCGACCGTCTTTTTCGGGTCAGTGGTCAGGCTGGACGTGGTGGAGGCTGATGCACCGACCGTTGGTGTCGGGCTCGGAGCGGCGGTGGGTCCTTCACCAAGCCCGCTCATGCTGCCCGAAGGGGCAAGAACCACCGGGCGGAGGGTGCCGGTTCCTCCTGCGATCGAGCCCGGAGTCCGGTCTCCTGAGTAGACCCAGAGCGACCGACCCCTGAACGCCGTCTGAGGCGTCCCATCTGCCCCCGCGACCTCGGAAAAGTCCTGAGAGGAGACGAGCGGAGAAGGGCCGACGACCGGAGAGGCACGGAACGGGAGGAAGCCGGCGGTCGAGACGGACGCATTGACGCTCTCGGGGGCATAGATCGTAAGCCCGTCGGGTGTCGTCAGGTAGACGCCGTAGCTCGCGTTCTCCATGACCATCAGTGTGTACTCGGTCCGCGCCAGGAACGTGATGTTGTTCGCGCCCTGGCTCTTGGCATCACCCGCTGCCCGGTCGTTCAGGTAGTAGTAGAGGGGCCACCCCCGGTAGGTGGTCTGCTTCGAACCATCGGGTCGCGTCAGGATGCCGAACGCGGTCGTGTCGATCCCCCGTCCAGCAGGCATGCTCTCGGCGAAGAAGGGGGGATAGAACCGCGACACATCGCCGAGGTCGGCGATGATCCCGGTGTTCGGGATGTCCCGCGCGATTACGTAGAGGGACCGCCCGTTCGAGTCCGTGAGGATCTTCCCATAGGTCGGGTGGTCGCTGAGCTGGACCGTGAGGGGCTGCGTCTTGGTACAGCCGGCCATGAGGACTGCCGCACCCAGAACGAGGACCAGCATCAGTACCAGCCCAGTGCGGGATGGATGGATCATGGCAGTGATGAGGTTGGGACCCTGATTATTTTATAGCTCTGGTCGCATGCGGGACCAGGGTATTCGCCTCCCTGTCGACCCGGCGAGATCCCTGCCTGGGTAATACCGCTGGGAATGAAAGGTCCTCTATTCGACTGGTAGTGCTCCAACGACCAGAGCCCTGGCTCCGATCGGTTCAGGGTGACCCGCCGGGTGCCGGACGCCTCGAGGGTTGAATCACTGCGGGAAAAGGCATGCCGATCTCGACACGGCGATCATGGTCAGGGCTGTCCATCGGAGGAAAAAGGAGTTAAAGACCGACCAGGCGGAGGCAGGTCCCGATCGTACACCCGGTCATTGTCGTCGTCGCGGCCAGAAGACCGAGACAGAGGGTGCGGATGCCATCCGGGAGCTCGACTGCCTGGTACGGCCGATCGATGCTTCGCCGCCGCGCGTCCCTGGAGACGGGGGCACTTCCCGAGACAAGGGGGCGGTTCTTCCGGATCCGTACCACGTCGATCACCATGTTGGGAACGGTCGCGAGACCGTTCGATAGAAGGAGATCCACCACCATCCATAAAAATATTCTGAAGGAGGCGAGTGGTGTAGACCCGGTATCCAGGCGTCGGGAAGACTGTGCCGGCCTTCACGAAACGCCGGGGAGTGCGGGACAGGCACCCCTCGAGACCAGAGAGAGCGGGTCGGATGGCTAGTGGACCTCGTTCGGTTCGACCGTTATGACGTCAGCAGGCTCGGGGGGAGCCTCTGCTGCCGGCGGCATCTCCTCCTCCGGGATGATGATCCAGGCCAGCAGGTAGGCGAGCAGACCGAGTCCGACACCGAAGACGGTGAAGACCACCCAGACCAGGCGGATCACGTTCGGGTCGATCCCGAGATAGACGCCGATGCCGCCGCAGACACCTGCCACCATGCGGTCGGTCTGGGAGCGTTTGAGTTCCTTCATGCGCCTCCTGTCGGCGACAGGAGACTTATAGGTTTCCGGCGCCATGTCCAAGTCGTTCGAGGGCGAACGATCGATCCGTGCCAGGATGGTAGCAGTCGCACGGCGGAGATGGGGGGGAGCGGGGAACCGTTCCGGATCTGAACGCCCTCGCCGTCGTGGATATCGTTGCGAGGGGGGTCCTGATCGCTGGAGTCGGCACCGTCACCTGGCCCCGCCGCCGTGAACCGGGCGGTTTCTCCTTCATGGTGCTCCTGTTCGCCCTTGCGGCCAGGGCGGGGGGGGCGCGGTTCGAGCAGCGCGTCCCGACGGAGGCCTGGCGGCGAGCAGGTTAGAGTGAGGAGAAGAGCTGGACCGCGTCGGCGAAATCAATCCTTTCGTTTTTATTGAAGTCGAACGCGGCGAGCGGCTCGTGCTCGGCGATCCAGTCCATCTCGTTGAAGAAGAGCACAACGTCGGCAAAGTCCGGACGGTCGTTCCCGTTCACGTCCTCGAAGTCTCCGTCATCGTCCAGGTCCTTCGGAATGCCGGACCCGCCGGGGACGGGAGCCGGCTGGGCGGAGGTGAACATGAGCCGGTCCAGGTTAAAAGAGCCGGACGGGAACCGGATCGTCAGGGTATGGGGGCCGGGGGAGAGGTACCGCTCCCCCGCGGCCGGGACGGTGGTGTAGGCCCCGAAATTCCCGCTGTTCGGGACGACGACGGTATATGCGGCCGTACCGTCGACCAGCACCTCGATCCGGCCGTTCGTGTTCGGTGAGGATACGCGGGCCTCGAGGCGGTAGGTGCCGGTCCGGGTCACGTTCACGTCAAAGGCGATCCATTCGCCGTCCCTGATATAGCAGACGGCGTATCCTCCTGGGATGACCTCGATATCGACGTCATCGGACCGGTAGGCGCCCCCGAGGTTTCCTGGCGTCGTGTCGGAGAACCCGCCCGGACGATAGTCCTCCGCCTCCACGGAACCGGGCAGCGGGATCTGCGTGGGCGTCGGAGTCGGGGACGACGGGTTCCAGCCGGCGAGCCGGGCAAAGAGGTGCCAGGCGGCATACGCCTTCCGGTTCGCGTTCAGGGGCTCCGTGTGTGCCGCACTACAGCTGTACCAGTCCACCCCCTCAGTATGGGAGTTTTGCCAGGCACGCGCCCAGTTGCCCCCATCGTAGTCGCAGGCGTCGTTCGCACCGCGAGCGAGATAGCCGGTTCCATCAGGATCGAAGGATTCGATGTCGGCAAAGTCGTAGAGAACCCCGTTATGGCTCCTGACCCATGCCCGGATCTGTTCGTTTCGCTGGTTCAGGTTCCCCGCCACCCCAGAACCGTCGAGGTGCCCGGTCATGTAGACGAAGGTGACCGAAGGGAAGTCGCGCTCCAGGGCAGACATGAGCGAGAGGTAGGTGTTGATATTCCCCTCGGACGCCCCGGAAACCTGCCCGCACCAGGACCACATGACGACGTTGACATCGCGGTTCGCAGGACTGGAGAGGTAGGTCCTCGTCCGGGTGGCCCAGGAGGTAAAGTCGGGATTACCAAGGTCGCCCGAGACGAAGTAGTCGTCGATGTCGAGGGAGCCTCCCGACCCTCCCTCGCTCCACGCATACGTCGCCGGTGGGAGCGGAGCCCCATCAAATTCCATAAGTCCGTCCATGCCGCCGATGAGCTGGGAGCCATGCGAGGTGTGCCCGTACGCGACGTGGAGGTTCGCCCTGGCCCCTTCTATCGCCGACACCGGGATGACCGCGAGGTCCGCCGAGGTGTGATCGATGACCAGAGGCGAGGTGCGGGCTCCCGCCACCGGCGGAGCCGCGAACAGGATGGCGACGAGCACGGCGAACAGAATGAGACGAACGGTGTGCATGAGAGACGGATCGCCTCAAGAACGGATAAATTTGCCGAAATATATCAAAATTACGATTTTAAGTGAAAGAAATTCTTAAATGGATACAACGATCGCTACGCAAAAACGACAGTCCCGACCGATGCGCGCACGTTCGAGGCCGATTGCGGTAAGAGCGTATGGAAGAGGACAACCAGGTCCGCGAAATCGATCCGTCCGTTTCCGTTATAGTCGAAGGAGGCGATCGGTTCCTGCGCCGCAATCCAGGCCATCTGTTTGAAGTACAGGGTCACGTCCGCAAAGTCGGCCCGCCCGTTGCCGTTTACGTCCTCGAACCGCCCGTCCTCGTCCAGGTCCCGCGGAGTGCCATATCCTCCGGGCACCATCTCCGGACCGCCACCTGCACGAAACGCATGGATGAGGAAGGAGTCGCCGTCTCCCCGAAATTCGGAGATATAGAGAGTCCGCGAGGACGGATCGTACGTTGCCGCGCCGAGACGACGTTTCTCCTGTTCTCCCCGCGGCCTTAAGAGAAAGGGTTCGAGCACCATCTCGGAAACGGGCTGCGGAGCGTGCGGCGCCAGCCGGCCGGAAGCGACTGCTGCGAGCTCGTCGGGGTCGAAAAAGAGCAGGACGGCCTCGAAGGAGTCGGCCCACCATCCCCGGTCCCCAAATTCGGGGCCGGGGTCGGGTTCTCCCGGTATGTAGCGCTTTCCGTTCGCCCAACCATACCAGCAGTCGCCTCGCGCCCTGGTGCCTGCAAAGACGACCGCCGAACGGTTCTGGACAGTCAACCAGGCACACCCCGACCATTCGTCCGCGTCCCGGTACCCGTTTATCACGTTGGGCGAGCCCTCGTATCCTTTCTCGTACAGGAGAAGCGGAACGATATGAGAGAGGGTGCTATGTGGAACCGGAGGGTTTCCGTCGAGCCAGGGGGCGAACAGGACGAGCGAAGGGCCTGAACCGCCGAGCGAGCCCTCCCGGAACCGACCGGTGGCAAGGAGATGCCCGGGTGCGTTGACCCGGGCCCACGCATCCGGTACGATTGTCATATAATCATCTGTCGCAAAATTGGGAAGATCTCCGAGGAGCCACGGACCGTTCGGATCGAGGTTCGAGAGGTCGGGGGAGACCGAGGCATGACGGGCGGTCCTTTCGTATTCGAAGTGCTCGGCGAAGGAGAAGTAGAGTCGCGCGCCCCGCCCGCCGCCCGGGGCCAGGTATGCAAGGTCGCCCGACTTCGGAACGCCGTCCCCCGAGTCCTGAAAGATCCCGGCCTTGATATCCTCGAAGGGCTGGATGAGTTGTGCCTCTGGCAGGTCCTCCGGATCTGTCGAGATAGAAAGGTCGGAGGCCTCCGGTATAGATACCTCCGCGACGCGATTCTGCTGGTCATGGCCCATCACGAAGAGAGATCCCCGTCCCCCGTCCCCATCTGGACGGAAGGCGAGCCCTCCCCCACCGTACGGAAAGCCATATTCTGTTCCGTCCCCGGGCATGCGGAAGGCGCCGAGATATGCAAGGTCGCCCGGTCCAAGAGGGGCTGCTTCGGCGAACGGGATGATGAGGAACAGGACCAGTACAACCGAAAGGGGACGCAGATGCATCGATGGTTCATCGCCCTGATGACAGAAATAGTTCAACACCGGGGCACGTCAGAAGAGAGGCGGAAATGCAACGGACTTTCGAACCATTTCGAACACCCGGATCAGGTCGTCCGCTGCGGATTCGGCCCCTGCATCGCGGGTAACACCTCTGAGAGCGGCGTACAGGAGAGTCCGCTCCCGAGCAGGCTTATCTGGCAAACCGGCAGCCTGACCAATGGCCGGATCGACCACCTTTCCAGCGCGGGCCTGGACCCAGAGGTAGAAAGTTATGTTGGGGTTCTCGGGCGCGGTTCCGTTCACCCCGGTGGCGGCGAGCCCCGCCCCTGCCAGTGCAGCCCCAAGCATCAGCAGCATGAGGTATGATGAGACTCCCTGCATCCTCGTAAGGTATTTGCAGCTCCCATGATAAAGTGGATGCGGATACGGCAGGCCTGCACTCACTGTCCGCCGGTATCTCGTGCTGGTCGGTGATCGGGAGCGCACCGAGAGAGGTACATCCTCTGCGGTGGCACCGGGAGCGGGAGGGGTGATCTCCCAGTGCGGCCCGTCTGCACGGAAGTTCGTCAAAAACGTCACAACCCAGCCTTTTCTGGCATTTGAGCCCCAATTTTCTCACCGATGAAATTATCTAGCTTGGATGGCCAATCTGGATCATACAGCGCCCCGACGCGCACGTGATCCTGATGAAACTCACAACCGCAATCCTGCTGATCGGCCTCCTGGCACTGCTCGTGCCCCTGCATGCAGCGGCAGCCGGCCCGACCATCATCGTGGCCGCGGCCGATGCAAGCCTTGCGTCCAAGGCACAGGCACAGGTACTCTGCAGCGGCGACAGCGACCAGCAGCAGATCAACTACGCATTCACCCTGCTCCCACCGGAGGGGGGCACCGTGCAGCTGACCGAGGGCACCTTCCAAACGAACGGCTGGATCCATCCGAAGCTGAACTCCAACTTCTACGGTGCGGGCGAGGACCGGACAGTGATCAATGTCTACAACCCGAGCCAGTACTACAACCCGATCCACCTCTCCCGCCCAAACGTCCACGTCAAGGGCTTCACCCTCCGGGGCATGGGCTTCTTCCTGATCCGGACGAACGGAGTCCTTATCGAGGACGTGACGGTGACGAGTCTGGATATCAACGGCGTGCGGCAGCCTGTGGGCGGTAACGGGATGTTCTTTATCTGGGTGGACAACCCCGAGACGGGCGACATCACCTTCAAGAACTGCAAGGCGATCGACTGCAACACCCACGGGTTCAATATGAACGCGAACCGGAACGTCTCGCAGGAGAAGAAGGACGGAGTCCTCCCGTGGACGATAAGCAACCTCAACTTCATCGACTGCCAGGCGATCCGGTGCGGTTTCGGGATGGAGAACGGCTCGAACTCCGAGTTCTCGTGTGGCTTCGACGTCCAGGAGGCGAACAACCTGGAGAACGTCAGGCTGATCAACTGCCTGGCCGAGGACAACTGGGAGAACGGCTTCCACTGCGAACCGGGCTGGTACCTCGGGACCAAGAACTTCTACATGGAGAACTGTGTGAGCCGGAACAACGGCCAGCGGAAACCGGCCGAAGCGCCGTACCGCGATTCCTACCTCTCGGGCTACTACGTCCACCGCAATTCAATCCTGAAGAACTGCTACTCGGAGAACAACAGGAATGCGGGATTCTTCGCGCATGACGGGGTGAATACCACCTTCCAGAACTGCGTCGACGTCGGCTCAACCTACGGTTTCAAGATCGTGAAGGGCTGCAAGGACATGCTCCTGAAGGACTGCTGGTCCGAGAAGGCGAAGGAGTGGGCCTTCTGGGGCGCGTTCGGAGATAACATCCGGGTCGAGAACTTCTACCAGCAGAACATGGGCGGCAAGGCCGTCGATGGAGGGGCACCGACCCAGTCCAACATCGGATGGTACTACCACGACTCCCAGTACCATCATTCGGTCTCGTACTCCTACTTCGACATCACCGGGTACGGCCCGAACATCGAAGTCCTCAACCAGGAGGGGATCAGCAACACCTACGTCCTGAACCGGGCCAAGACCCCCTATCCGATGCCGAGCGTCCCGCAGATCCCGGCGAAGTCGATCCCGCCGCTGCCCCAGCCCGGACAGGGCGGGATCACCCCGGTCGGACCGACCATCTCCCCGATCACCACCGTGCCGATCGTCCAGCCGACCCAGGTGGTCCCGACCGGGTCCGGTCCGGTCCCCACGATCACGTCGCAGCCGACGGTCGTGACCGGGACGGACTCGTGGGCTGCACGTGGGTTCGGCTCCGCCCGCCGCTACTCTGGAGCAGTCTGGGGTACAGGATCCGGAACGACCCGGGTCCAGCCGACGGTCACGATCGGGACGGGAGGGATCGTGCGCCCCTCGACACCGTTCGGCGCCGGAAGGGGTGGCGGTTCGTACGGCGCCTTCGGCGGGCGTTGGTCGCCGTTCTGAACGGCCCCGCTGCCTTTTTTGTAAGTTCGGGAGCGTCCCGGAAACCGCACCGCACAGAATGTGATAACTATTTTCTCTTTTGGCCCCAACAGGTGCTTCGATGAGGATCACGATCGTCGGGGCCGGGCACGTGGGCGCCGTTTCGGGTGCCTGTCTCGCCGAGATGGGTCATCATGTACTGCTGGTCGACCGCGACGAAAGAATCCGGGAACGGCTCTCGAGGGGCGAGCCCCCATTCTTTGAACCCGGCCTCGAGGCGATGATCCGGGGAAACCGATCCCGACTGGAGGCCACCGGCGACCTCGCCGGGGCCGTCCAAAGCAGTGCGATGACATTCCTCTGTGTGGGAACGCCCTCGAACGGCGTGGGGGAGGCCGATCTCTCAGCCGTCGATGCGGCGAGCTCCGCTATCGGCGCGGCTCTCTGCGACTCGTCCGATTCTCATACGGTCGTGGTCAAGAGCACCGTGCCCCCTGGGACGACCGTGAACATCGTCCGCCCGGCGATCGAGTCGGGATCCGGCAGGTCGGCCGCGGACGGTCTCTCGGTCGTGATGAATCCCGAGTTCCTGCGCGAGGGGGCGGCCGTGCGGGACTTCTTCATGCCGGACCGGCTCGTCCTCGGGGCCGACGACCCTGCGGGAGCGGCGGCGCTCGAGGCCCTCTACCGGCCTTTTCACTGCCCGAGAGTCCGGTGCGGCACAGCGACTGCGGAGATGGTGAAGTACGCCTCGAACGCGTTTCTCGCTGTCAGGATCTCGTGTGCGAATGAGATCGGGAACCTCTGTAAGCCGCTCGGGATCGATACGCACGAGGTGCTCGGTGCCGTCGGCCTCGACGACCGTATCGGTCCACGGTTCCTGGGAGCGGGGCTCGGTTTCGGGGGTTCCTGCTTTCCGAAGGACGTCCGGGCGCTCGTCGCCCTCGCAAGGGCCCTGGGGCGTGAGGCACGGCTCCTCTCCGCCGCGCTCGACGTGAACGACCGGCAGCCGGTCACCTTTCTCGACCTCCTGAAGGCCCGGGTCGGCATCTCGGGACGCCGAATTGGGGTGCTCGGCCTCGCCTTCAAACCGGGGACCGACGATATCCGTGAGAGCCGGGCGATCGCGGTCGTCCAGGGCCTGCTCGACCGGGGGGGGCGGGTCCTCGCCTACGACCCGATGGCCGAAGAGCGGTTCCGGCAGGTCCATCCCGACATCGAGTATGCAGGGAGCGCCGCCGAGGTCGTCTCCGGGACCGACGCGACCGTGATCGTCACCGAGTGGCCCGAGTTCGAGGAACTCGACTACACCGGGCGGATTGTGATCGACGGGCGGCGCTGCCGCCGGGCGGAGGAGACCGCCGCGGTCTACGAGGGGATCTGCTGGTGACCCGGATCACGCGGGCAGTAATCCCCGCCGCCGGCCTGGGGACGCGGTTCCTCCCGATGACCCGGTCGATGCCGAAGGAGATGCTGCCCGTCGGACGCAAGCCCGTCATCCAGTACGTGATCGAGGAGGCGGTGGACGCCGGCATCACCGAATGCCTGATCATCACGGGCCGGGGAAAACGGGCGGTCGAGGACTACTTTGACCGGCGCGACATCGGGGACAACGAGGAGAACGCACACCTCGATGCCCTTATCGACCAGCTCGACATCTACTTCGTCCGCCAGAAGTCCCCTCGCGGACTGGGTGACGCGCTCCGCTACGCTGAGCCGTTCACCTCCGGGGAACCGTTCGTGGTCCTGCTCGGGGACACCTTCACCCGCCCCTCCTGCCTGCCCGCGCTGATCGACGGGTACCGGCGGCATCGGGTCTCGACGATCGCGGTGCAGTCCGTGCCCCAGGAGTTACTGGACCGCTACGGGGTCGTGGCGGGCACCCCCTGTGGGGACGGGGAGCTCCGGATCACGAACCTGGTCGAGAAGCCGAATCCCCGAAAGGCCCCCTCGAACCTGGCGGTGCTCGGTGCCTACCTCCTCACCCCCTCGATCTTCCCGGCGCTCGCACGGACCCGCCCGGGGAAGAACGGAGAGATACAGCTGACCGACGCACTCCGAGCGGCGGCAGAAGCCGGCCGCCTGGTCGGCTGTATCTCGACCGGGCGGCGCTACGATATCGGCGAGCCCCTGAGCTGGCTGCTCGCCAACATCGAGTTGGGGCTCGCCGATCCGCATACGCACCAGGCGGTGCGCGAGCTTCTCGCCGAGCTGGGGATCGGAGAGGGCGATTCATGGCCCCAGGACCTGCCGGTCACGGTCCTATAGACGGGCGATCAGGACAAAGAGGTCCGGTTGAGGGATGCCTCCAGCGCGTCGATCCGCTCACCGAGCCGGGCGACCAGCTCCCGGAGCTCGGCGATCACCAAGACAGGGTCGCCGGCCCCGGGCACCGGAGCGCCCTCGCCCATGAAGGCGAGCGCGCCCTCGAGGGTCGAAGATACGAAGGTGGCGCCACCCCGCGCCCGGACGAGGCCGACCGCTTTCGTCTCGCCTGACGGTGCGATCACCGGGACGACCCGGACCTCCTCTCCGCCGATCACGTACATGATCGGCTGGACGACCCGCAGACCCATCACCTTCGAGACCTCGGGGTCCTGCTGGACGTTCTGGGCGGCCCCGAGATCGTTGTAGATCCCCTCGTGCCGGGGGAAGGTCGCGCTGCCGTCCCGGGCATCGACCAGCATGTACCCGACCATCGAGAAGTCCCGCCCCGCCGACGTGAGGGGCGAAAACCAGTACTGTCGACCATCTGCCCCGACCACGAGGTGGACGTCGGTCCCTTCGGCTATCACCCGTATCGCCCGTCCTCGCCGGCACTCGCCGTGAGCCCGCCGGTCAGGTGGAGCACGTCCCGCTGGTCGAGCCAGGAGTTGAGCCAACCCCCGCGGTAGGCACCCCACCACCCAAGGTAGTCCTCGACCAGGACCTCGTCGTACGGCCGCT
Organism: uncultured Methanomicrobiales archaeon; assembly: GCA_949320185.1. Classification (GTDB taxonomy): domain Archaea; phylum Halobacteriota; class Methanomicrobia; order Methanomicrobiales; family Methanospirillaceae; genus UBA288. Next base: position 80,995 of record CASGHK010000047.1, on the reverse strand, counting down.
GGACCCAGCCGGGGACGTTATCCGTCGAGTATACCTGGACCGCTCTCGAGATGGCGTCGACGACCGCGACCCCCATCGGGAGGTCGCCGGTGACCCCGAGGACCGACGGTGAGGTCAGCTGCGCGACCCACACCGGGCCTGAACCGACCTGGAAGACGGGCTCCCGGATCACCGCGCCGGGGGACTCGAAGTAGATCGAGCGGTGGAGGTCGTGCCCGGAAGACGGCGTTCGGAGCATAGCAGAGATCGGCCGGAACGAACCGGGCTTCGGCGAAGGGGTCCTCGGCAGGGACCAGGACGTAGCCCCCGGTCCCCTCCTCTCCGTAGACCAGGGCCTTGTACGGATCGGAGAAGTCCAGGGGACAGAGCCAGGTGATCGTCCCGTTCAGTTGTTGGACATGGACCTCCTCGATATTGGCCTTGTACCCTATGCGCCCGACCGGCTTGTCGGCTCCCCAGAGCGCCGTCTCGGACGAGACCTGGCGGATGTGCCCGGTGGAGATCACGGTGGCCGTCTCGGACGACTCGTTCACCGGCAGGAGGCCGGCGAGGTCCGTGGCGCCGATCGGGACCGCGATGAGGGCGAGGAGGCCGATGGCGACCAGGACGAGGGCGCTGGCCATGAAACCCGGGGCAAACCCGGCTTTCCGTTCGAGAAGGAGGCTGACCACCAGGGACGCGGGAGGTTCAGGCCAAAGAGAAGCGCTATGACGACTAGGGTGAGGGGGGCATCACGAAGTAGAGCGTCACGAGGGCAGAGAGGCCCCCGAGGAGGAGGGAGCGAGGCCGTACCCTTGAGGCCGGCGAAGTCCGGGCGGACGAGCCAGGCGGCAAGGATCAGGACGGCGACGGCCGGGATCAGGGTGGAACTGCGGGCCGCTCGGGAGTGAGATTGAAGAACGAATTGAGTACGGTTGAGGGGGAGGCGCGCCGATGACCGCTGCTCTGACCTTCGCCCGGCAGGCCCTCGAGGCAGAAGGCTATACGGTCGTCCGGTCGCTGGCCGGGGTACGGCCGATCGACCTCGTCGCATGGCGGGAGCGGGAGCTCCGGTTCATCCTGGTCCGGCAGGTCCGGCAGCATCCCCCTGCGGCGGGGGTCGCGGCGCGGTTTGCCCCCGAGATCGCGGTGCTCCGGGGTTTTCCCCCCCCCCCGACGGTTTCACCTGTACAGCGGAGCTCTGGCTCTGCCATCGACTCGAGGGCTTCCGGCGATACCGGGTCTTCCAGGGCGGGATCATGGAACTCCATCAAGCACGGGCAGGCCCCCGCTTCGCGTGACACGAACCGCAGGTTCTTGGGTGGGGCCGTCCGATCGATTGGATGAGGGGAGTCCCGCCATGCCCGATACACCGTACCTCGCTGGCCCCGTCCTGGACTGGTGTGAGGAGAACGGGGTCGTCCCAATCCCGTGCCGGCCCGGGAGCAAGGTGCCGATCGGGTCGATCTCTCGCCGTGGGGTCTACGGTGATCACCCGCCGTCCCCCGAGGCCCTCCTCGTCCGCTATGGCCGAGAGCGGTTCGGGGGGGTGGTCCGCGACTCGTTCCACCTCCCGACCCCCGAGCGCCTCGATCGGATCGCCCGCTTCTGGCGGACACCCGGGGTCCGGCTCTGGGGACCCGAGGTCCTCTCCATCTCGGTCGACATGAACTACCCGACGGAGGACGGGTACACGGTCGCCTGCCTGGACATCGACGACGACTCCTGTGTGTCCCTCCTGGAACGCCCACCGTTCGATGCCTGCCCGGTGATCGCGGGCCAGCACGGGGCGAAGGCCCTCTTCAAGCTCGACCGGGAGGGGGGGCGCACTCGGCCGATCACCCAGTTTGCCGCGGCGCCGCAGGGGCCGCCGGCGTTCGAGCTCTTCACCTGCTCGAAACACGCCCTCGTCTTCGGACTCCATCCTGCATCGACGCCCGGGCACCCGGTCCACTACCAGATCGTCCGGGGCGCACGGGGCAGTATGCCGGTCCTCTGCTGGTCCGCGGTCACGGCAGCGCTCCTGTCGGCCGCACGGGAGCACGCCCTCTCCGTCCGGAAAGGGGCGGGGCCCGACCTGGACCAGGCAGGCCTCGAGCGCTGGACCTGAGACCTACGAGGTGTAGGTCCCGCTCCCGACGAACCAGTCGTCGCCGGCCATCGCAACGTAGACGTGCTTTGCCCAGAGCCCGGGGCGGTTGAGCCGGTGGTTGGTGACGTAGGTGACGAACCCTCCGCCGCCCTGGGCCGCGTCCTTCATCTGCCGGACCATCCGGACCCCGTTCGGGTCGACCAGGTTCCAGTGGCTCGTCCCGACGCTCGCGGGGTCAGCCGGGAGTGCGAGAACGGTGCCGTCCAGTTCGTAGGCGAAGATATACCGGTCGCCGCGGACGAACGAACCGTTCGGGTCGGAGAACGCGGCGAGCGCCGCCTCCTTCCCGTTCGCCTTCGCGTACCGCACTGCCTCCTCGACGAGCGAGACCGTCTCGGCCACCGGGTCGGGGTCCACCGGGAGGTAGACGCCCGAGCCGAGCCACCAGTCCCCGTCGACGCGCTCGACATAGCCGAGTTTCGGCTCGGTGGCGTTGCCGTGCGCCGGGTTGACGTACCAGAACCGGACGAAGCCGGTGCCGTTCCGGGCGACGTCCCGCAGGTTCCGGATGAAGAGCGTATCGCCCGCATCACGCTCCTCGAGCCGGCTCGTGCCGACCAGGTGCCGCTGGAGCGGGTGGGCGAGCGTGACCCCGTTGAAGTCGTAGGCGTAGAGGTAGAGGTCGCCCTGGAAGAACGGGCCCGAGGTGTTCATGATTTCCTTGAGGGCATCGTCTCGACCGTGAGCGCGGGCGAAGGATGCGGCATCGTGTACGAAGGCGACCATCTGGGCGGTCGTATGCAGGGAGAGATTTCCCTCTGTTACGGCGGGGGTCATCGTCGAAGAGGGCGTGGCCGAAGCTGACGGAGGTGCCGTTGTGCATCCGGCGACGAGGAGCGCGAGGACGACGAGGGAGGCAGTGATAACCACGGGACGCATGAGAAGAGGATCGTCCCTCCTGGACATTGGGTCTTACGGTCTCATCAACGGGAGACGCATCGCGGCGCCCCGTGGATGGGACGCCGGGCAAAGAGGGGGTGTTCGAACGTCTTTGCCAGCGCCGGCACGGTGTCAGCCCAGACCTCGACCGTGGCGCGGATCGTGTCGCCCCCGTACGACGAGATCGTGACCCGGTTCCGGGTGAAACCGACCGTGTAGACCTCGCCGTTCTCGTCGTGACAGCGGAGCGTGGACGAGAACGAGTCGTCCTCGAGCGCGTGCACCAGCGTGCCGCCCATTACGGACGCGAGCGCCGCGCTCTCGATCACCGCTTGTACGTTCGCGCCGTAGGCCGCGACGGTCGGCGACCGGATAATGACCGTACCGACGCTGCGGGCCTCTGTGTCCTGATAGACGATCCGGCTTGAGTAGCCCTCACAGGTCTTCTCGATCCCGGCGAGGGTCTCGCCGCCGGACTCGTAGGGCGTGCAGCCGAACGGGTTGTTTGCAGGGACGCTCTCGATCGGCGCCGCCAGGGTGCGCACGGCACTCCTGGTCACCGCCTTCTGGACAAAGTCTCCCATTTTTCCATCTCCGGCTCACTCCGGGGCCAACATCATGGTCGTCCTGGCCGGGCATCAGCGCACCTCCTCACCTCCGAGAACTAGCCTGAGACAAGCCAGAAAGGAAGACGGAGGACGCCTAGAGGAGGAAAAGGAGACCTCTACTTCCAGATTACTTTCGCCCCTTCCACACGTGCCGGGGGACGCTTTTTGTTGACCGGGCAACTGTTGCGTCCTCAACCTATATGTCCCGGGGCGTCTCACTGGTATACCCAATCCCGCGCATCATGTCCACCGAGATACCCCTTGCCCGTCACCTCTCGATCGTGCTCCGGCATCACTACGCCACGATGAACGATCAGCTCCGGCCCCTGGGGCTGCTGGTCGCCCAGGTTCCGATCCTGCTCCGGCTCTCCGCCGGACAGAACCTCACCCAGGAGTCGCTCGCCCGACACTTCCACTTCGATAAGGGGGCCGTTGCCCGCGCCGCACGCGGGCTCGAAGAGGCCGGTTTCGTTCGCCGCGAGGTCGATCCCGGGGATCGGCGGGCCGTGCGCCTCTTTTTGACCAGCGCGGGCGAAGCGCTCGTCCCTGAGATCCGCCGGATCAACCGGGAGTGGGAGATCCGGGTCACGGAGGGTCTCGACCCCGAAGAGCAGGCCGCCTTCCGTTCCCTCCTCGGGAGGGTGGCGTCTACCTGCCTTGACGGGAGGTGCTGCCGTGACTGAGGTTCCCGATTCCGAAAAGGTCTGTCTCCCACGCCGGCCCGAGACTGCCGGCGTCGCGCTGCTGCGCGGTGACCCGAAGACCGCGATCGTCCGCCTCTCGGCCCCGATGATCGCCGCGATGCTCCTGATGTCGACCTACAACATCGTGAACGCGATCTGGGTTGCAGGGCTGGGGTCGGACGCCATGGCCGCGATCGGGTTCGTCACCCCGCTCTTCATGGTCCTGATGGGCCTGGGCAACGGCATCGGGGCCGGCGCCACCTCGGTGATAGCCCGCCGGATCGGGGCCTGCGACCGTGAGGGAGCGAACCGGGCGGGGCTCCACGCCTTCGCCCTGGCGATCGGCATTGCAGCAGTGCTGACGCTCCCCCTGGTCGTCTTCGCCGAGCCGATCGCGCTCCTCTTCGGGGCCGGGAAGACCGCCGGTCTTGCCGCCGATTACGGCCGGGTCATCTTTGGCGGGATGGTTCTCCTCCTCTTCGTGAACATCGGCTACGCCGTGCTTCGCGCCGAGGGGGACTCGAAGCGGACGATGTACGCGATGGCAGCATCATCGGTCCTGAACATCATCCTGGACCCGATCCTGATCTACTGGGCCGGGCTCGGGATCGCCGGGGCGGCATGGGGCGCGCTCATCTCGATGGCGATGGTATCCGCGGTCCTCCTCTACTGGTTCTACGTCAGGAAGGATACCTACCTCTCGCTTTCGTGGCGCGGATTCTCCTTCGACCGCTCGATCATCGTCGACATGCTCCGCGTGGGGCTCCCGGCATCGCTCGAGTTCGGACTGATGTCCGTGCTCGCGATCCTGGTGAACTGGATGCTGGTCCTCTCGGCGGGGACTGATGCGGTCGCCGTCTACACCGCGGGGTGGCGGGTCGTGCTGTTCGCGATCATCCCGATCGCCGCGATCGGAACATCGGTGGTCTCGGTCGCCGGCGCCGCGTACGGGGCCCGCGAGTTCGGGAAACTGCGCGTCGCCCACCGGTTCGCAACCGGCCTTGGAGTCGGGATCGCCCTCGTCATAAGCGCGATCACCTACGTCTTCGCCCACCCGATCGCCTGGATCTTCGCCTACTCCCCCGAGAGCGCGCACCTCGCGCCTCAGATCGCGGCCTTCCTCGCGGTGATGTGCTTCTTCTTCCCGTTCGTCCCGCCTGGCATCGTCTCTGGCTCGGTCTTCCAGGGGACGGGGAGGGGGATCAACTCCCTGGTCGTCAACCTCTTCCGGAACCTGGTCTTCATCGCGATCTCGGCGTATGTCCTAGGGATCGCGCTCGGGCTCGGGGAGGTCGGCATCTGGTGGGGGATCGTGATCGGCGATGTCCTCGGCGGCATCTTCGGCTACGCCTGGGCCCGGTTCTTCGTGGAACGGTTGATACGACTGCACGCACCCGGTGCGGAAGCGAGGGAGTAGGGCGGGGCCGGGGGGCATCTGGTCTTTTCCCATGCCGGTTTACCTGCCTCGTGATTCCTCCTCGATCAGGGACGAGACCACGGCCCGGATCACGGGGAGGTTCTGTTCGACCGTCTCCCTGTCGATCGCCGTCGAGACGTGAATATATCCGTGGACCAGACGGTCCCTCATCCTGATGAAGGAAAGCCCCGGGAGATCCGGGCGGGTTCCAGTAGGCGGGACGGGAGGTACTTGACCGTCCGGCCGATGGCGATCAGGTTGTTCATGACCGTGTCGTGAACCGGTCGACTCGTTTCGCATCGGCTCCCACCCGGAACTGATCGATTTCGACTTCGAGCACTTGCGGATCGTCGTGAACGATATAAGCCCAGGAAAGATCCCGTACCGCGACCTCTGACGGCCACTTTCTCTACGCCATCGCGGGCGGTGGCGGGCACAGCTCCACCGTCAGCCCGCCTGGGTCCACCTACCCCCGCTACGGCGGGTACACCTCGACAAGGTCTTCCGGGTGGTCGGTCACGACCCGGAGGAAACCGGGACAGAGTGGGGGGTCAGGCGATGACCACGACCGGGGGCTCCTCCTCCCGCCCGATCGCCTCGCCGGTAACCGTCACATTCGATTTGACAACCGAGGCGCCCCACGGGTTCTTCGCGGTGAGCGAGACCTCGTAGGTCCCGGGGCGGCGGAAGACGACGGAGGGGTTCTGAGCCGTCGTCCAGGCGAGGCCGCCGAAGGCCCAGCGCCAGGAGGTCGCGTTCACCGACGCATCCGAGAACCGGACGTAGAGCGGGGCCTGACCGGACTCCCGGCTCAGGTTGAAGTGCGCGACCGGTGCGCGCGGGTCAGGGCCGACCGTGACGTATGCCGGCCTCGAGACAGTCGCCCGGCCGAGCGGCGTCCAGACGGTGAGGTTCACCGTGTACGCGCCTGCGCTCTCGTAGACATGGACGGGGTCACGATCGGTGGAGGTGGAACCGTCACCGAACTGCCACCACCGGTGGTACGGCACCGGGCCGGAGGTGTCGGTGAACTGGACGGCGAGAGGCGCCAGTCCAAAGGTCGCGTTCGCGGTGAAGTTTGCCACGGGCGTCGGGGAGGGAGTCGGGGCGAGATCCGTCGCCACGATGTAATCGTACCGGGTGGTCGTGCTGGTGGTGCCGTCGCTGCCTGCCACCGTGAGGGAGACCGTGTACCTGCCGGACCGGGTGAAGGTGTGGAGAGGCTCGTGTTCAGCCGTGCTCGTTCCGTCGCCGAAATCCCAGTCCCAGGTGACCGCCCCGGAGGAGTAGTCGATGAACCGAACGGAGAGGGGTGCTGGTCCCGACTGGGTGGTCACCCCGAAGGCCGCCTGTGGGGCGCCCCCGCCCGGCCCGGTGAGCCGTTCAAGCCTGAGGGCCTGCGCAAAGGCGAGCGCGTCGGGCCAACCGTAGCCCCAGGCGTAGTCGAACCCGGCCGCGCCCCGGTCATGCGCCGTCGAGAAAAGGCCACTTCTGACCTCCGCCGCGGACGCGGACGGCCGTCCACTCCAGGCGAGCGCGGCGAGCGCGGCGATATGCGGGGCCGACGAGGAGGTCCCGTAGAACCGGTAGCGGGTTCCGTCCCGGAATCCCCAGCCGCCGGCCCCCGAGATCAGGTTGCCGTCGGGGCCGGCGATCTCCGGCTTCTGCCGGACCTCTGGGGCCGGCCAGCGGATCGTGACCGGACCGCGCCCCGAATAGGGCTCGAGCATGTCGGGGCTCGCCACGTCGGCTGCCGCCACCGCGATCGCCCCGTGTGCGGCCGGGTGGCCGAAGATCGAGTCCGCCTCGACAAGGTTGACGGGAACGAGCGCCGCCTGGCCCCGGAGCACGACATAGATCTCGAGGGTCCTGGCCTCGCCGGAGAAACGGGTCACGTTCAGCTCGAACTCCTGGTCTTCGCTGGACTCCGCGAAGACGGCGGCGATCTCGATCGGGTTCCCCTGTCCGAACTGGGCGGCGTCCGAGATGGCGACCAGGGCCTGGGGATCGCCACGTCGGTGAATCGCGAGGTCGTAGTCGCTGGAGGAAGCCCCCCATGGGTCGTCCCAGTGGAGGATCACGATCGCCAATCCTTGGGACCCTGCGGGGAACGAGAGGTAGAGGCGGCGCTCGCCCGTCTCTGGGCCGACCGTGAAGTCGTGGATGTTGGTGCCGGGTTCGGGTCGGAACCGGCCCTGGTAGTGGGCGTCGGCGAAGTTGCCGGCGCTCGAGAGGTAGAGGATCCCCCGTTCTCTGGTGAGCCGGTCCACGTGGGAGGCGATAAGTCCGTCCTCGAAGGCTGGTTCCGCCAGGTACGAGATATCGTCGACGATCACCCTGCAGCCCGCGTTCGCGAGCGCAGTGACCCCCTCGTTGAACGCGATCTCGTTGCTCCCCATGTCGTGGAAGTAGAGCTCGGCCCCGGGGGCGAGGTCGTGGACGATCTCCAGCATTGCTGTACCCTCGTCGCCGCCCTGCCGATTCGAGAGGACGTGGAGGTCCGCCGGCAGATCACCGGTGTCGCGCGCCTCCTCCCAGGAGTCGACGCCGTCCGAGATGACACCGACCCGGATACCCTCCCCGTCGTGGCCGAGCGTTGACCGGAGCCGGTCCGCCAGGAGGAGGGCGTCCCCCTCGGTCTGGACCGAGCCAGCATTCACCAGTGGGGGGTCGACAGTCCGGATTGCCCGGACGAAGGGCCGGGAGGCGAGGTCGAGGAGGTTCCCGGGGGCGACCCACGCCGCGACGAGCCCATGCGCCTCGTCGCGGTTCTCCACTCGCCGGACGAACCGGTCGACCTCGCTCGTCGAGGTGCCGGCAGTCACCCAGACATAGACGTAGACCTCCTCCGCCCCGGCGCCGCGGGTCCCGAAGGTCCCGCGGATCGCCCCCCGTTCACGGATCCCGCGGACCACCGACTCGCGAGCCTGGCCGGGAAGGCGGGCAGCCGGGTCGACGAGCTGGACCAGGTCGGTCGAGAGCTTCGCCCGGGGACCCTCCTTGAAGAGGGCGGGCGAGGGCGCCCCGCTGGAAGAGAGGTCGGAGGAGCGGTTCTCAATCGGGGCTGCTGCGAAGGCCGGGGCGGCGGCTGCGCAGAGGAGGAGCGCCAGGATGAGGAGCGGAAGGCGGGACATGCGAGAGACTCACACGGATGGTCGATGGAGAGAGTTGATGGGAGCCCGGTTCAACCTGTCGGTATCCCTCGTCAGACGGACGAGGGGGTCATCCCACCACCAGGACGGGCGCACCGGGCACCGCCCTCCCGGCAGGTGCCGCGGATCCGGTCACCGTGACGGTCCCCGTCGCGGACGAGGAGCCGTGGGCGTTCGAAGCCACCAGGCGGACCGTGTAGGTGCCGGGCCGGCGGAAGACGACCGACGGGTCCCTGGCGGTAGTCCAGGTCCCCCCACCGAACTCCCACCGCCAGGAGGTCGCGTCCACCGACCGATCCGTGAACCGGATATAGAGCGGAGCCGCCCCCGCCTCGCGGCTCATCGAGAAGTTCGCGACCGGTACACGGGGGTCGGGAAGGACGGTGACGAGCCCGCCCCGGGTGACGGTGTCTGAACCGCCCTCGCCGAAGACGGTGAGGGTGACGTCGTACATGCCCGGGCGCTGGTAGAGATGGACCGGGTTCTGTTCGGCGCTCGCGCTCCCGTCACCGAACTGCCACCACCAGAACCCGGGGCTGCCGGTTGAGGCATCCGTGAACTCGACCGTGAGCGGGGCAGACCCCCCGGTCCGGTTCGCCGAGAACTGCGCGACAGGGACGGTTGGCCTGAGGATGTCGATCCCGGAGACATAGACGAACTGGGACTTGACGGCGGTCACCTTCTCGCCAGACTGGCCTGTCACAGTCAGGGAGACCTCGTACACCCCGCTCGAGGTGTAGGTGTGAACCGGCTCCCGGTCCGAAGAACGGGCACCGTCGCCGAACGACCAGGACCAGGCCGAGGCCCCGCTCGACTGGTCAAGGAACTTGACGCTGAGCGGCGGCCGCCCGCGCTGGGGCGTCGCCCCGAACGCAGCGATGAGGGAGTCCAGTCCTACGGAGCCGGGAACGAACCGCTGGACGCGGTTGGCATTGACATCGACGACGTAGATTTGGCCGTCTGGCGCAACGGCGACCCCCGACGGGCGGGAGAACTGTCCCTTCCCGGTCCCCTCGGAGCCCCACTGGAGCAGGTACCTCCCGTCCGGCGCGAATTCCTGGACCCGGTGGTTGGCCGAGTCGCAGACAAAGATGGTGCCGCCGCTCGCCACCGCCACCCCTGTTGGGCCGGAAAATTGCCGGTCGCCCGACCCGGCGGTGCCCCACGAACCGGTGTACTCCCCGTCGAACGTGAAACGGAGGACCCGGTTCCGGGACGGATCGGTCACCAGGAGGGCACCGCCAAGGTCGTCCACGGCGATCCCGGTGGGTCCAGCGAACTGGCCGTCCCCGGTGCCAGGACCGCCCATCTTCGAGAGGAAGGACCCTGACGGTGTGAAGGCCTGGACCCGCTGGTTGTTCCGGTCGGTCACGAAGACCGTGCCCGTTCTGTTCACCGCGATGCCGGAGGGGCACTGGAACCGGCCGTCTCCGAGGCCGATGCTACCCCAGCTGGTGATGAACTCGCCGCCGGGCCCGAACTTCTGGACCCGGTGGTTCTGCGTGTCGGCCACATAGACGTTCGATGCGGCGTCGACGGCGATTCCCAGCGGCGCGTTGAACTGCCCCTCAATCTGCCCATACCTGCCCCATTGCCGGAGAAAAGTCCCTGTCGAGTTGAAGACCTGAACCCGGTTGTTTCCCGTGTCCAGGACATAAGCGGTGCCGTCGGCGGTGACGGCGATACCCTGGGGGTTGGAGAACTGCCCACGATCGGAGCCGAAGGAGCCCCACTGCCCGACACAGGTCGCCCCCGATTCTACACCGATCTCGAGGGCGCTCGCCACTGGACAGACGGTGACGATGACAAGAAGGAGGAGGAGGAACCAGGAGCGTACCACGGCGATCACCAGATGATCTGCATCCCCCCGGTCAAAAGATAAACGTTGTTCTGACGGCAGGACCGGGACGGCGACGCGCGAAAGGGTACGGGATGACCCCCTCAGGAGGAGGGGGCGCCGGCAGCCCGTCCGAGCTCGAAGGCTCTCCGGTTCACCTCGACCGTCTTCGGTGGGACGGAGCGCTCGATCGCCGCGAGGAGGGATCCCTCCTTCAGGGGGAGGAGGTAAGAGGCGGCACCGATCAGGACCACGTTCTGGGCGAGTTCCGAGCCCGCCTCGCAGGCGAGAGCGGCCGCGTCGATCGCGAGTGGAGAGAAGGGCTCGAGCCGGGCCAGGCACTCATCCAAAGTCGGCATCGGCAGGCGCTGTGAGAAGACCGAGGTTGGGGTGATCACCCCCGTGCTGGTCACCACGCGCCCCCCCGGCCGGAGGAAGTGGGAGTAGCGGACCGCCTCGAGCAGGTCGAAGGCGATAAGAAGTTCGGCCGTCCCCGGGTCGACCAGCGGACCAAAGCGGCCGTCGATCCGGACGTGGCACTCGACCGAGCCGCCTCGCTGGGCCATGCCGTGGGTCTCGGCCCCGCGGACTGACCGGCCCTCCTCGAGTGAGGCTCGCCCGAGGATGTTTGAGGCGAGGATCGTCCCCTGCCCTCCGACTCCCACGATCAGCAGGTCGAAGCTCATGCCGCACCTCCTGGCACGGCCCTCTTCTCGGGCGGACGGGTCTCCTTTCCGATCGCTCCCTCGGGGCAGATCGAGGCACAGACCCCGCAACCTGAGCAGAGGTCCGTGATCGAGGCCTGCTTCTCCTCGAACGCGAGGGCCGGGCAGCCGAAACGAAGGCAGGCCCGGCAGCCCGTGCAGGTTGATGGATCGACCTCGAACCGGGGCCGGGTCACCCTCGCCCTCCGCTCGACGATGACGCAGGGCTTCTTGGCGATCACCACGCGGACGCCCTTTCTCGCCCGGGCCTCACGGAGGGTCGCGATCAGGCCGGTCATGTCGTACGGGTCCACCGTCTCGACCCAGTCGACACCGCAGGCCCGGCAGAGGGCCTCGAGCGAGACCTTCGGACTCTCCTCCCCGGTCGCCCTCATCCCGGTCGTCGGGTTCGGCTGGTGACCGGTCATCGCCGTCACCCGGTTGTCCAGGATCACGACCACCTGGTCGGCCCCGTTATAGACCGCGTTCACGAGGCCCGGCAGGCCCGTATGGAGAAAGGTCGAGTCCCCGATCGTCGAGACGACGTCGCCGCCGACGGTCTGGGCGATCCCCGAGCCGACGGTGATCGACGCGCCCATGCAGATCGTGGTGTCGACCGCTCCGAGCTGGAGTCCGAGGGTGTAGCAGCCAATATCCGAGGGGAAGATCCCCTCCTTGAAGACCTTCTTCATCGCGTAGAAGACCGCGCGGTGCATGCAGCCGGCGCAGAGAATCGGGGGTCGGGGAGGGAGGCCCTCCACGGGCGTGGGGGGTGCCAGACCAGCTTCGTCGACGAAACCCGCCTTCGCCAGCGCCGCCCGGACAATGGCCGCCGAGAGCTCGCCCTCGCTCGGGACGTGGCCAGACCGTTTGCCGAGCACGGAGACGCAACCAGCCGCTTTCTTCACCTCGTCCTCGATCACGGGTGCCCCCTCCTCGACAACGAGCACCTGCTCGTGCTCGAGGCAGAAACAGTGGAGCTGCTCGGGGTCGACCGGATACGCTCGGATGACCATGAGCGAGACCTCGTCGGGGAGCACCTCGCGCACGTACGCGGCCGCCACCCCGCCGGCGATCACCGCGCGGCGGCCCCGGATCTCTCCCGTGTTGTAGCCGAGTGTCACAAGGCGTTCCCGGATGTCGGCCTGCTTCTCGTTCAGGCGGCGGTGGAGCACCCGTGTGTGGGCGGGGATTACCACGTACTGTCGGGGGTCTCGGACGAAGGCAGGCTCCCGGCGCTCGGTGGGGACCGGGCCGAGCTCGACGTCGGCCTTCGAGTGGCAGACCCGGGTGGTGGGCCGGAAGAGGACCGGGAGGCCGAACTCCTCCGAGAGGGCGAAGGCGTCGCGGAGCATCGCGTGAGCCTCCTCGATCGTCCCGGGGTCCAGGCAGGGAAGGCCCGCCATCGCGGCATAGAGCCGGCTATCCTGCTCGTTCTGGGACGAGTGCGCGAACGGGTCGTCGGCGGAGAGGACGACAAAGCCCCCCGTCACGCCGGTGTACCCCGAGGTCATCAGGGGGTCGGCCGCGACGTTCAGGCCGACATGCTTGGTCGTGAAGAGGGCACGGACGCCGCACCAGGCGGCGGCGAGTGCGTTCTCGAACGCCACCTTCTCGTTGGTCGACCACTCGACATGGACCCCTTCAGGCCTTCGTGCCCGGAGCAGGTCGATCACCTCGGACGAGGGCGTGCCCGGGTACCCGGCCACGAAGCCAACCCCACCCTCCAGGGCGGCATGGGCAATCGCCTCGTTGCCCAGAAGATACTGTCTCGCCATGAACCACTCCCACATCGGGCCATCCGCGCGCCAGTGGATGGAGATACCGGCGCGGCCCGTCCATGTCTATTTTATCGGACAAGGATACAAAGCCGTCTGTCGCGAGTCGTCGAAAATCTATAAGAACTCAGAAGAGTCATCTTGTAGGGTAACCCCCTGGGGCCCGTAGCATAGCCAGGTGGTGCGCCCGGCTGATAACCGGGAGGCCATGAGTTCGAATCTCATCGGGCCCATTCACGTCTTGTTTTTATTCATTCCCCTGCAATCTCTTCTCATGGAGCGTTCATTCCTGGTCGTCCTCGCGATCGGTGTCGTCGCTGCGGCAGGACTTGCCCTCGTATCCCCGTATTTTTCCCTGATGGCACTGGTCATCGTCGGGGTGGTGCTGATGGTGCTCAAGATCGGCGCCGACACTCACGATCTGCCCGACCTGCAGGTCGAGTTCTCCGATGACGCACGTGCCGTCATCGTGGAGAACAAGGGAAACGCCCCGGCGCACGGAGTCCACGTCTCGCTGGTTCCGATCGGCATCGAAGCAGACATCCCGTCCCTTGATCCCGATGCGTCGCACCTGGTGCCGCTCAGTGAGCAGGTGGCCGAGGTGAAGGCGCTCGTCACCTACCGGAACGGCAGGGGCCAGGAGTTCCGGAGGAGCATGGTGATCTCGGCCCTCCACCCCACGGGGGACCTGCTCCGCCCCTCATTCGCCCTCTTCCGGTGGAAGTAACCCCGGGAGGGAACGCACCTTTCAACCGTGGACGTATTCGAGGGTGGTCCTGAGGGCGGAGAGAAGCGCCTCCTGCCCCTCCAGGTACTGCCGAAGCGCCCGGTAGAGCATCAGGATGAGCTCGGGGCCGTAGACGCCGAGAGCGTCCTCAGCCGAGAGCGGGGCGAGGTAGCTGTCGACGAGAACCGTGTCGTTCGAGTACATCAGCTCGGCGAAGGTACCGTCAGGCCGGAGAACGCAGAACTGGTCTGCGACCGACTTGCTCGCGTCGTCGGGTCGGAAGGGCATCGGCTCGCCACGGGCGAGGAGGAGCATCTTCTCCGGAAAGAAGGCCTGGTCGAAGAGTTCGCCCGAGCCGTCCACCTTGCCGCGGGCCATCACCTCGAGTCCGGCAATGGGCACTATTCGGGCTGCGGTCGCAGCCATCCGGGCGAGCAGGGCCGCCTCGTCCTGCCGAACCCGCTCGGCCTCTGCACCGATCGCCTCCGCGTTCGTCCGAATCAGCGCCTCGAGGGCGGCGAAGCCGCGGTCGATCTCGTCGGTCGTCATCCCAGATCGATCGGTGGCTCCGGACATCAGGCTTGCCGTCCTCAAAGAGCACTTGGAAACCCTCCCCCGCCTGCTTTATCCGGAGAGAGGACCACACTGTATCCATGATGCGGGTCGGGCTCCTCGGCTGCGGCAACATCGGGCACCTGATCGCGTCGCACACCGATGGCTTTGAGATCGCGGCCCTCTACGACCAGGACATCGACCGCGCCCGTGAACTCGCGACAGCGACGGGGGGGACCGCGTACGACTCGTTCGAAGCCTTCGTCGATGCCGATGTGGACCTTGTCGTCGAGGCCGCCTCGGTCCGGGCCGTTCGGGCCCACGGTGAGGCCGTGCTCGAGGCCGGCAAGGACTTCGTCGTGATGTCGGTCGGCGCGCTCGCCGAGCCATCATTCCTGGACCGCCTCCGCACGGCAGCGGTCGCCGCCCGCCGGCGGGTATACATCCCGAGCGGAGCGGTGATGGGGCTCGACAACCTGAAGGTCGGCCGGATCGGGGGTATCGACCGTGTCCTCCTCAGGACCACCAAGAACCCTGCCTCTCTCGGCCTCTCGATCACGGAGCGGACGCTCGTCTTCCAGGGCCGGGCGGACGAGTGCGTCCAGGCATTCCCCAAGAACATCAACGTCTCCGCCGCGATCGCCCTGGCAGCGGGGCAGACGGTACAGGTGGAGCTCTGGGCGGACCCAGCCGTCGACCGAAACGTCCACGAGATCGTCGCGGAGGGGTCCTTCGGCGATGCCTACATCCGGATCCGGAATGTACCGAGCCCGGACAACCCGGCCACCTCGTACCTTGCCGCCCTCTCCATTCTGGTCCTGCTCCGCGACCTCGCCGAGCCGATCAAGGTGGGGACGTGACGGCGGTCCCGCTCTCGCGGCTCCTCCTGTTCATCGAAGAGGACGCCCCATTCGGGGACGCCACCACCGAGGCCGTGCTCGGAGACGAGACCTGCGAGGCTCGGCTCCGCTTCCGCGAGGCGGGGGTGGCCGCCGGCCTCGCCGAGGCGTCCGCGCTCTTCATGCACCACGGCGTCTCGGTGACGCCCTTCGCCGCCGACGGGGACCGGGTCGAGGCCGGAGCTGCAGTCCTCCAGATCACCGGGCCGGCCCGCGCTATCCTCCTCGTCGAGCGGACGGCGCTCAACCTGGTCGGCAGGATGGCCGGGATCGCGACCGCGACCGCCCGGTTCGCGGCCCTCGCCCGCGAGGCCCGCCCCGAAGTCCGGGTGGCGGCCACCCGCAAGACCGCGCCGGGCCTCCGGCTGCTGGACAAGCGGGCGGTCGTCCTGGGAGGCGGCGACCCACACCGCTACACCCTCTCGGACGCAGTCCTCCTGAAGGACAACCACCTGGCGCTCGTCGGAATCGAAGAGGCGGTCCGCCGGGCGAGGGCCGTGTCGGCCTACCGGGTGATCGAGGTGGAGGCGGAGACGGCGGACGAGGCGGTACGCGCGGCGCGGGCCGGCGCCGGTATCGTGATGCTCGACAACATGACCCCGGACGGCGTGAAAGAGGCCCTCGAGGCGCTTGAAACGGCCGGGCTCAGGGATCGGGTGACGGTCGAGGCATCGGGGGGGATCACCGAGGAGACGATCGGCGCCTATGCCGCCCTCGGGGTCGATATCATCAGCGTCGGGGCCCTCACCCACTCGGCCCGGGCGCTCGACGTCACCCTCGAGGTCTTCGCACCGCAACAGGCGGATTGAAGAGGGATAGGGCTGTACAGGACTCATGGACGATGTCCGACCGATCCATACCCTCTCCCCCGAGGCCGAAGTCCGCGCCTGCCCCGACTGCGGGGCCCGGTACGATATCGGCTGGCGGGTTCGGCTGTTGCCTCGTGATACACGGACCGGCAGTGATAGACTCGGGCGATGCGGCGGATCTGGTCACCCGCCTGGGCCCGGTGCGGATCACGATCGCCGGCGTGATGGCCCGGTGCGCGGCGGAGGAGCACGGCCTATCCGTCTGCTGGACCGGGGAGCGGCCTTCGGCGGCCCTTGCCCGGGACCCGGAGGCTGTGCTGGTGAACCGAGGCCGCGCTCCTGACTCGGGGCGCATCTTCGGCGAGGAGGTCGTACGCCGGCTCGGGCGCCCACTCGTCCACATCGAGTGCGCAGACAGGGTGGTGATCGCCTGGGACGGTGCCGACGGTCAGACCGTGGCGCAACGCCTCGGGTGGCCCCTCGAGGAGCGGCAGGCCGGTCCGCCGGCACCGGAAGGAAACCGGCGGGTGATCCGGGGATGTCGACCCGGCGACCCGGTGATGGTGGACGGGCTCGTGGTCGGGAGGGCGACCGCCCCGGAGGTCCAGCTCGCCTCGGACGGGGAGACGCTCATCGCCGAGTCGGGCTGCATCGTCCGGGCCCACGGGGTCGAGAAACTCCGGGGGCGCGGGCCGATCCGTCTTTCCGGAGCCTGGTGCACGGCCGGGACGCTGCGGGACACCCCACCCCAGCCCGCGTACGGGCGTTCGAGGACCGGTCGCGTCCTCCTCCTGGATCACGACGCGATCAGCCTCTACCGGGGGCTCGATGACGACGTCTGCGGGGTGCTCGCGGTCGGCGACGACACGACGGCGGTCCTTCTCCACCTCGGGGTCCACCTGGACCTCCCGGTCTTCGGAGTCACCGATGGGGACAGGGACGGCCTGCTCGCCGGGGAGGGAGCACCAGGATCGGTTGTGGTCGAGGCGGTCGGTGAGCGGGACGACGACCTGGGATGCGAGCTGGCCGCTCGCCTGGACGGCGGACCGGTCGCCTGGGAGGAGTTCGTCGCCGGTGTCCTGCGGTACCTCGGGGACCGGGTGCGGGTGATCGGGTGATGGACGGCGGGATGCTCTGCTCGAGCTGCAAGGGAAAGGGGCTCTGCGGCCTGCCGCGATGCCCTATCACCGCCCGGTTCCTGGCGCGGGTGGGAACGAAGCCGGTCAGTTCCTACATGGGCGCGGCGCCGTCCGTCTTCGTCGGCTCGTACGGCTACCCTGCGGTCCAGGGAGGCCCCCTCCTCCTCGCCGACGAGGATCGGCCGTCGACCTGGATCGCGCGGGGCCTCTCACTCGACGACGTGGTGAACCTTCGGGCGGCGACGATCGCGGCGCGGGCCCCTGTGACCCGGGTTCAGGACGCGATGGCCGAGGTGGCCCTCTCGGCACGGCCAGTCGATGTCGAGGTCGCCTTCTCCCGCCCGGTCGACTTCGACCTCCGGTTCGACGGCGTCCTCACCCCGGTGGGACGCTCCGGGCCCGTCCGGGCGCTCGACGTCCTGGACAACCCGGTCGTGCCCCGCGCAGTCGACCGGGTAACGTCCGATACGGACCTCTCCGCATCGGAGGGGCTTGCAGAGCTCTACCGGGCAGACGTGGACGTCTACCATCTCACCAATCTCCTCTCCGCCGGCGTCCTCGGCAAGCACCCCCGGGTGGTACCCACCCGCTGGGCGATCACCGCAGTCGACGACACCATCGGAAAGGCGCAGAAGAAGGAGCTCGCACGGTACCCATCGATCGAGGAGGTGCTCGTCTTCTCCCACACCCTCTACGGCAATACGATCGCGGTACTGCTCGCTCCCGGGGGGTGGCAGTACGAGATGATCGAGTGCTGGCGGGCCCACAGCCTCTGGACCCATGACTTCGACTCCGTGACGGTGGATGGAGAGGGGAAGACCAAGGCCGGCTACTCGCCGATCGCCGGGGCCTACTACTCGGCCCGCCTGGCGGTGACAGAGTACCTGGTCTCGATCCGCCGGCAGGCCCGAGCCCTCGTGCTCCGGTCGGTGACCGGTGAATACTGGGCCCCGCTCGGCACCTGGGTCGTTCGTGAGGCCGCGCTCGAGGCCATGCGCTCGCCGCCCGAACGGTTCGCAACCCTCGCCGATGGGGCGGCGGCGCTCGACCGCCACTACGGGGACGCGTCGTGGCGGGAGAAGTCGACCCTCCTACCGAGGATACGGGCCGAGCGGACGCTCAGCGACTTCTTCTGACCTTCAGGCCGGCCGGATGACCAAAAAAGGTGAGAAACTCGCGGATTATAGTCAATATAACCAGACATAAAGTAAAGTTTATGTTACATCACCACACAGGTAATCTGGGGACTGCGGGACCGTCCTCCCCGGACATCCGCTCTCTAAAAGAACCCACACTGCCCGAGGAGGAGGTGAAGCAGCGACCGGAAAAGAGAGAGAGCCCGATAGGTAATGAACAGGAGAGGAGAGTGAGACGACGTACCGGGACGACCGGAAGAGAGGAGAGGGCCGAGGACGCCCTCCTTCCCTGATTAGGGATCCAGGAGAGAGATATGATGAACACAATCACGCCCGGAAGCAAGAGGAAACGACGAGCAGCCCTGTTCGCCATCGCCGTCGGGGGGCTGCTCGCCTGCTGCATCTGCATCGCCGGTTGCACTGAGAGCCCGTCCAGTGAGTCGAGCCCCGCAACGGTGGCCCCCCAGGGGTCAACCCCGACGGCCAACGGTCCGTCATCGGCCGGGAACAGGACAGAGATACACCCCCCCGACGAGAATCCGGAGCAGGGATTGGCCCCGAACGGGACACGGCCCGACGGCGAACCCCCCGCCGGTTTCCGCCCCAACGGGACACCACCTGCCGGGGCACCGCCGGATGCCGCGCTTTTGAACGGCACTCCGCCCGATGGGGGGCCTGGAGGAGCATGGCCGAACGGCACCCCTCCGGACAGCTCCATGCCTGCGAGGGGACCACCGGGCGGCGCTCCCGGCGCTCCTCCGGCAACCGGATGATCCCCCCCTTCGTCCATACACCTCCAGAAGCCTTTCTGCCCGGCCCACCTGCGGGGGCTACCGGGCCAGGACCGTTTCGACGTCCTTTTTATAGACCATGACAAACGGTCTGTCATGGCGATCGACGTTCACGACGCGGCCCTCGGCGCCCTCGTGGGGCTCGCGGTTGGAGACGCCCTCGGAGCGCCGGTCGAGTTCATGAAGCCAGGCACGTTCGAGCCGGTCACCGAATACCGCCCCGGCGGGGTGATGAACCTGCCCGCAGGGTACTGGACAGATGATACAGCCCTCACCCTCTGCGTGGCGGAGAGCCTGATCGTGTGCGGTAGAATGGACCCGGCCGACCAGCTCCAGCGCTACGTCCGCTACTGGCGGGAGGGATACATGGCCCCGACGGGCGTCTGCCTGGACATCGGGACCACGACACGCCGCGCCCTCGAAGTCTTTCTCCGTACCGGGGCGACGGTCGCGGGGCCCGCGGTTGGGCTCACTCCCGGGAACGGGTCGCTGATGCGCCTGGCCCCCGTCCCGATCTTCTGGGCGATGGACCCGGCGCGGGCGGTCGAGGCGGCCGCAGAGATGAGCCGGACCACCCACGCGGCCCGGGAGTCGGTGGACGCCTGTCGCTTCTTCGCCGCTCTCCTGGTCAGCGCCATCCACGGGGCCGGGCGCGAGGAGCTGATCGTCCCCCACTTTGCTCCGGGACCCGGGTTCTGGGACGAGGAGCCGCTCTGCCCCGCCATCGCCCGCGTAGCGGCGGGTTCGTTCCTGACGCGTGAGCCACCCGAGATCCGGGCCGGAGGCGGCGCCGTCGACTGCCTGGAGGCCGCGCTCTGGGCCTTCTCCCGCGGAAGATCGTTCGAGGAGGTCATCCTCGCAGCGGTCAACCTGGGCGAGGACGCGGATACCGCCGGGGCCGTGGCGGGGCAGCTTGCCGGAGCCTTGTACGGCCACCAGGGGATCCCGCCCGCCTGGCGACAGGGGCTCCACCGCCACCAGGACCTGGTCTCGACCGGGATGCGCCTGGTGGTCGCCGGCACCCGGGCGGCGCACGGGCTCGGACCGATACAAGCAGTGGAGACGAACGGAGTCCGGCGGCGCGGGCGCTGGTGACTGATGTATCGTTCTGGACGCTCGTTCTTCCTGTATGGACCCGTACATCGAGACGATCGTCTCCTTCTTCCTCGGCCTCCCGCGCGAGGGGCCAGGGGACGACCGGTACAGAGAGCACCTCTTCTCCCTCCTCGACCTTCCCCCATCCCCACGGGTCGCCGACATGGGCTGTGGGACCGGGGCCGCCTCCCTCGTCCTGGCGCGGCTCGGGGCGACCATCACGGCGGTCGACCGGGTCCCCGAGTTCCTCGACCGGCTCACCCTCCGGGCGGAGCGGGCGGGGCTCGCCGATCGGATCCGGACGTTGGAGGCCTCGATGGACGCGATACCGCCAGGGTATGGACCATTCGACCTCATCTGGTCCGAGGGAGCTGTCTATTCAGTCGGGTTCGACCTGGGGCTCTCCGCGTGGCGCGAACTCCTCGCTCCGGGTGGCTACGTGGTTGTCTCGGAGATGTCCTGGCTCGTCGATGACCCGCCGCGGGGGGTGCGGGAGTACTGGGAGCGTGCATACCCGGGGATGCGGACGATCTCGGAGAACGAGGGTGCCGTCCGGGCTGCGGGATACCATTGGCTCGGCTCGGTGCTCCTCCCCGTCGAGGCCTGGGAGACGTTCTTCATCCCGCAGCATGAAAGGATAGCGGAGTGGAGAGGCCGGGCGATGACCACAAGGGAGGCGGACCTGGTCCGGGAGGTGGAGGAGGAGATACGCCTCTTCGAGACCTTCCCCGGGGTCTTCGGCTACGTCTTCTACCTGATGCGGCGGGCGGATTAAGGGGACAGGGCAGCGGAGAGGCCGAGAGAGCGTGCGACTGCCCGGACAAGGTCCTCGATTGCATCAGCCGTCCGCGCGACCAGGGCTGCGTCTACCTTGTCGGGCGTGTCGGTCGGGGTGTGGAGCACGAGATCGAGCGCTTCGGGAGGTGCCGCGCTCGAGATGGCCATGCTCGGCACCCCCCGCATCCAGAAGACCATGTGGTCCCCCGCGGGCCAGGGGTCGACCTCGACCAGGTCCGGGTGATCGGCGAGGATTGCATGGACCGCCGCCTCGAGGGCGGGTGAGCTCCCGAAGAGCGCGATGCTGGCGGGATATCCCAAGAGGCCGATGCCGTCCAGGTTGATCGCGAGCCGGACTCTCGCAGGGTCGAGGCGGCCGGCCTCGATGTAGGCGACCTCGCCCGGCGCCGCGTAATGCTCCTCGCCGTTGAAGAGGACGAACTCCAGGGGACAGGGCGGGTCGACGACGAGGCGGGCGGACAGGGCGAGCAGGACCGCGGTGCCGGTCGCGTTGTCGAGGGCTCCGGGTGTGTAATGTTTGGTGTCGAGGTGGGCCGAGAGCACGATACACGGCCCGTCGCCGCCGAGCCGTCCGATCACGTCCGACGCTTCAGCCGGCCGGGTTTCGGTCTCGAGGGTGAGTCGGACCGGTCCGGCGCCGGAGGCGAGGAGACGTGATCCCGCCACCGGCCCGACCGTACACGAGGGGATGCACAACGACCCGTCGATGATCACGGGCACGGGATAGTCCTCGCGGGGCGAGACCGTGACAACAGCTGCTGGCCCCATCTCCCTGAGCAGGCGGACCCGGGCCTGGGCCTCCTCGTCCGCGTAGAACGGGAACTCGGCTGGCATCCAGGGCGTGGTCGAGAGGGTGCCGTGGAGTACGACGATCTTCCCCGGCGCGTCGTCAAGCGTCGTGAGTTCGGCGTCCGTTGAGGCAGCGATGACCTCCGTCTCGACCTCACAGGATGGGCTGTACGGGTTCGCGACAACGAGGAGGTCGTGGACGCCACATCGACAGATCGCCCGGTCTCCCCGCCAGTCTACGCAGGGGAAGGCGAGGCGTTCGACCCTGCACCCGGCGGCCGCAAGAGCCTCTTCAAGGTATGCCTCGACCTGGCGATTCGCCATGGAGCCCGTCGGTCGCTCCCCGAAGGCCGCGAGCGCTTCCAGGTGGCGGCGAACAGGTGAATCGAACCCGGGCAGATCGGAGGGATCCCTCATGGTACAGGATCGACCTGCGGTCTCTTGACCGTGGCGGTCTGCAACGGCCGAAGGCCCGCCTGGCCCGGAGGGGGGAGGAGTAGATACGCCTCTTTGTCCCCCGCCGATCGATGGGGACTAGAGCCGGTCGAAGAGGCGGACGACGTCCGCGAAGTCGATCCGGCCGTTTCCGTTGTAGTCGAAGGCGGCGATCGGCTCGTTCGCTGCGATCCAGTCCATCTGGTTGAAGAAAAGGACCACGTCCGCGAAGTCGGCCCGGCCATTGCCGTTGACGTCCTCGACGAGCCCGTCCCCGTCCCGGTCCTGCGGCCGGGCCGAACCACCCGAGACGAGGAGCAGGGAGACGGGAGGGGGGAGACGGCCCGATTTCTGCGCCAGGTCCCCGGTCCAGATCCCCCAGTGGGGCCCCACCCCGCCGGGCTCCGCGATCTTCCATGCCTCATCGAACGCCGAAAAGTAGAAGTAAGGCACCCCGTGGGCATCGAGGAGCGCCGTGGTCTCGTGGAGGTACCGCACGGCGTTCTCCTTCGAGGGGATCGACTGGCCATTCGGCCCGCCGGCGTCCGGCCAGCCGAGCTCGCCGATCACCACGGTCCGCCCTCCGGCCACGGCCGTCACCGACTCCCAGGCGGCCACCGTCCGGGCCGGGGCCGCTGCGACGTCGACACCCTCCCAGAACGGGTAGACGTGGACAACGAGGAGGTCCGAGGCCTCGACCACAGCCGGGTGGGCCAGGAGCTCCGCGTACCCGTCCGCTGTCGCAATCGGGACCCCCGGGACCTCTCTACGGACCCACTCGAGGCAGGCGGCCAGATCCCGCTCCGAGAGGTCCCCGCGGAGCAGGCACTCGCTCCCGACGATCAATAGATCCGCGCCCCCTGATTGCCCGCACTCGACGAGGGCGAGGAGGGAGCGCCGGTTCGCCGCGGGGTCGATGGAGAGCCAGGCGCCGACCGCCGCCCTCCGGCCAAGAGCATGCGTGATCGCCCCGAACTCCTCGAGGCCGTCCTCGACGCCGTAGCACCGGAGCCAGGTAGCGCGGGGTGCGACGACCGTGAGCCTCGAACGAAGAACGGAGGCGGAGAGGACCGTCTCACCGGGGCGTTCGCCGTTCAGGTAGGGGCCGACGCAGAGCCCCACGAGGTCGGTGTTGTTTCGGGCGAAATTGGGAGTCGCCCGATGCGCCGATATCGGCCGCGCTCGTTCGTCATGCGGGTACTGGTCGAGTGAGAACGGAAGGGCTGACGCCCCGTTCAGCTCCGGCGGGACGGAACCCCCGACGGCGATCCGGGGGAGGAGATAAGCGGCGAATCGGGTCGCCGCCAGGTCGTTGCCGCCCGTGGCAAAGGTGGCGTTCCAGAGGCCGTCGGACCGGATTGGGGTGAGGGGCTCCATCCAAGTCGGCTTTGGACCCCACCATCGACCGTCCACCTGGACGTAGAGGACGACGCACCAGTCGGCGGAGGCCGCGTCCTCGACCATCCCGGCTACCCAGTCCTGGGTGCTCCCGGGGGATGGTACGGAGAGGAGAGCAATGGACGGCTCGGACGAGGCCGCCGGGACGAGCAACAGGACGAGGAGGGCGAGGAGGGCGATGCAAGGGGTCCGGGGCATGCTGCGCCGGTTGGTGTACGAGAAAATAAGGCTTTCCGGGATGTTCGGGGACCTGCCGGGATCTATCTTCCGGCCCGGCCCTCCCCTGCGATCAGGATGTGGGGTCGTCTCTGTGTGCGTCCGCGCCGGTTCGAGTGGTCTGCGCCAGGTACCGCTCCTCGAGGCTCTCGAGGGTCTCCACCTCATCGACCCCCTTGTCCTCACGGACCCGGACGAAGCGCGGGAAGCGGAGGGCGTACCCGCTCGCATAGGTGGGGCTCGCCTGGATCTCGGAGTATCCGACCTCGAAGACCACCCCGGGCTCGAGAGTGACCGAGGCGCCCGACTCGGCGATCACGAGGTCCTGGACCAGGGCATGGAGTGAAGCGAGGTCCTCATCAGTCATGCCCGTTGCGACCCTTCCTACGGGGAGAAGGCGACCTCTATCCTGAACCGCGAGCTCGTACGTACCGAAGGCGCCGGCCCGCCGGCCCTCGCCCCACCCCGCGCCGATGACGGCGAGGTCGAGGGTCTCGGCCTCGGGTTTGATCTTGATCCAGGCACGGCCCCGCGCCCCCGGGGTGTACGGCGAACCGGGGAGCTTCAACATAACCCCCTCGTGCCCGTCGGTGAGGGCCTGTTCGTAAACAGCCTGGACACTCTCCACGTCGCCGAGCACCTGCTGGGGCGCGAGGTGGTCGATAAGGAGGGCCTCGAGCCGGGCCCGCCGCTCGGCGAGCGGGCGGTCCAGCAGGGTCTCACCGTCGGCCCAGAGGCAATCGAAGACGCGAGGGACGAGCGTGATCGCCTCGCGGGCCTCGGCGACGCCGTGCTTTCGGCGGAACCGGCGGAGCACGGTCTGGAACGGGAGTGGGCGCCCGTCGGGGCCGACGGCGACCACCTCGGCATCCAGGATGACGTCGCCGTGGGTCGCCGCGAGGAGGGACTCGACCACCTCGGGGAGGGCATGGGTCACCTCCTCGAGCCGGCGCGACCAGCACCGACCGACCTTTCCGAGCCGGTGGAACTGGATCCGCGAGCCGTCGTACTTGTACTCCACGGCGACCGGGCCAAAGTCCGCGAGCTGCTGCGCGATCGTCCCCTGCTGAGCGAGCATCAGGCGGACCGGCCGGAACGGGACGATCGAGACCGCCTCGAGCGAGGCGGGCCCCTCGCGAGCGAGGAGAGCGACCTCGCCCAGGTCGTTCTTCGCCTGCTGGGCGTGCTCGACTAGGGCCGGGTCGACTCCAAAAGCGACCGCGATCGCGTCGCGGACCGTCCCCTCGCCGATGCCGATCCTGAGCTCGGCGAGGACGAGCCGGGCGAAGTAACGGGCCTCAAGCGGAGTCATCGCCCCGAAGCCCTGCCGGAGGAGACGCATCTTCGCCTGCTGGGACTGGGGGCCGGCGCTCGACGCGACGCGGACCAGGAGGGCGTGGACCTCGGCGAGCGACATGGAGTCGGAGAAGAACGAGGACTGCTGCCGCCGCTCGAGCAGACGCTCGACCGCGAGCCCCGCGTCGCCGGTCTCGTTCACAAGCCGGACGACGTCGGCTCGCTTCCGGCCCGCGACGTAGGCGACCGCCTCGTAGAGGAGGTTCGGACCGATCCCCAGCTTCTCGGAGGACCAGTCCGGAAAGACCCGGCCCTGGACGAACCGAATGAAGACCGGGAGCTCCGCCTCTCCGAGCCCGGGGAGGAGCGAGGCGACCAGGTCGCGCATCTCGAGCCGGCCCGCGAGCGCTTCGAGCCGCTCGCAGACGAGGGCGAACTCGGCGAACTCCACCTATATCACCATCGGGGCGGAGATCGTCTGCTGGAGCGCGATCGAGAGCTGGAGGTCGGAGGAGAAGAGGCCGAACGCCTGCTCGACCGTTGAACGGGCCCGCTCGGGGGTATTGTTGGTCTCCGAGAGGTGGGCGAGCATCACGGCGGCGAGGTCTCCGGAGAACGAGCGAAGAAGATCGGCCGTCTGCTCGTTCGAGAGGTGGCCGCGCCGCGAGCGGATCCGGCGCTTCAGCATCGCCGGGTAGGGCCCCTCCTCAAGCATCCTCGGGCAGTGGTTCGCCTCCAGCACGAGCGCGTCACAGCAGGAAAGGCGCTGGCGGACTTGGTCCGGGACGACGCCCGTGTCCGTGCAGTACCCGAGACGGGCCCCGCCCGCCTCGATCGCATACCCGCAGGGCTCGCGGGCGTCGTGCGAGAGGGGCAGTGGCTCGATGGTGAACTCGCCGACTGTGAACCGCTCACAGGTCCGGACAGCATGAGTCTCTACCGGTCGCCGCGTGGACTTCCGGTGGAGCAGGAACTCGGTGACGGTGCCGGGGGTCCCGTAGACCGGGAGGTCGAGACGCTTCGCGAATGCGTCCAGCCCGCGGACGTGGTCCGTGTGCTCGTGGGTCACGAGGACTGCCTGGATCGCGCCGGGATCGGCGCCGGCAGCGATGACCCGCTGGAGGAGGTCTCGGGCGGAGAGCCCGGCGTCGACAATGAGGCTACCACTTGCGCCCTCGACCAGGACCGAGTTGCCCTTTGAGCCCGAGGAGAGGGCCGTGACCCGCATGCGAAGATGGTTGAACCGGACGGGACTTGAACGCTCGGTTCGAGCGGGCCGACGGTGGTGTACGAAGAGAAGAGGGGAAGGAGAGTTGGAGGGTGGGGTGGGTCCGGCTAGAGGATCTCCTCCCCGGTCCGCACCCGGACCGTTCGGGCGATCGGGACGATGAAGATCTTGCCGTCGCCGATCTTTCCGGTCCGGGCCGCGTTGCAGATCGCCTGGACCGTGGTCTCAACCATCTCATCGACGACGGCGACCTCGACCCGGCACTTGGGGAGCAGGTCCACCGACATGGTCCCACC
The DNA here is from genome assembly GCA_949320185.1 of uncultured Methanomicrobiales archaeon. GTDB lineage: Archaea > Halobacteriota > Methanomicrobia > Methanomicrobiales > Methanospirillaceae > UBA288. The sequence continues at coordinate 54,202 of CASGHK010000047.1, read as the reverse complement.
CCGGAACTGGAGCGCGATCCCCTTCTGCTCGCCGCGCCCGGTGACCTCGGTGATCGTCATGCCGTAGAGGCCCCGGTCCTCGAGCGCCTTCTTGACGAAGTCGAGCCGTTCGGGGCGGATGATGGCGGTTACGAGATGCATGGTGTCTCCCTTCAGGTGGTCGCTCGCTCGGCGTGCTGGGCGATGTTCAGGCCGATGGAGACCTCCTCCCCGGTCCGCACCCGGACCGTTCGGGCGATCGGGACGACGAAGATCTTGCCGTCGCCATTCTTTCCGGTCCGGGCGGCGTTGCCGATCGCCTGGACCGTCGTGTCGACCAACTCATCGTCGACCGCGACCTCGACCCGGCACTTGGGGAGCAGGTCCACCAACATGGTCCCACCGCGGAACTGGAGCGCGATTCCCTTCTGTTCGCCGCGCCCGCGGACCTCGGTGATCGTCATGCTGTTTAGGCCCTGGTCCTCGAGCGCCTTCTTGACGAAGTCGAGCCGTTCGGGGCGGATGATGGCGGTTACGAGATGCATGGTGTGTCCTCTCAGGTTGTCGCCCGCTCGCCGTGCTGGGCGATGTCCAGGCCGACGTACTCCTCCTCCTCGCTCACCCGGAGGCCCATCGTCCGTTTCACGATCCACGCGATCACGAAGGTGACGCCGAACGCCCAGACCACCGCCGCACCCGCACCGAGCACGTTGTTCACGAACTGGGTGATCGACCCCTCGAGCAGGCCCGGGTACTTGTTGATCGCGGTGCTCGCGAAGATCCCCGTTGCCACCGCGCCCCAGAGACCGCCCATGCCGTGGATCGCCCACGCATCGAGCGACTCATCGAACCCGACCCGGAGACGGAGCAGCATGCAGGCGTAGCAGAGGAGCCCCGCCACCGCGCCGATTACTAGGCTCGCCGGCACCCCGACGTACCCTGCCGCCGGCGTGATCGCGACCAGGCCGGCGATGCCGCCCGAGACGAACCCGAGCGACGAGGGCTTGCCGTGGAGCCAGCTCGCCGCGAGCCACGCGAGCGCCCCGATCGCCGCCGACGTGTTGGTGACCAGGAACGCGTTCGCCGCCAGACCGTCTGCTGCGAGGGCTGAGCCCGAGTTGAACCCGAACCAGCCGAACCAGAGCAGGCCCGCGCCGAGGAGCGTCATCGGGATGTTGGTCGGTTCGAACGAGTGCTGGCCGTAGCCGACCCGCTTTCCGATCACGAGGGCGAGCGCGAGCGCGCCGAAGCCGGAGCTGATGTGGACGACCGTCCCACCCGCGAAGTCGAGCGCGCCCAGGTCCATCGCCCAGCCGCCGCCCCACGCCCAGTGGGCCAGGGGATCGTAGACGAGGGTGGTCCAGAGCAGCCCGAGCACGAGGAACGAGCTCAGCTTCACCCGCTCCGCGACCGCCGAGGTCAGGATCGCGAGCGCGACTGTTGCAAAGACCAGCTGCCACATCACGAAGAGGATCGGAGGGTACGTCCCTTCACCGGCGTCCATCCCGATCCCGGCGAGGCCGAAGAGATCGAGACCCCCGATAAGGCCCCCGATGTCGGGGCCGAACGAGAGCGAATACCCGGCCACGACCCACTGGACCGAGGCGAGCGCGAACGCGATGAATGAAAGGGCGATCATGGAGATCAGGTTCTTGCGGCGGACCATCCCGCCGTAGAAAAACCCGACCCCGGGCGTCATCAACATGACCAGCGCTGTCGACGCGAGGATCCATGCAGTTGCACCGGTATCGAGGGCCATTCTCTGTCAACCTCACTGGGGGTGGCATTCTCCGCCACCCACTAGGAAGGAAGTTGTATTCCATCGATATTAAAATTAACCATTAACACCCATCGTTTAACCTGTCCATCCTCCCGAACAGGGGAAAAAATTGGTTCTCAGGCCGTGCCGACCGGAGGCCGAAGGAGCAGCGCCGCGATCCCGACGCCGAGTAGCGCGAGCCCCGCCACCGGGAGGAAGACCGCGGTGTACGACCCGACCAGATCGCGGAGCGTCCCGGCGAGCAGGTTTCCGACGATCGCGCCGACCCCATAGGCAGTGAAGACGAGCCCGTAGTTCGGGCCGTAATACCGGGTACCGCAGTACGCGGCGGTGCAGGCCGGCGCGATCGCGAGCCAGCCGCCGAGGCAGAGCCAGAGGGCGGCGAAACCGATCACGTAGACAGTTGTCCCCCCGCCCGTGGAGCCGGCCCAGAGGAGGAGGGCCGCTGCCGCGATCAGGGCGAGGTTCGCGACCGCGGTCGTCCGCGTCCCGATACGGTCGACGAGCGCCCCGAAGAGGGGGCGGCCAATCCCGTTGAAGACCGCGAAGACCCCCACCAGCGCTGCCGCCGTCGCCGCCGGGAGGAGGAAGACCTCCTGGCCGACCGGCGAGGCGATCCCGATCGCCATCAGGCCGGCGACCGTGCCGATGAAGAAACAGAGCCAGAGGCCCCAGAACGCACCGGTCCGGACCATCTCGGACCGTGTCAGGTCCCGGGTGCAGACCTGAGCTGCCGTCGGGGTCCAGCCGGCGGGTGCCCAGCCGGCGGGTGGGAACCGGAGGGGGAGGCCGGCGAGGACGATCACAACCAGGGCCGCCGCTCCCACCCAGGCCATCGTCGTGAGCGGTCCGATCGATGCGATAAGCGCGTTCGCGAGCGGGGCAGAGACGAGCGGGGAGAGGCCGAATCCCAGGACGGCCAATCCCACGGCGAGCCCCCGGCGGTCGGGGAACCAGCGGGCGGCGACCGCGATCGGGCAGTTGTAGACAATCCCGACCCCGGCCCCGCCGATCAGGCCGTATGCAAGGGTCAGCATGGTCATCGAGGTGGACTGCGATCCGAGCAGCCAGCCCGCCCCGACGATCAACCCTCCGCCGACCGCGAGAAGACGGGGGCCGTACCGGTCGAGGAGGCTGCCGACGAGGGGCATCCCGAGGGCGAAGACCGCGAGGAAGACGACGAACGGGAAGAGGCTCTCTGTCGCCCCGACGCCGAATGTCGCCTCGAGCGGCTTGCGAAAGACTGACCAGGCGTAGATGGACCCGATAGCGAGGTTGATGACGAGCCCGAGCAGGACGAAGACCCAGCGACCACGTTCGGCCGGCATGCCGAAGAGGGTGGGGGAGGGGTCCGCCATCCGCCTACTCCTCCAGGGTAGAGAGGTCGCCCGGGTCGACCCCGAGCTCGCGGGCCTTGAGGACCCGGCGCATGATCTTTCCGGACCGGGTCTTTGGGAGGGCGTCCACGAACTCGATCTCGGACGGCACCGCGAACGGGCCGAGCATCATCCTGACCTGGTAGACCAGGTCCTTCTCGAGCCGGTCCGAGGGAGTCTGGCCCAGTTTCAGGATCACGAACGCCTTGATCGCGTTCCCCTTCATCGGGTCCGGCTTCCCGATCACGGCCGCCTCTGCCACCGCGTGGTGCGAGACGAGCGCGGACTCGACCTCGGCGGTGCCGATGTTGTGGCCCGAGATGATGATCACGTCGTCGGCTCGGCCGATCACCATGATGTAGCCGTCTCGCCCCTTCACGGCCAGGTCGCCGGCGATGTAGCAGCCCGGGATCGTCTCCCAGTACTGTCGGTACCGCTGGTCGTTGTTGTAGACGGTCCGGAGCATCGCGGGCCAGGGCTTCCGGATCACCAGGAACCCACCCGTTCCCGCAGGGACCGGCTCCCCGTTGCGGTTCACCACATCGGCGACGACGCCGGGGATCGACCGGCCGGCGAACCCGGGGCGCATCGGCTCGCCGACCATGGTCGTGATCATCTGCATCCCCGTCTCGGTCTGCCACCAGGTGTCGACGACCGGGCAGCGCTGCTTGCCGATCACCCGGTAGAACCACTCGAAGGCCTCTGGATTGAGCGGCTCGCCGACCGAACCGAGCACCCTGAGCGACCGGAGGTCGTACTTGTTGGGCCACTCCTCCCCGACCTTCATGAACATCCGGATCGCGGTCGGAGCCGTGTAGAAGATGGTGACGCCCAGGTCCTCGACGATCTCCCAGAACGACCCTGGATCGGGGTAGTCGGGGGTCGTCTCGGCGATCACGACCGTGCCGCCGACCATCAACGGGCCGTAGACGACGTAGGAGTGGCCCGTAATCCACCCGGGATCGGCCGTGCACCAGTAGACGTCGTTGTCCTTGAAGTCGAAGACATGCCGCGTGGTGTAGTGCGCCCCTACCATGTACCCGCCGCAGGTGTGGACGATCCCCTTGGGAGCGCCGGTCGATCCAGAGGTGTAGAGGATGAAGAACGGGTCTTCCGCGTCCATCACCTCGGGTTCACACTCGAAGGACTGGCCCTCCATCAGTTCATAGAAGTCGACCTCCCGTTCCTCGTGGATGGGGACCGGGTGGTCGAGCTGCCGCCGCAGGACCACGATCCGCTCGACCGAGGGGGCGTCGATCACGGCCTCCTGGACAATCGTGATCAGCGGGATCCGTTTCCCCCGCCGCATCCCGACGTCGGCGGTGATGACAACTCGCGCCTGGGCGTCGTTGAGGCGCGTGGCGACCGCCTGCGCCCCGAACCCGCCGAAGACGACCGAGTGGATGGCGCCGATCCGGGCGCAGGCGAGCATCGCGATCGTCTGCTCGGGGACCACGGGCATGTAAATACAGACCCGGTCACCCTTATTCACTCCCAGGGAGCGGAGGCCGTTTGCGAAACGGTTCACCTCGCGCCAGAGCTTGTAGTAGGTGTAGATCCGCTCCTCGCCCTCGTCCCCACGCCAGATCAGGGCCACCTTGTTGCGCCGGTGGTCGGTGATGTGCCTGTCCAGGCAGTTGTGGGTGATGTTGAGGCGGGCACCGACGAACCACTGCGCATATGGGTAGTCCCAGCGCAGGACCTCGTCCCACTCCCGGAACCACTCGAGTTCTCGGGCCTCCGCCTCCCAGAACCCCTCCGGGTCCTCGATGAACCCGGCATAGGCCGCTTCGTAGTCGCTGGTCCAGGCCTTCTCACGGTACTCGGGTGCCGGCCGGTAGTACTTGACTTCCTCGGCCAGCCGGACATCGAAATCCTCTTCCATGGGTCTCTCTCATCTATCGCACTCGTCCCGCCCGTATCACGGGGCGGGTGCTCTCAAGGTCGGTCCTGGAGCCTCAAGGCCCTGCCTTCGTCTCCATCTCGTGGGCCCGGTGGTCGCCACCTCATGGGCCGCGGCACTCTTCGCGACGAATTCCAGACGCCTCCAAGTTTTGCAATGATTAATCATTACAGTGATAATACTTTTGTATCCGAAACATATTCGGACAAGAGAATACGGGGTCAGCGCCGTCGATTGGCCTTCTCGGAAGGAGGCACGCGCCGTGAGCGTGCAGGGAGGGCTCCGGCGATGAGAAGGAACACCGTACCGAGGACGAGGAGGCCCCACCCCCACTCGCTGGAGAACGAGGCGAGGACGGTCTCCACCGGCGAGCCGCTCGTGGGCAGGGGAAGGAGCGCGTCCCGCCGGGAAAAGAACTCGAGGAGGACCATCAAACCCGAGAACGAGCCAGTGATCAGGAGGGCCCGCCTCCGGGCGAGGAGGACGAGCACAATGGAGGCGATGGCCCCGACGAGAATCATCCGGGCCGGGACCGAGCTCCCCCCGAGAAGGGTTGCATACCCCCCTCCGGGGAACGCCAAAATAGGGGTAAAACAACCAGCGCCGAGCAGGAGAGCGCCGAGGAGCCCGAGCAGGACGGCACGTGGTACCCTCGTCCGCCTGCGTCTGACCATGGGATCAGCTCCCGACCGGGATCGGGATCGGGATCGTCGTCGCGCTGGTAGGGGCGGTCGTGCCTCCCAGCGTCTCACCGGCGCCGGACGTCGGAGACCCGGTCACACTGCCGCCCGAATCGGGGGCGGACTCACCGAGGCAGCCGGCACCAAGGGCGGCACCCACCACGACGGCCATGAGGGTGATAAGGGCGAATACGCGTTCGAAAGACATTCCTGTCAGATCAGGGGGCGGCACGAGAAAAAGATTGCTAGTACGAGATCCGCTCGCCGTGCTGCGAGATATCAAGGCCGACGTACTCCTCCTCCTCGGTGACCCGGAGGCCCATCAACCGGTCGACCGCGAGCGCGATCAGGTAGGTGACACCGAACGCATAGACGACGGCGACGAGGGCTGCACTCATATTCACCAGGCATTGGTGGATGCCCCCCTCCAGGAGGCCGGGAAACTGGTTGACCGCGGTGGCAGCGAGGATCCCGGTCATCACCGTGCCCCAGAGCCCACCCACTCCGTGGACCGCGAAGGCGTCAAGCGACTCGTCATACTGCCGGCGGAGCCTCCAGACCATCGCGCCGTAGCAGAGGATGCCCGCGACCCCGCCAATCAGGATCGAGGCGGGGACCGTAACGAAACCAGCAGCGGGTGTAATCGCAACGAGTCCTGCCACCCCGCCCGTGATCATGCCAAGGGATGCGGGGCGGCCATAGAGCCAGGAGACGAGGAGCCATGCCATCGCGCCGGCAGCAGCGGCGGTGTTGGTGACCAGGAAGGCGTTCGCCGCTATGCCATCCGCGGCGAGGGCGGACCCGGCGTTGAACCCGAACCAGCCGAACCAGAGGAGCCCGCCGCCGAGAAGGGCCATCGGGATGTTGTGCGGCTCCATCGAGTGCTGCCCGAACCCGACCCTCTTCCCGATCACGAGGGCGAGGGCAAGGGCCGAGAACCCCGAGTTGATCTCGACCACGGTGCCGCCGGCGAAGTCCAGGAGCCCGAGGGACTGGGCCCAGCCCCCTCCCCACGCCCAGTGAGCGAGGGGATCGTAGACGAGCGTGGTCCAGAGCAACCCGAGCACGAGAAACGAACTGAGCTTGATCCGTTCAGCGACGGCGGAGGTGATGACGGCGAGCGTCACCGCGGCGAAGGCAAGGTGGAACGCGGCAAAGAGGATCGGCGGATAGGTCCCGTCCCCCGGGTCGAGGCCGACCCCCGCGAGCCCGAGATGCTCGAGCCCTCCGATCAGACCGCCGATATCGTGGCCGAAGACGAGCGTGTAGCCGATAAGGACCCACTGGAGGCTCACGAGCGAGAGCGCGACGAGCGAGAGCGCGATCATCGAGATGAAGTTCTTCTTCCTCACCATCCCGCCATAAAAGAGCCCGACCCCGGGTGTCATCAGGATCACGAGCGCGGTCGAGACGAGCAACCATGCCGTCGTCCCCGTGTCGAGGGCCACTTACCGGCTCACCCCGTACCGGCACTTCGTATCTTCTACCATCCCCTTCTCTTCCTCCCGGCCCCGGCACACGCGGTCTGGGCGACTATAAGAAAGAATTTAGGTTCCATGTTATTTAAAAAATAGGTCGTCGTTGAGGTAGCCGTATCAAACTGACGATACCATTCAATTAAATATCCCGATGCAGAACAGTAGTTTGCAACGGAGGTTGTCATTAGTCATGACTCCAGAAGAATACCGCAAGATCATCACACTGGCGATCGATCGCGAGGTCGAGGCCTACTCGTTCTACAACACGGTCGCTGAGAAGGTCCAGGATGCGAACCTGAAGTCGCTCTTCAAGGAGCTGGCCGGAGACGAGACCAGCCACCGTGAGTTCCTCCAGAAGATGCTGACAAAGGACTACACCTCGCTCGGCTTCTCGACCACCAGGGACTACAAGGTCGCCGATTCGGTGGCATCCCCGCCGTTCACCCCCGACCTGAAGCCGATCGACGGCCTGGTCCTCGCGATCAAGAAGGAACTCGAGGCGATGCAGATGTACACCGGTCTCGCGAACGCGACCGAAGACGCCGAGCAGAAGAAGCTCTTCACCGAGCTTGCCGCGATGGAGCGTGGGCACAAGGCCCGGCTCGAGGATATCTACACCAACATGGCCTTCCCCGAGGCCTGGTAACCCCCCTTTTCTTGCTTATCCAACCGTTCTCCGAGCAGAGCTGCCAGCTCGTCGAACGAGCCGGCGATCGTTGACGAACACTCGAGCATCAGGTTGACCCGCTCGTGGTCCCCAACCCGCCGAAAGTCGGTCCTGAGCGCGATCACCGGAAAGGACCGGGCGGTGGCGTACCCCATCTCCCAGGCGGTCCCCGAATCGGCGTCCGCGCCGTCGATCACCGCGACGACGACGTCGGCCCCCTCGAGCCCGGCGACGAGGCGGTCGTAGAGCTGGTACAGCTCCCCCTCGCCCCGGACGGCTTCGTCGTCCCCGAGCTCCTGGGGGAGAACGACCCGGTAGTGCCGCTCCCGGAGGAACACAGCGAGCCGGGCGTTGAACTCCCGTTCGGCTGCCGAAAAGAGCGGGGCAGCGAGGTAGAGACGGTAGCATGCGAACGTATGTACGTCGACGGCGGGGATCGCGGAGAACCGGGCGAGCCATGTCCCCCTCCCGGGCTGACGGTCCTCATCGAAGAAGTGCCGGTTGACCCCGCAGCAGGGGGAGGAGTCGACTCCAACGATGCAGAGCGGCGGGCCCCGCCCGGCGATCAGTGCCCGGACCTCCTCCTCGAGGCGGTCGAGGAGCGCCTCGAAACCCGGCGTGTCGAGCCGGCCCCGGAACGGACCCGGGGGACGGGGACGGCCCAGGTGGAGGGTCTCGGGGCAGGGGAGGGGGACGACCTCGATCCCGAACTCGGCGCAGCGCTCGAGCGCCCGGGCGAAGGCCGCCCGGTCTTCGTCCGAGGTGATCCCCTCGGCCCGAAGGGAGGGGTCGAGAAGGCATGGGGCGGCGAGCACGTACATTATGGAGGGTGGGGGCGAGACGGGTATAGATGATCCCCCTCCTTGCCTACCGTGACAACACCTGCGCTCCAAAAAAGTGCACGGTGGTCCGGCTCGGGCGGGCCGGCCTCGTCCGTGTCCTGGACCGGCCTGAGCGGGTGCCGCGGTCGACGCTCGTGCTGGACCCCACCGCCGAGCAGGCCCTTTCGCCGGCCGACGCGCCGGTGAAGGGGGGGGCGATCCGCTCGGTGACCGCCCTCGACTGTTCCTGGGAGGTGCTAGACGCCGGTGTCTTCGCACACTGGCGCCACCACAGGGCCCTTCCATACCTGGTCGCGGCGAACCCGACCAACTACGGTCGGCCCCTCCGCCTCTCCTCGGCGGAGGCGCTCTCCGCCGCCTGCTGGATCTTGGGCGAGCCCGAGCAAGCCCGGGCCCTGATGAACGCGTTCCGCTGGGGACCCCACTTCCTGGTCCTGAACCAGGAGCTCCTCGAGCGGTACGCAGCCGCCGCCGACTCCACCGAGGTCGTCGCGGTCCAGGCCGATTATCTCTGAAGGGTGGCGGAGGAGATCAGCCGAAAACCTCGACTGATACCCGCGTTCGGGCGGCGGTGGCCATCACGGTCATGCTTCATGTCACGCTCGAACTCCCCTATGCATTCGACACGGTGAGCGTGACCGTATACTCGCCGGACTAGCGGAAGACGACGGAGGGCTCTTCATCGCCGTTCGGCGAGGCCGGCGAAGTCCCAGCGCGAGGACGCCCAGCACGAAAAGAAGGACTCGGTTCGGGTGAACCATGACGATCGGACGATACGATGGCCGGCGACGGGATATTCATTGTCATGGGAACTGCGCCGGGCTCAATCGGGCCTCCCCATCCTTTCCCAGCAGGAGCGATTGATAAAACATAAATCGAATCCCCCCGTTAACTGACGTGGTACAGATCCCCCCACGAGCACCCGGCACCTCCGTCGTACCGGGAGGCGGTCAGGGGGACCGGGAAGGGGAAGGCCATGACCATTAAAGTCGCTATCAACGGGTACGGGACAATCGGCAAGCGCGTCGCGGACGCAGTCGCCTGCCAGCCCGATATGGAGATCGTGGGGGTCTCGAAGACCTCGATGAACGCAGACGCCTACGTCGCGAAGGCACGGGGCTACCCCCTCTACATCGCGGACCTTGCGAAGCGTCCCGACTTCGAGACCGCTGGCGTCCCTATCGCCGGCACAGTCGTCGACATGATCGCGAAGGCCGACATCGTGGTTGACGCAACCCCAGGAGGAGTCGGGTTGAAGAACAAGCCCATGTACGAGGAGCACGGGGTTCGGGCGATCTACCAGGGCGGAGAGAAGCACGCGACCACCGGGTTCTCGTTCAACTCATCGGTCAACTACGACGAGGCGAAGGGCCGGCAGTTCGTCCGTGTCGTCTCCTGCAACACGACCGGGCTCGTCCGGGTGATCAACGAGGTCGACCGGGCGATCGGCGTCGAGAAGGTCAGGGCCGTCATGGTGCGGCGCGGTGGAGACCCCGGGGATATCAAGCGGGGACCGATCGACGCAATCGTGCTCGACCCCGTGACGCTCCCGAGCCACCACGGGCCGGACGTCCAGTCGGTCCTGCCACACATCAACATCACGACGGGGGCGATGATCGTCCCAACCACGTTCATGCACATGCACACGGTCCAGATGTCGCTGAAGAGACCCGCGACCCGCGAGCAGGTGATCGAACTCTTCCGGGGCCACTCGAGGATCGGCCTGATCAACAGGGCAGCGGGGATCAAGTCCTCCGCGGAGTTAAAAGAGCACATGCAGGACATCGGCCGTCCCAGGTCGGACATGTGGGAGAACGGGGTCTTCGAGGAGTCGATCTCGGTCGTCGACGGTACCGAGCTCTGGCTCTTCCAGGCCATCCACCAGGAGGCGGACGTCGTGGTCGAGAACGTCGACGCGATCCGCGCGATGGCATCCGACGTACCGGCGGCGGAGTCGATCCGCATGACCGAGCAAGCGCTCGGGTTCGTCGCGGTGAAGTAAAGCCCGGTCGATAGGCAATCGGCAGGATGTCCCCGTCTTGGGGATGCGACGATCCCGACCCCCCTTTCCAGACCATCGTTCAGGAACGGGGGAGGATCAGGCGGGAGTGGTAGCCCTCCGGTAGGAGCCCCGGGGCACCACGATCTCGAACCGGGCCCCGGCACCGGGCTCGCCATTCTCCCGGATCGCGATCTCCGTGATCCCGAGGATCTCCCGGACGAGAAAGAGCCCCAGGCCGGTGTTCCGACCGACCCCCTTCTGAAAGATCCGCTCCTTCTCCTCGTGCGGGATCCCGACGCCGTCGTCCTGGACCATGATAACGAGCCCTCCAGAGCCCTCCCTGCACCCGACGACGACCCTCGTCACCCCTTCCCCGTGGCGCACGGCATTGTCGAGCAGGTTCGCCGAGACGAGTGTCACCATCGGGTCGGCAAAGACCTCCCAACCCCTGCACTCCTCCCGGAGCTCCACCGGTACCGGCGTCGGTCCCTCAACGAGACCCTCGATCCTCACCCAGGTCGGGGCACGAACGCCGAGTTCCTGGTAGGTCTTCGTGAACTCGAGCTGGCGTTCGATCGTCCGGGCCGCCGACCTGACCTTCTCAAGGTACTCGTCGGCACGGGGCGAGGCGGTGTTGTCTGCAGCAAGGTTCACGAACCCCTCCAGGACCGTCAGCTGGTTGGCCATGTCGTGCCGGGTGATGCTGTTGAGCAGGTTCAGCTTCCGGTTCGCCTCGCGGACGGCGGTCTCCATCCTCCGGCGCTCCGTGATATCGCGCACGAAACCCTCCATCCCGACGTACGAACCGTCGTCGTCCAGGATCTTATGGGCGTTGACCGATGCCCAGAACGAGGAACCGTCTCGCCTCTCCATCTCGATCTCGAAGTCCCGGACGTGATCGGTCTCCTGCACGCGACGAAGGAGGACCGCCCGGTCCTCCACCGACCGGTAGATCGCTTCGGCCGAGAGGCCCCGGAGGTCGTCGGGCGAGGCGTACCCGAGCATCTCTGCCGCCGAAGGGTTGACCAGGACGAGCCGTCCCTCCCGGTTGGACCGGATATAGCCGTCCTCGACGTTCTCGATGATGGACCGGTACTGGTGCTCGCTCTGGCGGAGTGCCCTCTCGATCGTCCCCGTCCGGATCACCTGCGACGCAGTGGTCGCCAGGTCCTGGAGCAGGGCGAACTCCGGCTCGGAGATGATATGTCGTGAGAAGACGGCAAGGACGCCGATCGGTGCCCCCCCGGTACTGATCAGACGAAAGCCCGCAAAGGAGACCAGTCCGAGCGATACGGCCCATTCCTGGTCGTGCACTCGCGTGTCGTGCTGGACATCGTTTGTCAGGAACTCGGGGAGGTCGCCGCTCGCGATCTGCCCGATCTTGTACGCTCCCATCGGGACGCGGCGATGACTGCCGTCGGTCCGGTCGTACCGTCCCGAGCTGGCGACCAGGTGCAGGCAGGCGGTGCGATCCGGGCACCCATGGAGACCGCCAGGGGCCGCTGCATGGGTGCAACCGCTGGTGCAGAGGTCCCCGGGCCCGACAAGCCAGACCCGCGCGAAGTCTGCATCGAAGATCTCGACGACCGCATCGGTGATCCGACCGAGCCGCTCCTCGAGCGGGGCGCTGTGGATCAGCTCCTGCTTCAACGCGCTGATCCGGGATGCCCGGGCAGCTGCCTCGTGCCGGTCGGTGATATCGCGGGCGGAGGCGTAGATCAGGTTCCCCATCGGCATGGACCGCCATTCGATCCAGCGGTACGACCCGTCACGGTGGGCGGTACCGGTTCGTAAAGTTCAGTACCGGCCGCTGCTCGTCGAGGGCGGCGATCGCCTCGATCGTGGCCTCGAGGTCGTCGGGGTGAACGAAATCCAGGAATCGTCGCCCCAGGAGTTCCTCCGTCGTATACCCCAGCGTCGCCTCCCACTCCCGGTTCAGGCGGCGAAAATGGCCGCCCGTGTCGGCGATGCAGAAGAGGTCGAGGCTCGTCGAGAAGAACCGGTCGATCTCCTCGTTCTTCTTCCGGATCGTCTGCTCAGCCCGGGTCTGCTCGGTGATGTCGATCACGATCGCCATCACAGCCGGCGTATTGTCGTAGACGATCCAGATCGCGGAGATGAGGGCATGGCCCTCCTCACCGTTCGCCCGCCTAGTGGTGAACGGGATCTGCTCCACCCTTCCCTTCAGCAGGAGCTCCTGGCCGATCTGTTGGTACACCTCCCTGGACATCAGGCCGATCTCGACCGGTGTCCGGCCGATCGCCTCGGCGGACGAATGGCCGCTGTCCCGTTCGAAAGCCCGGTTGACCGCCAGGTAGGTGCCGGTTGGGCCCGTGATCGAGATCGCGTACGGGCTGTGCTCGAAGATCGCCCGGAACCTCACCTCGTTCTCCGATGCCTGCTGTTCGCTCCTCTTCAGAGCGTCCACCTGTCTCCTGAGGTCGGCCTCGGCGGTAAGGAGTTCATCGTGTGCGGCCTGCAACCGTTCCTGGGCGGTGCGGAGGGCCGTGATGTCATGCCCAACGATCTGTGCACCCAAAAAGACGCCGTCCCGATGTATCGGGGTGCCGTTGAACTCGATGACGATCGGCTCCCTGTTCCGGATCCGGAGGGAGACCTCGACCTGTCCGACCGGCTCGAGTGCCTGGAGCCGTTTGAACGCATCGAGCACGGCCATGCGCCCGGACTCTTCGAGCGCGTCGAGGGGGAGCGGCGAGCCCCGGCGATGATCGAGGTCACTCCCTGAGAGGGCGACGAACGAGGGTGAGGCGTAGGTCAGGGAGAGATCGTGGTCGAACAGAAGCACGAAGTCGGAGATCCGCTCGACCAGCCCCCGGTACTTCTCCTCGCTCCGCCGGAGGGCCTCCTCCTGCTCCTTCCTCTTCGACAGGTTCCGAAGGGTTCCGATCCTCCGGGCCGGCCGGCCCGCCCCGTCAAAGAGGACGCCCCCCGTATCCTCGATCGGGATCCAGGTCCCGGTCCGCGCCCGAAACCGGTATTCCACCGAGTAGCTCGTCGCAGGGGCGTCCTTCTCACCCAGAGCGGCGAGCACCCCTGGCAGGTCGTCGGGGTGGACCCGGTCCATCCAGGCGCCGAAGGTGTCCAGTGCCGACTCCTCCCCCGGCTCGAGGCCGAGCACCGCCCGGATCGCACCGGCGATGACACCCTTCCCGGTCGAGAGGTCGCTGTCGTAGACCACCAGACCGGAGAGGTCAGCGGCCAGCCGGTACTTCTCCTCGGACTCCCGGAGCTCGGCCTCGACCCTTTTGAGGTCGGAGATATCGCGGACCGACTCGATCGCGCCGACAAGAGAGCCCTCCCGGTCGTAGAGCGGGCTTGCCATACCCCTCAGCGTCGTCGGCCTCCCCTTCGGACGGGGGAGGGCCGTGTCAGCGCTGAGGACGTCGCCCCGACGGACGACGTTGTCGTACCCCTGATCCGGGGCAACCTCAGGGTTGAGGACCAGGTCGATCAGAATTGGGCGCCGCTTTCCGTAAAACGGGACGGCGTAGGCGTAGTCCGCCTCGCCCATGATCTCGCTGGCCCTGATCCCGGTCAGTTCCTCGACCGCCCGGTTCCAGGCGATCACCCGGCCCTCCCGGTCGATCGCGAAGGTCGCGTCCGGGAGGAAGTTGATGATGTCGCCGAGCCGCTTCTCGGTCTCGTTGAGGGCCGCCTCGGTGCGCCGCCGACTGAGCGCCTGACGGACCTTGTGGACCAGCTCGGCGAACTGGGCGCGGGGATCGCCACCCTTCTGGAGGTAGAAGTCCGCCCCGTTGTTGATCGCCTCGATCACCACCTCCTCGCGCCCGCGCCCGGTGAAGAGTATGAACGGGACGTCTATCCGCCGCTCCCGGACCGCCTTGAGGAACGCGATCCCGTCCATCTCCGGCATCTGGTAGTCGGAGACGATCGCATCGCAGCGTTCGAGACATGGGGACTCGAGCGCCTCGCGGGCGGAGACACAGGTGATGACGACGAACTCTCCCGAGCGTTCGAGAAAGAGCCGGGTCAGCTCCAGGAGATCGGGTTCGTCGTCGACATAAAGGAGGTACGTCATCCCGTCACCCGCCGCGAAGGCAATAGTTCGACGAGGAAGTTCGTCTTCAACTGAGGATATCAAGCTTCGTATTCTGGCGAAAGGACGAACGGAGGGAGACCGGACGAGTAACCCTAATGCCTCTCTCGTCCAAGGTACTGGCATGGATGCGTATACCCTGGCAACGCGGAACACGGTCGAGGTCGTGACCGACGACGAGCTCCGCGCGCTTCTCGACCGGCCGAAGAAGCGGGTTTACGCCGGTTACGAGCCTTCGGGGGAGGTCCACCTCGGCCACATGGTGACCGTTAATAAGCTGATCGACCTTCAAGAGGCCGGCTTCGAAGTCGTCGTCCTGCTCGCCGACCTCCACGCGTTCCTGAACCGGAAAGGGACGATGGCCGAGGTACGCGAGCTCGCCGAGTACAACCGCCGCTGCTTCGAGGGGCTGGGCCTCACCGACGTTGAGTATGTGCTCGGGACCGAGCTCCAGCTCGAACGGGACTACATGATCCCGGTCCTCCAGTCGTCCCAGTCGGTCACCCTCGCCCGCGCCCGACGGTCGATGGACGAGGTGGGACGGGCGATGGAGAACCCGACCGTCTCGCAGATGGTCTACCCGCTCATGCAGATGGTCGACATCATGGCGCTCGGGGTCGACGCGGCGGTCGGCGGGATCGACCAGCGGAAGATCCACATGCTCGCCCGCGAGTTTCTGCCCGAACTGGGATACCGGGCCCCGGTCTGCCTCCACACCCCGATCCTGAACGGGCTTGACGGCAAGAAGATGTCCTCGTCACAGGGCAACTACATCTCGGTCGCCGAGAGCGAGGAGGCGATCCGGAAGAAGCTCCAGAAGGCCTTCTGCCCGCCGGGCATCGACGAGAACCCAGTGCTCGGACTCCTCCAGCACCACGTCTTCCCGCGCCAGGGCCGGCTCGAGATCCGGAGGCCCGAGAAGTTCGGCGGGGACCGGGTCTTCGACTCCTACAAGGTCCTCGAGGCCGCGTACGCTGCCGGCGAGGTCCACCCGGCTGACCTGAAGAAGGCGGCGGGCGAGGCGATGGTCGAGCTCCTCATGCCGGTCCGCGAGTACCTCGGGTGAAGACAATGAAACGGGGGGACGAGGACCGGTTCGACCGCGAACTCGAGGCGCACGGCGTCCGGGTCAAGGACGCCGACGAGTTCAAGGTGCGGGACGACGTCTTCGACGAGGTCACCCTCCTCGCCCTGTACAAACTGGTCCACAAGAAGCGCCTCTCGGCGATAGGGGGGGCGATCTCGACCGGAAAGGAGGCGAACGTCTACCTCGCCGAGGCGGGCGAGCGCGACGTCGCGGTCAAGATCTACCGGATCCAGACCGCGAACTTCAACACCATGTCGGTCTACCTCCAGGGGGATCGGAGGTTCTCCTCGGTCCGCAAGACCCGGAAAGAGGTGATCTTCACGTGGACGAGAAAGGAGTTCGCGAACCTGAAACGGGCTCACGACGCCGGCCTTTCGGTGCCAGAACCGCTCTCGTTCGACCGGAACATCCTGTTGATGGAGTTCCTCGGCGAGGACGAACGGCCGTATCCCCGGTTGAAGGAGGTGGCGATGGACGACCCAGCATCGATGTATGCAACCGTGCTGGCATTCATCCGCCGGCTCTATGGTGAGGCAAGACTGGTCCACGCGGATCTGAGCGAATTTAATATACTCGTCGGCGATCAGGTGTACGTCATCGACATGGGGCAGTCCGTGACCCCGGACCACCCGCAGGCGCTCCGGTTCCTGATGCGCGACATCCGGAACGTCAACCGTTTCTTCGGAGAGCACTGCGCGGTTCAGTCCGAGTTCGAGGTCTTTGCCGAGACGACCGGGATCCCGCTCGAAGCGGTCCTCGCGGGCGAGAGAGAGCGATAGAGGTAACGAGATGCAGCAGGAGTTGAAGATTGCCGGGAACCGGATAGGGGTCCTGATCGGAAAGAGCGGAGCGACCAAGCGCAACATCGAGGAGAGAACGGAGAGCGCCATATCTATTGACTCGGAGGAGGGGCTCGTCACGATCGAGGGCGAGGACCCGGTCCGGGTGCTGATCGCCGCCTCGGTGGTCCAGGCGATCGGCAGGGGGTTCTCCCCCGAGAATGCGTTCCGGTTGATCGAGGACGAGGACCTGGTCTTCGAGCAGATCGACCTCGCGGGGGTCGCGGACACCCCGCGGCAGCTCGACCGGCTCCGGGGACGGATCATCGGCCGGGATGGCAAGGCCCGCGAGCAGATCGAGCACATGACCTCGACCCACCTCTCGGTCCAGGGTAAGACGGTCGCGATGATCGGCCTGCCCGAGCAGGTGAAGGACGCGCGGGGAGCGATTGACATGCTGATCCGCGGCGTCCCGCACGAGTCGGTCTTCGCCTACCTCGACCGGAAGCGGAAGGAAGCGAAGGCCGACATGATCAGTTACTATTATTGAGGCGAGAGCGAGACGATCTCCGGGAGCGGTTCCACTGGAGACCAATACCGTGTTTTTCACCACCGATACCCCGAACCGGCGGCGCCTCTTCGTCGCTCCACTGGCGAAGAAGGGGTCTTCATGAGGCTCGCTGACCTCCCTGTCCCGGCCGATCTCATCGATCGGTACGCCGCGCGGGGGATCACGGACCTCTACCCCCCGCAGGCTGCCTGTGTAGAACAGGGCCTCCTTGAGAAGAGGAACCTCCTGGTCTCGATCCCGACGGCATCGGGCAAGACGCTCGTGGCCGAGCTGGCCATGCACGCCGCGATTGCTCGGGGGGGCACCTGCCTCTACATCGTCCCGCTCCGGGCCCTCGCCGCCGAGAAGTATACCGAGTTCTCTACGGGTGCGCGGGTCGGGATCGCAACCGGCGATTACGACCGGCGCGACGACCACCTGGGCCGGTTCGAGATCGTGGTCGCCACCTCGGAGAAGGTCGATTCCCTCCTCCGGAACCGGACCCCCTGGCTCGCGGATGTCGCCCTTCTCGTCGTGGACGAGGTCCACCTGGTCGGCTCACCGGACCGCGGCGCCACCCTGGAGCTGGTGATCGCGAAGCTGCGCCGGCTCAACCCGTCGCTCCAGGTGATCGGGCTCTCCGCCACGATCGGGAACCCCGCGGCCCTCGCCGGATGGCTGGACGCAGCGCTCGTCGCCTCGGACTGGCGGCCGGTCCGTCTCCGGCAGGGGGTCTACTTCCGGGGGCAGATCCGGTTTCATGACGGCTGCCGGGAGGTCGACGCGACCGCTTCGAAGTCGGACGATCTGAACCTCTGCCTGGACACGATCGCCGAAGGCGGCCAGAGTCTGGTCTTCGTCAACTCCCGGCGGAACGCCGAGGGATTCGCGAAGCGCGCCGCATCAGCGATCCGTTCCAAGGAGCCGGCGCTCGCCGACCTGGCGCACCGGATCACCGACCTGGCAGTCACCGAGCTCGACCGGACTCTCGCCGCCTGCGTTTCCCGGGGAGCTGCATTCCACCACGCCGGCCTCCGGCGGGAGTACCGAGACCTGGTCGAGGACGGGTTCCGGAGTGGAGCGATCCGGTGCATCGCCTCGACCCCGACGCTCGCCGCTGGCCTGAACCTCCCGGCGCGCCGGGTGGTGGTCCGGGACTGCTTCCGGTTCTCGGGTGGCCAGGGCATGGTCCCGATCCCGGTCCAGGAGTACCACCAGATGGCCGGACGAGCGGGCCGTCCCCACCTCGACCCCTATGGCGAGGCGGTGCTCATAGCGAAGTCGGAGGAGGCAATCGACGAGCTCTTCGAGCGCTATATCGACGCCCCGCCGGAGCCGATCGTCTCCCACTGCGGGGACCCGGGGGTGCTCGCTGGCCACGTCCTCTCCCTGGTCGCGACCCGGTTCGCCCGGACCCAGGAGGAACTCGGCGCGTTCATGCAGACAACCTTCTACGGCTACACCCACCGGAACACGACGGCCCTCGAACCGTCGATCGATGAGGCCCTCCTCTTCCTGCTCGACGCCGAGATGATCTCGGACCTCTCGGGCAGATACGAACCGACCGAGTACGGGAGCCTGGTCTCGCGCCTCTACGTCGACCCGCTGACGGCCGAGGCGATCACCTTCGCCCTCCAGGAGACGGAGGAGTACTCGGACGTCGGCCTCCTCCATGTCCTCTCGGCGACCCCGGACATGCCGGCGCTCTTCGTGAAGGCGCGTGACATGGAGGGGCTCTCGCGGTTCGCGTACGAGCGCGAGGACGAGCTCTGGATGGAGTTCCCCTGGGAGGACCAGGAGTCGTTCTACCGCGCACTCAAGACCGCCCTGTTACTGAACGATTATATCGGGGAGGCCTCCGAGGAGACGATCTGCGAGCGATACGAGGTGGCGCCGGGCGACATCCACTCGACGGTGACGAACATCGCCTGGCTGGTGCACGCGGCGGCACGGCTCGCCAGGATGTTCCGGCCCGAGTTCGAACGGGAGGTGGCGGATTTGGAGCTCTGCGTTGCGCACGGGATCCGCCGCGAGCTCCTCCCTCTGGTCCGCCTCCGGGGGATCGGGCGGGTGCGCGCCCGCCGGCTCTTCACGAACGGACTCGTCGACCCCGAGGCGGTGCGACGGGCCGGGCACGACGAGGTCGCCCGGATCCTCGGCAGGGGGATTGCGGACCAGGTCTTCGCCCAGTTCGCGGAGAAGGACCGCACCGGCCCTGGTGAGGGACCAGGATCGGAAGCCGACAGCACCGGCGGCACGAAGAGGGGGCTCGGGGAGAGTGCGGAGCGGCCCCGGACGGGCCCGCGCCAGGCATCGCTCCACCAGTTCGAGTGATACATATGCAGTTTAAGATCCGATATGCGACCGCGTCTGTCGACGAACCGGACCGGTTCCTCGCGACCGTCCGGGAGATCGGGGAGGTGACCGGGACCCGGATCGTCCTCTTCGACGCGGACAGGATGGCCGGACAGGAGCACGCCCTCTCCGCCGTCCGCCACGCGGTCCGCTCCTTCGAACGGGGCGAGATGATCGCCCGGAGCCTCGAGATGGAGGCCCTGCTCTACGCGTCGGGCTCACGCCAGACCCGGATCGGCAGGACATTCGGCCTGCACGCGGGCGAGAACCGCTGCTACGTCACCGTCTCCGAGCCGGAAGGCGACGCCTGGAGCGAGCTCGAGCGGCTCGTCACTTTCGTCCCCGAGCCGGACGTACCGTCCCCGGGGCACCGCGAAAGGCTCTGCGAGCTCTTCGGGATCACACCCGAGGAGCTCGGTACCGTCGGGGAGGATCGGCTCAATGAACTGGTGCTCGAGCGCGTCGCCCTTCTCGACGCGAACCGGTGACCGGAGCAGACAGCCGGACCGGTGGGCGGTCCGGGCTCCAGGTCATCACAGGGGCCCGCCGGTTCAGACGGTGCAACCCACAGGTCGGTCGTACCTGCCCACCTCTCGTCCTGATCAGCGGTTCGCGTGGGTCAGGATGTGACCGACCTCGGGGAGGATCAGGTCATCGAGGGCGAGGCGCGCCGCCCCGGTGGACCCGGGGATACAGAAGACCACGGCACCCGCGATGATACCGGCGGAGGCACGCGAGAGCATCGCTGCAGTCCCGATCTCCGCGAGGCTCCTGGACCGGAAGACCTCGCCGAACCCGTCGATCGCCTTCTCGTAGAGCGGAGAGACCGCCTCGATCGTGCAGTCGTCGTGGGTCAGACCCGTACCCCCCGAGAGTACGATGCAGTTCGCCGACTCCAGCGCCTGCAGGATCGCACGTCGGATCTCGATCCGGGTGTCGGGGACGATCGTGCTGTACGTGACCCGGTGTCCAGCGGTCTCGAACCGCTCCCGAATCAGTGCTCCGCTCGAATCGGTCGCCTCCGTGCGTGTCGAGGAGACCGTGATGACCCCTGCCCGGACCTCAACTGGTCCTCGATGCGTCGGATCCATGAAAGATCCATGGTCCATGATCGTTGATGAAGGTTCCAGCCCGCGTGAGGGGGGATCGTACCTGGATCGCTCCGATTTCGGTGCCGGGTTGAAACGCCTGCCCACGCTCCTGCTTTCACCAATCCGCGACGTTTGAGGGGTACCCCTTCGTTTCCAGTGGAAAATCCAAGGATGATAGCAGGCACTGGTGCAGAGCGTGATCTGGCAAACAGATAAGAGAGGAGGAGAGGCTCCAGGTCTTGAACGCTACGCTCGAATTCACGAGAGATCGTCAAAAATCGTCGAATATGGTCTTTCGATCCCACAACTGACAGGCCTGGATCGGGCTGGATCAGGAGAGATGAGCTGGTGGTGCAGAGCCGTACGTCGCTCGACCACTCTTCCTTCTCCATTAAATGTTCGAGTTTCCATGATGGCAATGGCGCCTCTCCACTGGTACGATCGACCATTTACGGGTGGTCGATCCTGTCCTGCCGAGGGTAGAACCACACTCGAAGAGTGGTTCGTTCTCTCTCTTGATCCGGTTTGATCGTACTTTTCCGGTTTTCCGATCACGGGTATTCGAGTCTTTTTCTATCCTGCTCCGGTCTTATCACCCGGGTCGTGCCCGATCGACCGCTCCTATCACCGTCCAAAACGACAGTTTTCGATGAACTTTTTCCGGTTCGGACCTTGGTTTTCCGGTATGTCACCCGTTTTACTGTGAATTTTCGGTCTGTTTTCTGATCAGGTTTTTGTAGTCGAAGAGCGATAATTACCAAATGCTCGTTCTCATGATATAGAGGACGAGATCGTCATCCTCGTCTCCACACGTTCCACAGGAAACAAAGGGGTGGGGGTCGGATCCCCGATCACGAGATCGATCGGTTCTCTCTTTTGCATGAAGGATACCCGACGTCGGTTGCGACACTCCGCTGAATCCGTTTCCGCACCGGTGGATCCCGATCTGAGATCGACCTCCAGTGGAAACGATGGGGTCCTCGCCCATACGAATCGGATTGGAGAAGATCGCGGTTCAACAACGGCACTCCGGATACTCCACTGGAAACAGGGGGGTTCTCGAAACCACGGTCGATGAGCTGGATCACCTTAATAGAGACCGAATGCAAATGTACAACTTCCAGTGCACATGACTCAGGACCCCCCGCCCAGTGAGAATCCTTCTCTCGGTCTCTTCAAGAAGTACCTGACCGAGCATGCGCGGATCTTCAGAAACCGGGAGGTGCTGCGGCACTCGTACCGTCCCCAGATTCTACCGCACCGGATGCCTCAAATCAATGAGATTGCCTCAATTCTTGCTCCTTCTCTCCGGAATGAGACGCCGTCCAACATCCTGATCTACGGCAAAACCGGGACCGGAAAGACAGCGTGCGTCCGGTACGTCGGGAGCGAGCTCGAGTCGGCCTCGAACCAGACCTCGCTCTGCACGGTGGTGCACATCAACTGCGAGGTGATCGACACCCAGTACCGGGTGCTCGCACAGATCGCGAAGGACATCGAGCACCCGGAGGAGATCTCGTCGGATAAGCTCCGACCCCACATCCCGATGACCGGCTGGCCGACCGACCAGGTCTATCTCGAGTTGAAGAACCAGCTCGAAGCACGAGGTGGGGTGCTCGTCATTGTGCTCGACGAGATCGACAAGCTCGTCAAGAAGAGCGGTGATGATACGCTCTACAACCTGACCCGGATCAACTCGGACCTGAAGGCCTCCAAGGTCTGCATCATCGGGATCTCCAACGACCTCTCCTTCAAGGACTTCCTCGACCCCCGGGTCCTCTCCTCGCTCTCCGAGGAGGAGATCGTCTTTCCTCCGTACAACGCTCCGCAGCTCTGCGATATCCTCCTGCAGCGCGCAGAGGGGGCGTTCATGGAGAACACTCTCGACGAGGGGGTGATCCCGCTCTGCGCGGCGCTTGCGGCGCAGGAGCACGGCGATGCTCGGAGAGCCCTCGACCTCCTCCGTATCTCGGGGGAACTCGCCGAGCGCGAGTCAGCCCAGGAGGTTGGGGAACGGCACGTCAAGTTGGCCCAGGCGAAGATCGAGACCGACTCGATGATCGAGTGCATCTCCACTCTGCCGACCCAGTCGAAGGTTGTGCTCTACTCGATGATCCTGCTAGAGCAGCTCGGTCAGGCGATCTTCACCTCGGGCGAGGTCTGCAGGGTCTACCAGGAGGTGGCGGCAGCGCTCGAACTGGACGTCCTGACCAACCGGCGGATCACCGACCTCATCAGCGAGCTGAACATGCTCGGCGTGATCAACACGCGGGTTGTCTCGCGCGGACGCTACGGCCGGACCAAGGAGATGTGGTTCGATGCGAACTCGGGCAAGATCCAGGAGGTCATCACGAAGGACCCTCGGTTGACCGGACAGGGCCTCGCCCAGATGGACAAGACCTGGGTCAAGAAGACACTCCGGTGGTGATGGAAATCATGAACGCAACCGATACAACGCTCGTACACCTGCTCGAGGAGAACAGTCGCATCCCGACGCCGGAGCTCGCCGCGATGCTCGGGGTTCCGGCCGCCGAGGTCGAAGAGCGGATCCGCACCCTCCAGGCGGAGGGCGTGATCCGGCGATTCACCGCGATCGTGGACCGGAGCAGCTCCGGCCAGGCGGAGGTCTCGGCGATCATCGAGCTGAAGGTCTCGCCCGAGCGGGATCACGGCTACGACCGGCTGGCGGAGAGAATCGCCCGTTTCGAGGAGGTCCGGTCCGTTCGGCTGATCACCGGCACCTACGACCTCCACGTCCTGGTCACGGGCAGGGACATGCAGGAGATCGCCCGGTTCGTCTCCGAGCACATCGCCCCGATGGAGCGGATTCGCGAGACCGCGACGCACATCATCATGAAGTCGTACAAAGAGAACGGGACGCTGATGCTCGGTCGCGACGGCGGCGGCGAACGTCAGCCATTCTCGTTCTAGGGGAGGGACCATGCGCGACCCAGTCTCACGGGCGGCCCGGATGATCCCCCCCTCGGGGATCCGGCGGTTCTTCGACCTGGTCCAGACCATGGACGATGTGATCAGCCTTGGCGTTGGAGAGCCCGACTTCTCGACCCCCTGGAAGGCGATCGACGCCTGCATGGTCGCCCTCGAACAGGGTCAGACTTCGTACACATCGAACCGGGGAATGCCGGCCCTCCGCGAGCAGATCGCGGACGACCTCGCGCGGGACTTCGGGCTCTGTTACGACCCCGAAACCGAGATGATCATCACCACCGGGGTCTCGGAGGGTCTCGATATCGCGATCCGGGCGGTCACGGACCCGGGGGACGAGGTGCTCGTCGCCCAGCCGTCGTACGTCTCCTACGCCCCGTGTGTCACCCTGGCGGGCGGCGTCCCGGTGCCGGTGCCGTGCCTCGAGCGGGACCGGTTCCGCCTGGTCCCCGATCAGCTGACCGAGCGGGTGACACCGAGGACGAAGGCCCTGATCATGAACTTCCCCAACAACCCCACGGGAGGCGTCATGACCGCGTCCGACCTGAAGGCGGTGGCGGACGTGGTGGAGGACCACGACCTGGTCCTCCTCTCGGACGAGGTCTACTCGGAGCTGAGCTACGAGCAGGCCCACGTGCCGGCGGCGACGATCGGCACGCTCCGTGAGCGGACGATCACCCTGAACGGGTTCTCGAAGGCCTACGCGATGACCGGTTGGCGGATCGGATACCTCTGCGCCCCTCCGGAGCTCGCGGACGCCGCCCTCAAGATCCACCAGTACGTGATGCTCTGCGCCCCGAGCATGGGCCAGGTGGCGGCGCTCGCAGCGCTTCGCTCGGCCAAGGCGGAGAAGGACGCGATGATCGAGGCCTATCGCCTCCGGCGAAATCTCTTTGTCGAGGGGCTGAACCGGGCCGGTCTCGTGTGCCACATGCCGGAGGGGGCGTTCTACGCATTCCCGTCGATCGAGTCGACCGGGCTCACCGACGTGGAGTTCGCCGAGCAGCTCCTGGCCGAAGAGCACGTCGCCGTCGTTCCGGGTTCGGTCTTCGGCGAGGGCGGCGCCGGGCACGTCCGCTGCGCCTACGCCGTCTCGCACGAGGACCTGGTCGAGGCGGTCAACCGGATCGAGCGGTTCATCGCATCGCTCGCGGACCGCCCGGCGCTGGCAATCGAGGCCCGGCAGCCGGTCACCTGACCTTTTGGTTGGGCGCCGGCTCCCTTTTTTTCCGGGCCATCGGCCCCCTGTATGCCAACCCTACCCACAGAGGGCGAGGTCGATCGCGACCCTCAGGTCGTCGTCTCCGAACGGCTTGATGATGAAGCCGTCCGGTTTCGTCGCCTTCGCCCGCTCGAGGGTCGGGCCGTCGGAGTGTGAGGTGACGTAGACGACGGGTATACTGAATCCCTTCTTGATCATCGACGCCGTCTCGATCCCATCGATCTCTCCCTTGATGTTGATGTCCATCAGGACGAGGTCGGGCTTCTGGCTGACCAGCAACTCCATGGCCTCGGCCCCCGTCGACGCGCGGCCGCTGACCGCGTACCCGAGGTTCTTCAGCCGCCAGTCCAGCACCTTTGCGATGATGTCGTCGTCTTCGACGACCAGTATGGATCCCTTTGACATGTCACGCTCCGGCTGCAATCTCTCGCGTTCTCTCTAACATCCATCCTCATTCCGTATAAGCTCACTTGACGAACCGATAGGTGCCACGCGGGGTGAAGATCTCGAACCGCGCCCCCTGCCCCGGGACACCGTTCTCGGAGATGCTGATCCTGGTGATCCCGAGGATCTCCCGGCTCAGGAAGAGGCCCATGCCCGTGTTCTTGCCCACGCCTCGCTCGAAGATGACCTGCTTGAGCCCCTCTGCAACCCCCACTCCGTCGTCCTCGCAGACGAGCGTGAGCCCCTCGTCCGAGATGAGGAGGAAAAACCGGATGGTCGTGACCTTCTCGCCGTAGCGAATCGCATTGTCGACAAGGTTGTAGAAGACCTTCTCAAGCAGAGGATCCGCATAAATCTCCGCGTTCACCAGGTCGATCATGAACTCGACATCTCGCTCGAAGGCGGACTTGACCCGCTGGAGAGTCTCGATTACGTTCTGCCACCGCGGCAGGTGGACCCCAACCTCCTGATACTCCTTGGTGAACGCGATCTGCCGCTGGATCTGGTTCGTTAGATGCCTGATGTCCTGAAGCAGGACCCGCCGCTCGTCGGCTGAATCGGTTGCATTTGTCATGTCCACGCACCCGAGGAGGCCCGTGATGGTGTTGAGAATGTCGTGCCGGGTGATGTTGTTCATCAGGTTCAGCTTCTTGTTCGCGAGCTCGATCGCCTCCTCGGCCCGCTTTCGCTCGGAGATGTCCCGGAGCACGCCGTAGATCCCGATCGGCGTGCCGAACGAATCGAGGCGCACGAAGCTCTTCGCTTCGACCCAGAAGATGTTCTCCCAGCGGTCGTTGATCCTGAATGTCGCCCCGTACTGAGCGGTGTTGAGGATCTCTCTCTTAAGGTCGGCGGCGATCCCGGGTCGCTCGTCTTGATGGATGATAGATAAGATCGAGGAGCCGACGAGGTCCTCCTCGAGATAGCCGTACCGGTTAACCTGGGGCGATATGTAGGTCACGACCCCGTCCAGATCGGCCGAGAAGAGCACGTCGGGGTTGCTCTCTGTAAGCGCCCGGTACTTCTCCTCGCTCTCGCGGAGTGCTTCCTCGAGGACCAGGCGGTCAGAGAGGTCGATCATGCTGCCGCGCACCCCCTGGAAGACGCCGTTTTCGACGATGGCCGCGGCGTTGACCATGACCCGGAGCGGTGTCCCGTCCTGCCGAAGCATGGTGTAGATTTCTCCAGGCGATGTCCCGCCACTTGTGGCCATCCCCCGGTTCCTGAGCAGGCGCTCGCGGTCTTCGGGGGCGATGAAGGTCTCGACGAGCGGGTGGAGCGCGAGCACCTCGGGGGTCAGGCCGAAGGTCTCGGAGCCCATCCTGTTGATGTAGGTCAGCCGGCCTTGTGTGTCCAGCTCGAAGACGATCTGGGGGAGCAGGTCGGCCATCTGGCGGAACCGCATCTCGCTCGCTTGGAGCTGGCGTTGGGTGGTGTAGATGGCCTCGAGGCTCCGGTTGATATCGCCGGCAAGAGCGGAGAACTCGTCGTTCCCCCCGATCTCGATCCGTCTCGAGGCATCCGCGTCCACGACGGCGGACCTGACCTGCTCCCGGAGCGCCCCGAGTCTCGAGAGGACCAGGCGATCGAGCGAAACAAGGCCGACGATGCCCGAGCAGAGCCAGATGCCGAGAAGGATCATGACGAACTGGAAGGTGGTGTTGATCCCCTGATGATAGATACTCCGCGGTTTGATGAGCTCCAGGACGAGAGCGTCCTTACCATCAATATCCTGGATCAGGGCGTACCCGGCGACCGTATCCTGGTCGATGATACGCACCTCGGTCCGAGGGCCGGTCATCCCCGCTCCTGGCGCGGAGAGGGGAAGCGCCGCAAGGGCGGGATCGTCCGCAGGGATGAATCGGAGTGAACGATCCTGGTCGGGTAGGGGTGGGACCACGGTGTCCGGGTCCAAGTACGCGCCCATGATCACCACGCCCTGCGGGTCGCCGGAGAAGTCGGTCCTGACGATCGGGCGGGATGCGATGGCCATGGGTCGGTCCTCGACCATCAGTATCCCGCTCGTCTCTCCCCTCGGGTCGGTCGTGTTCAGGAGCGGGCTCCCGGGAGTCAGCTGCGCAGCGATCGCCGCAGGGACCGGCATCATGCTCCGGTTGGCCTGGTCGTAGGCCCCGGCGTAGATGACCTCCCCTCCGCGGTCGAGGATCAAGATCAGGTCGACACGGAGGTTGTGGAACACCGTGACCTCGGGCATAAGGTTGCTCCTGACGTAGTCCGGTCGGCTCCCGTTGACGAACTCCCAGGTATCGTCCCACGGCCCCCAGTCGCTGACGATGGCCGATATTGTGGCCGACTTCTCTGTGATCCGGTGCCGGGCCTGGTCCAGGTCCTGCGTCATGTACTCGCGCTCGAGATCACTGTAGTTGTCCAGACTGAAGATGAGGACATAACCGCTGATCGCTACCGTGGCGATGGCCAGCAGGAGTGCGAGGGCGAGGAGGGTGCGGGACCGAAGCTTCATGGATCGCGCGCTATCCAGAAGGTTCGGTCCCCCGCGATATAAACCGACCTGCAAGGGGGGGTTTTCAGCTCCTTCATACCCGAGACTTCTGCCACCAGACCCGAGCGTACCGCGAGGGGTGGGACAGCACGATTTCGCCCCCGGTCCCGGGCCGGGCAACCCCTTCGAGATAGGAGCGGAGGAGGCCGCGTCCACGTTCGTCCTCGATGCTGAAGTGGGGTGCGAAATGCTCGATCGCCTCGTCCATCGTGGCGAACCGATAGGTCCGCTCGAACTCGAGCACCTCGACCCGGGGGAGGAACCCGAGCTGGACCAGGATGAGGAAGAGGAGGTCTGCCCGGGGCCCCCCTCGGTACGGACTGTCGTGGAGCTCGGGCCAGAGCGCCTCCGAGGCGAGGTCGTAGAAGGAGGGGTCGAGGAACCAGTAGAGCGCGATCATGCCCCCGGGGGCGGCAACCGCGTCCATCTTTCGGACCGCCTTGTCGATCTCCTCCATCGTGACGGAGAACGAGGCGATCACGATCTCATAGGGCGGGTCCAGGTCGACGACTATATCGATGTCCTCCCAGCGCTTCTGGACGATCCGGACATTCTTGATCCCGTCCCGCTCCAGGTGCTCGGCGAGGACGGCCGTCATGCCCTTTGCCGGTTCGACGGCGACGACCTCGCGGACCCGTGGGGCGATAGGGAGGGCGAGCGTCCCGGGCCCGGACCCGATGTCGAGCACCCGGGCGGAGGGCGAGAGCGGGAGGCCGGCGATCGTTTCGGTCACCCGCGGGCCGTACTCGTCCCGGGAGGAGGCGTCGTAGCGCCGGGCGTTCTCCTCCCGGCTCCAGAGGTGCCGACCGTCTATGTAGTTGCGCGCGGTTCGCTGGCGCTGTTGTCGGCAGCGCCAGACCTCGACCCAGTCGATCCCGTCCGCGGGGCAGTCCCCGTCTGTCATGAGAGCCCTTGGGAGCCGCGACCCTTTATGCATTCTCCTTCCGAGAGGGCCCGGATCGGCTGAAAGAGGGTCAGAGGGCCGCAAAGGGTCCAGGGAACGGTACGAATTTTTTTTATATCATCGTGCCGTTAATAGGACGAGGTTCCAAGATGTCTGGCGAAGAGATGATCCGGACGGCCGTCCTCGAACTCGAACGGCTGATCTCGACGAAGAACGTGGTCGGCGAGCCGATCGTGATGGGCGATCGGGTTATGGTCCCGATCTCGGGGTACGGGTTCGGCTTCGGGGGCGGTGCCGGCCACGGTACGGCTGGTGAGGGCCAGGAGGGTGCGGGCGGTGACGGCTCGGCGGTCGGAGCGGCCGCGGGCGTCAACCCGATCGCGGTCGTCGTCCTGGACGGGACGGTCGCCGGCCCGACGGGGGTGCAGGTCCACCTCCTCAAGAAGAAGTCCGAGCTGGCCGAGGTCGTCGGGACGCTCTCGTCTTCGCTCGTGCCCCAGGTGATCGATGCGATCACCTCGAAGCGGTCCGCGGCATCCACCTCCCCGGTGGCGAGGTTCGAAGAGGAGATCGAACCCCCGTCCTCCGAGTCCTGAGCCCAGGTCCCCCCTCTCCCCTCTCTTTGACTCATGCCGGTCCTGCTGACGCTTGCGGTCCTCGTGGTGGTCCTTGTCGTCATCGCCCTGCTGTACCTGACCTTCGTCCCGATCGTGGCGACCGTCCGGTCCGTCCCGAAGCGGGCGTCGGCGGAGGTGAGCTGGGGGGTCGTCGGCGCCCGTTTCCGGCAGGATGACGGAGAACGACGGCTCGAGGTCTGCCTCCCGGGCATCGCCGTACGCCTCCCGGTCCCGGGAGAGAAGGAGAAAGGAGCGGGTCAGGAGAAGCGCAGTATGGAAACTGCGGTGGAAACCACGACGACGACAGCACCCGCCAAGGGGCCGGCGGCTCGCCCGATGGCGACGCTCGGCCGGGCGCTCCGGGTGCTCGGTCTCCTCCTTCGGCTCCGGCCGGCGGTTCAGCGCGTGGCGATCACCGCCCTGCGGCAGACCCGCCTCCGTCTCCGCCTCGACCTCGCAGTCGGGACAGGGGACGCAGCGACGACGGGGGAGACGGTCGGCCTGTTGATGGCGCTCCGGGGGGCGCTCGCGGTCCAACCCTGGCTCTGCCTGAACGCGACTCCGGTCTTCAACGGCCCGTTCCTGGACTGGGACGCCCGGGGCGAGGTCCGGGTCCGCTCTCCGATCCGGGTCCTCGTCCCGGTGCTCCGGCTCGCGATCCGCCCAGAAGTCCGTGCCCTGGTCCGGGAGGCCCGGCAGTGATCAGCCGTGACGGGGTTCGGCTCGGAGACCCGGTCATCGTCGGTGGACGGGTCCTCGTCCCGGTCGTGCGGGTCCGGTACACCCTCGCCGGTCCGGCGGGGTTCGGCTCCGTGGAGCCGCTCGGGTTCAAGGTCGAGGAGGCTGGGCAAGAGCTTTTCTATTCGTTCGATCCATCGCTCGACTGGGACCAGATCGTTGCCCGGTTTGATACAGACGTGGGAGTTCGACCCACATCACACGGCGAGGGGGAGAGGGGGTGCGGCACCTCGTCATCCGCACCATCCGATCCGCGAAGATCCATGCGCGCGTACATTACGAGGATCGTCACAATCACAAGAAAGTATATATGCATTGCTGAGAATTCGACCTTCGAGTAATCACAAAAAGACTCTATCGAAGAAAGGAAAGGGTTTATAGGGTCATCTGCAACCGAAAGGGTTGCATGAAGAACAGCCTGATTTTGAGGTCCGGTCTCGTTGCGCTGGTCCTGATCGCGGCAATCCCCGCGGTTCTCGGTGCGACGACCATCACCGGCCCGACTGTCATTTCATCGCCTGGCACCTATGTCCTCGCGAAGGACATCACGGGCGGTTCATCCCCTGCGATCCAGGTCCAGTCGTCCGGCGTCACGATCGATGGAAGGGGTTACACCATCCGCGGGAAGGACGCCTCTGGCAGCTTCGGTATACTCGTCAACAAGGGCGGGAAGACGCTCACCGGCGTCACGATCAAGAACGTCCGCGTCCAGGACTGGTACGATGGCATCTACTTCAAGAACGTGAACAACGGGCGGATCGAGTCTGTCACCTCAACGAGCAACACGCGGGCGGGCATCAGCCTCCGCGAATCGAACAACAACGTCATCTCCGGCTGCACGGTGAGCGGGAACATGCAGGGCCTCTACGTCTGGTCAAAGTGCTCCGGCAACACGATCCGGGCCAACACCATCTCCAACAACCGCGAGATGGGTCTCTGGCTCGCTTCTACTGGGCGGACCTCGACGGGGGTCGTCTATGACTCGAAGGGCAACAGCGTCCTCGACAACACCGTGAACGGCAACGGTCGAATGGGCCTGTACGTGGACTTCACCACCGGGAACACCCTCAAGGGCAATCGCGTCTCGGGGAACAAGGACCACGGGGTCTTCCTTGACTACTCGTCCGGGAACACGATTACCTCCAACCAGGTGACGTCCCACACGCAGTCGGGCATGGTCCTCTTCGACTCGGACCACTGCACGATCAACAGCAACACCGTCTCGAAGAACGGTGACTATGCCCTCTGGGCGATCCAGAGCCAGAACTTAAAGATCGGGTCGAACCAGTTCGGCGGCAACTCCCGGGGGGCCCAGACCCTCTCGGATGGGTCCACCCGCGCCCGGTAACCCCTCGATCTCCTCCACCTCTCTCTTTTTCGACGCCGGCCCTCCGGCAAAAAGGGTGCGGACCTCTAGCCCCATCGGGGAAGGGTCGCGGTGAAAGCGGTGACCATCACCCGCGCCTGCTCGAGCGGCATCCCGAGCTCGTTCGCGAGGAGTGGGGCGTACTGCTCGATCATCGTCTCGCGGGTGAGGTCGGGCTGGGTGAAGGCACCGTCCCGATAGCAGTGGACACAGTAACGGGTGCTCGGACTCCCGTCCGCCTCGGTACCGGCGTCGCCCGTCTCCTGGAGGGGCATACCACAGCTCCCACAGGAGGGGACCAGCCGGCCACTCCAGCGGAGGAGGGAACGGAGCTGCTGGAGGGTGAAGGCCCGGGCCCGTTCCGGCGGGATCTGGAACATCGTCGACATCATCTCGCCTCCCCGCTCGGCCATTCGCTCGATGGTGATGCCGGGCTCGGCAAAGGCGCCGTCCCGGTAGCAGTACCGGCAGTAGTACGGACTCGGCGTGCCGTCGTTCTCTGTTCCCCGGTCGCCCGGAGCGGCGAGCGGCATCCCGCAGCTCTGGCAGGTCGTGACCGGGTCAGGCATTCACGCCACCCCCGAGCACGGCGTTCACGAACTCGGACGGCATCAGCGTGAGTGCGGCGACCTCGTCGGCCGTCTTGCCATCGGCCGCAAGCCTTCGGACGACCGCGTCCATCGCCTCCCCCACCTCGATAAGGTTACCGTCTGGGTCATAGAACCGGATGACGCGCTGCTGCCAGGGGGCGGTCTTCATCGGGTGAGCGAGCCGGACTCTGCCCCCGAGCCTCTCGATAAAGCCCTCGATCTCGTCGGTCTCGAAGTAGCACTCCTGGCGGGGCCGCTCAACCGTCGAGGGTTCGAGCCCATCGTAGACCATCTCGCGGACACCGTCCATCTCCCAGATCGAGATGCCGCAGGTGAAACTCACCATCCCACCGAGGTCCAGCTGGACCTCGAGGCCGAAGAGATCGTGGTAGAAGTCGCGCAGGCGGGGCACATCCTCGCTGAAGAGGACAACCGAGTTGTAGCGTATCATGTATGCCTCAGGCGCCGGCGGTCCTCCGCCCGGTGCCATGCCTCCGATAGGAGCGGGACCGGCTTAATAGCCGTGCAACGCGGGGCGAAGATGATAATGGGGAGGATTTCAGCCTCTCCGCATGAAGCGCGTCGCCACACAACCACAGGCGGCCAGTGCCAGGACCATGCCAAAGCCCGGAGCCAGCGTGGGCGGCGTAGCCTCTTCCGCGGTCCCCGGTGTGGCCTGCTCTGCCGGGCTCCGCCCCGGCAATGCCGTGGTCTTTGTGGTCTTAGCGTTCGCGTTAGGGGCCGTTTTTTCCGGTAAGGTGGTGTTCACTCCCTCGTCAGCTCGGGTGTTGGTGTCAACGGACGGGTCGCTACCGGAGTCAGCCTGGTCGAATGTGCCGGTCGGTCCCGGGCTGTAGGTGTCCCCCGTGGAGGAGAGGGGGGGGCCGAGTGGGAACCGGTCTTCGCCGAGTCCTCCCGGGAGCTGGTAGCTCCCGTCAACGAACCCGTCTTTGTTCGCGTCAGGCGTCGTGTCGGAGAACCCGGTCCTGTCGGGCGTGCCCCAGTAGTTGCCGCCGAGATACCGGTTGCCCATCACGTTCGGACCCACGACAGGATCGAGATACCAGGTCCCGGAGAACGGTCCGGTCGGAACGCGGAGGTTTGCCACGTTACTGAAGTGGTTGTCGACGATTGTGAGGTCCTGAGCCGTCGTCAGGTTCAGGCCGTAGTACCGGCTCGAGAGGATCCGGTTGGCACGAACCACGGTCTTCGAAGCGCCATCGATCTCGATCCCCTCATCGTTCCCAGCGATGTAATTGCCGAGCAGGGTCGCCTCGTCGCACCCCATGGAGAGGTGAATCCCGGACCCGCGGACGTTCTCGGTCACGATGTTGTGGGTGATGAACGCGCGGTCGGTCGAGACCAGGTTGATCCCGTCGTCGTCTCGGTCGATGATGCTGCACTCGATCCGGTTGTCATGTCCGCCGACAACCAGGATCCCATCGTAGGTGTTCGATGAGGCTTCGATACCGACGATGTGACCGAACTTCACGTTCTCGAATGCGATCCCGTACGCGAAGTCGGTCACCGTCAGGTTATGGATGGTGACGTTCGAGAGGATTCCATCTCCGCGCACCCTGATACCGTATGAACCGGACCGGTCGACACCATCGATTCTCCGGCCCATCCCGTCGATGGTGACGTCCGATGCCCGGATGTCAAGCCAGACGAGGGCTGTCGTGTTCACCACTCCCGCGCCCAGGGCGTAGAACCCGGGCGCTGTGATCACGGTCGAACGGTCGATCACGGTGACCGGTCCGGTCGGAACGGGCAGGACCGGGCAGAGATCGGGCTGGATCGTGACCACAGGAGTCGGAGTCCCGGTCTGCGTGCCCGTGGGCGCCAGAGACGGAGTGCCTGTTGCCGTTCCCGTGCGCGTTGGTGACGCCGTCGGTTCGGTTGATGGGAGCGTGGTGACGATTGTCGTGGACGGTGTCGCCACCGGCGGTATGACCGGCCCGGAGGGTTCGTCTGGGGTCCCTGGAACCGTCGTTTTGGTCGGAGTGCTCGACCCGGGTGGTGTGTCGGTCGTGGTGGGCCAGGTCGTCTGTCCGGTCGGGACCTTTGTGGTCGGGACCGTGGTCTTGCCGGTGTTGGGCTTGCCCTCGGGGGTGGACGGGGTCGTAGGTGTCTTGGTGGGCACCACGGTTGTCTTTGTCGGAGTCTTGGTCACTGTCGCGGTTGGTGTCTTGGCGGGAGTTCCTTTCGGTGTCGTTGTCACCGTGATGGTCGGCGTCTTGGAAGGCGTCTGTGTCACCGTCGTGGTGATGGTCGGTGTCCTGGTCGTTGTTGCGGTCGGTGTCGTGGTTATGGTCGACGTGGTGTTTGCGGTTGCGGTCTGGTTCGGCTCGACTGTGGTGGTCCCGCTGGGTTCGACGGTCTGGGTCTGAGTGACATTTGTGGTTGCCGTCTGGTTGGGTTCCATGGTTGTGCCCGGTGTGGTGGTTGCAGTTGCCGTCTGGTTGGGTTCCATGGTTGCCGTCGGTGTTGTGGTTGCGGTTGCTGTCTGGTTGGGTTCCATGGTTGCCGTCGGTGTTGTGGTAACTGTCGGTGTCACGGTTGCGGTCACGGTCACGTTCGGTTCGAGCGTGGCAGTCTCGCTGGGCAGGACGGTGACCGACGGGCTCGGCGCCGGCCCGAGGATTCGGGTGTCACTGGAGTCGGCGGTCAGGGTCTCTGTCCCCCCACTGATCGCTCTCGCGACCGCCGAGTTCCTGAGCGTGACGGGTGCATCGGCCGGAACGGTGTACGTGGCGGAGTAGATCCAGGACTCGCCGAGGTCCAGCACCTGATCATTGTCGAGGTCGCCGCCTGTCGGCCCGGGGATCACCCCGCCGAGCATCGGGTCGGTAATCGTCACGCTGGTGAGCGGGACACTGCCTGTGTTCGTGAGTTTGAACGTGTACGTGATCTTCTCACCGATGTATGCCGTCGCCGGCCCGGACTTCTCGAGTAGGATGGCTGGCGCTGGACCTGGCTCGAGGACGTCAAGACTGTGTTCGTCCTTATCTGTGTAGGTCACTCCTCCGTACTGGCCGCTTGCTGTGACGGTGTTGAGCAGCGGGTCTGGTGTGGCTGCCACCCTCCAGTCGACGGTGTAGATCCAGGTTTCGGTGTTATCCAGCCTGCCATCTGCGTTGGTATCGCCCGACTGGTAGGTCGGCGTTCCGGCAACATTATCGGTGACACTCAGGTTGGCGAGGGGGACCTCTCCGCTGTTCGTGACCGTGAATGTGTAGGTCACCTTGTCGCCGATACCGGCTGTTGCCGGCCCGGTCTTCGTGACGTTGATTCCCGAGCTGAGGACGTCAAGACTGTGTTCGTCCTTATCTGTGTAGGTCTCTCCTCCGTACTGGCCGCTCGCCGTGACAGTGTTGAGCAGCGGGTCTGGTGTGGCTGCCACCGTCCAGTCGACGGTGTAGATCCAGGTTTCGGTGTGGTCCAGCCTGTTATCTGCGTTGGTATCGCCCGACTGGTAGGTCGCCGTTCCGGCAACATTATCGGTGACACTCAGGTTGGCGAGGGGGACCTCTCCGCTGTTCGTGACCGTGAATGTGTAGGTCACCTTGTCACCGATACCGGCTGTTGCCGGACCGGTCTTCACGACGTTGATCTCAGGGGCGATGTTGAGGGTGACCGTGTGGTCGTCGCTGTCCGTCGCGGTATGCCCGCGATAATCGCCTGTCACCGTCGCCGTATTCGGGATTGGGTTGGGTGCGCCCGTTGGGACGGTGTAGGTCGCGGTGTAGTTCCAGGTCTCCGTGAGGTCCAGCACCTTGTCGTTGTTGAGATCGCCGTCTGGCGTCGGATCGATCGTGATGCCGGGGAGTGGATCGGTGACCGTCACGTTCCTGAGTGGCACGTTGCCGGTGTTCGTGACGGTGAACGTGTAGGTGATCGTCTGGCCGATGATCGCTGATGCGGGTCCCTCCTTCGCCAGGTTGATCCCGGGTCCGATGTTGAGGGTGACCGAGTGGTCGTCGCTGTCGGTCGCGGTATCCCCGCGATGGTCGCCTATCACAGTCGCCGTGTTCGGGATTGGATTGGGTGCGCCGGAAGGTACGGTGTAGGTGGCGGTGTAGTTCCAGGTCTCCGTGAGGTCCAGCACCTTGTCGTTGTTGAGATCGCCGCCTGGTGTCGGATCGATCGTGATGCCGGGGAGCGGGTCGGTGAGCGTCACGTTCGAGAGCGGGACGTTGCCGGTGTTCGTGACGGTGAACGTGTAGGTGATCGTCTGGCCGATCGTCGCGGATGCGGGTCCCTCCTTCGCCAGGTTGATCCCGGGCCCGATGTCGAGGGTGACCGTATGGTCGTCGCTGTCCGTCGCGGTATCCCCGCGATAGTCGCCTGTCACTGTCGCCGTGTTCGGGATTGGATTGGGTGCGCCTGTGGGGACGATGTAGGTCGCGGTGTAGCGCCATGTCTCCGTGAGGTCCAGCACCTTGTCGTTGTTGAGATCGCCGTCCGGTGTCGGATCGATCGTGATGCCGGGGAGCGGGTCGGTGAGCGTCACGTTCGAGAGCGGGACGTTGCCGGTGTTCGTGACGGTGAACGTGTAGGTGATCGTCTGGCCGATGGTCGCGGATGCGGGTCCCTCCTTCGCCAGGTGAATGCCGGGGGCGAGGTTGAGAGTCACAGCATAGTCATCGGTGTGGACCGAATGACCCTCGTAATCACCCGAAGCCGTCACCGTGTTGACCAGAGGGTTCGGTGCGCCGGCAGGTACGGTGTACGTTGCGCTGTAGTTCCAGGACTCGTCGAGCTCCAGGACGCCATCGCCGTCATCACCGGATTCTGGCCCGAGGACAGTGCCGCCAAGGAGGGGATCCTTCACTATCACGTTTGAGAGTGGGACGTTGCCCGCGTTTGTTACGTTGAAGGTGTAGGTGATCTCGTCACCGATCCGGGCAGAGCTGGGACCGTACTTGGCGATGTTGATTGCGGGTGCGATGTTGAGTGTCGTGGTGTGAGCGTCATACGCCTGGGCGGATGTCTCCTCGTAGACTCCCGTGGCCGTTGCATGGTTCACGAGTGGGTTGTGTGCGCCCGTTGGGACGATGTAAGTCGCGGTGTAGTTCCAAATCTCACCAACCTCCAGGACATTGTCTCCATCGTCCCCGCTCGGCAGCCCCGGAACGTTGCCGCCGAGGAGCGGGTCGTTCACTATCACGTTCGAGAGTGGGACGTTGCCGATGTTCGTGACGTTGAAGGTGTAGGTGATCTCCTCACCGATCACAGCAGAGGCCGGACCGGACTTCGCGACCTGGATCCCCGGGGCCAGATTGAGCGTGACAGCGTGGGGATCGGAATCTTCGGCTGGCAGCCCCTGATAATCGCCCCGGGCCGTCGCCGTGTTCGGGATTGGATTGGGTGCGCCGGAAGGTACGGTATAGGTCGCGGTGTAGCGCCATGTCTCCGTGAGGTCCAGCACCTGGTCGTTGTTGAGATCGCCGGCTGGCGTCGGATTGATCGTGACACCAGGTAGCGGGTCGGTGACCATCACGTTCCTGAGTGGCACGTTGCCGGTGTTCGTGACATTGAAGGTATAGGTGATCGTCTCGCCGATCGTGGCGGAGGCAGGTCCTTCCTTCTCCAGGTTGATGTCGGGGGCGATGTTGAGGGTCACGGCGTGTTCGTCGCTATCCGTTGCGGCGTTCCCGCGATAGTCCCCCGTTGCCGTGGCGTTGTTCAGGACCGGGTTCGGTGCATCGGCCGGCACTCTGTAGGACGCGTTGTAGCGCCAGATCTCCGTGAGGTCCAGCACCTTGTCGTTGTTGAGATCGCCGTCTGGTTTCGGATCGATCGTGATGCCGGGGAGCGGGTCGGTGACCGTCACGTTCGAGAGCGGGACGTTGCCGGTGTTCGTCAGTATGAACTCGAACGTGATCTCCTCGTCGATCTTGGCAGAGGCGGGACCTACCTTGACGAGTTTCAGCCCGGGGGCGAGGTCGAACGGTACTGAGAAATCGTCCGTGTCGTGAACCTGCCTGCCCTCGTAGTCGCCGGTCACTGTGGCGTTGTTCTCAAGCGGGTTCGGGTCGCCGTCCCGGACCGTGTAGGTCGCGGTGTAGTTCCAGGTCTCGTTGATGTCGAGGACGTCGTTGCCGTCGCTCCCTTTTTCCGGCCCGGAGATGGTGAGACCGGGGAGCGGGTCGTCCACCGTGACGTTCCTCAGGGGGACATTGCCGATGTTCGTGACGTTGAAGGTGTAGGTGATCGTCTCGTCGATCTGAGCCGACCTCAGGCCGTTCTTGACGAGCTTGATCACGGGTGCGATATCGAGGGTCGTGGTGTGGCCATCGGTGTCCTGAACTGGGACTCCCTCGTAGTCGGCAGCGGCGGTTGCAATATTCTCGAGTGGGTTGGGGGCGCCGACGGGGACGGTGTAGGTCGCGGTGTAGTTCCAGGTCTCGTTGATGTCGAGGACGTCGTTGCCGTCGCTCCCTTTCTCCGGCCCGGAGACCGTGAGACCGGGGAGCGGATCGTTCACCGTAACGTTCCTCAGGGGGACATTGCCGGTGTTCGTGACGTTGAAGGTGTAGGTGATCGTCTCGCCGATCCGTGCCGTTGCCGGCCCTTCCTTCGCCAGGTTGATCCCCGGGGCGATGTCGAGTGTCGTGGTGTGAGGATCAGTGTCGATGGCCTGGGCTCCCAGGTAGTCACCACTCACCGTGGCATTGTTGATGATGGGGTTGGGAGCGTCGTCAGGGACGGTGTAGGTCGCCGTGTAGTACCACTCCTCTCCAAGCTCGAGGAAGCCGTCACCGTCATCGCCGCTCACCGGCCCGGTGATTTTTCCTCCGAGCTGTTCATCGACCACCGTTACGTTCCTGAGTGGCACGTTGCCGGTGTTCGTGACGTTGAATGTGTACGTGATCTCCTCGCCGATCCGGGTCGAAGCTGGCCCCTCCTTCGCAAGATTGATCCCGGGGGCGATGTCGAGAGTTATGCGATAATCGTCGAGGTCGCTCGTCGGGATTCCCTGGTAGTCGGCGGTGGCGACCGCGGTGTTCTCCAGCGGGTTGGGGGCGCCCATCGGGACCGTGTAGTTCTTCTCATAGACCCAGACCTCGGTGGTGTTGAGGCGCCCGTCCCCATCATCGCCCCTCACCGGGCCCGTGATGTTCCCGCCGAGGAGTTCGTCGTTCACGGTCACGTTCGAGAGCGTGAGGTTGCCGGTGTTCGTGACAATGAACGTGTACTGGATCTCCTCACCGATCCTCGCCGAAGCGGGGCCGCTCTTCGCGATATTGATCCCGGGCAGGGAGTTGTCGAACGTGACGAAGGCGTCCGAGTCAGCCGTGAGCGTCGCACCGACCGAGGTCCCCGTGACCGAGGCGACGTTCCGGTTCGGGAAGAACGCACTGACCGACGCCGTCGAGAGAGCGCGGAACGCGAGGACCCGTTTCGATCCCTGCACCAGGGTCCCCGTGCCGTTCCAGGTCAGCGTGTACCCCGCATTCAGGTTCCCGGTGACCGGGGCGGGATCGGGGAACGCGATCCCGTCCACCTTCGTGCTCCCCGGGACGTACTGCCAGCCCGGTGGGAGTTTGTCCACGATCGAGAGGTCCGCGACGGGGGCGCCGGCGGTGCTGGGGACCGTGATGTTGAGCGTAAAGGTTGTCTCGCCGCCGACCCGGATCTGGGTGGGCTCGGCGGTCTTCTCGAGATCGAGCGAGATATCGATCCACTCCGTCGGGAGGGGGAGCGTCGTGTAGCCCATGTCGAGGCTCGGGTCGCCTGTGCCTGCCACTCTCGGGCTCTGGCCCCAGGCCATCGCCACAGGGGCCGTGCTCACGACGTGCATCCCCGAGTTGTCGTTGTCCGGGTCGAAGACCTCGATCGACTGCAGGCGGTCCAGGTTGAAGGTCTGGTCGGGAACCCCGTCGTCGGGGGCGTAATACACGTATACCGTGGTGCGGTTCGTTGTCGCCGTGATGAAAACGGGGGAATGGTTCGCGCTCTTGTCCCGTGTCCCCGGCGCCCAGCTGATGTAGTTGTCGGTCCCGAGGAATTGCTCGGGGACGAGCGAGTACGCCCAGTCGAAGGTGGCGGACCTCGTATCGCAGGAACCGATGCCCCAGAAGATCGAGCTGGAACTGAGGTAGACGCCCGAGCTCGTGGGGACGTAGCCATTCGTCATCTCGTAGAACGATTTCGTCGAGCCCGCGGGGATCGAGAACGAGCCTGATCCGACCCGGGTCTGGTACTGGACCGTGATCGCCGCTAAATTGGGGTTGTACAGGAAGAGGTCCGTATCAGGGGTATAGGTTGTTGAGCTGATCGTTCGTGAGGGCCAGCTCGGTACCGGCGCATAGTAACTCGTGCCCCAGTACTGCCGGGGCGTGATCGTGTAGCCCCGCATCGAGTACCGGATATTATTAGCGTTGTCCCCAGCGATGATCTGGACCTGGACCGGCGCTGTCCCCGTCACCGATGTCCCCGCCTTCGCAACGGTGAAGGAGTAAGCCTGGCCCTGGTTGAGCGTGACCGTCGTCGGAGACGACCCCGGGGGCGAGATCGTGACGGTGTTGCCGTTCGTGGCCGACATCACCTGAATCGTGGTCATCGAGAAGTCGGCGTAGTTCGCCGTCGCGCCGATGTCCTGTCCGACGGGAACGATGTACTGGGTGTTCCATGCCTTGGTCGGATAGATCTCCCAGGCGTCCGAGAGCACGGTCCCTATCGACTCAGGCCAGGTCGAGACCACCAGTTGCAGCAGGCTCCCGGAGACGAAGATCCGGTCGCCTCCGTCGTACTTGATCGAGGTCCCACGGTTGTTGGCAGGGACGTTCGAGGCCTCGAAGACGTAGATCTGCCCCTTGTTCAGACGGACAATCTCGTCGGCACCGGTGCCCGTCTGCAACCCGTTCTCCCAGTGGTCATAATAGACGACGGTGTTGTCAGCGCTCGCTGTTACCCCCACGATATAGTGCATGTTCGCCCCGATCGTCGTCTCCGTGGACCTGCTGACATAGACGAAGGCGTCCTGGGTGATGTTCGCCTGGAGCGGAAGGTAGAACTCCTGGAAGCCCGCAGGGAGGGCCGACACGATGGGGCAGGCGAGCGACAGGGTGATCAGGGCGAGGAAAAACAGATATTATGGTCTCATCATGAAAGCAACTCCAGGTTTCGTGTCCGGTTACGGCTAATGGTGCGACAATGAAGTGAATTTTTTACGTGATTATTAGTTTCGGCATCATCGAACTTTATCGTTACTCGAGAAGACCGCGAGGGATCTCGTGAACAGTACCTGTTTCGATCGAGATGCAAATCCCTGAGCTGATCCGTACCCATGTGCCCGAAACGACGGAACCGGCAGGAGAGGGATTTGATCATTCGGACGGTTTCAGCCAGCGAGAGTTTGATTCCCGAGGTCCTATGCGTCCGAGTCGCCAGCCCTGATCGATTCGCCGTTCGCGCACGAGCAGAGGTCGACACGCCAGACCCCGTTCTACTGGTTGGCGATCGAAGACGTACGTATCGCCCATGACCATGCCGCCGCTCGAGTCCGCCCAGGCCGTTCTCCCGGTGGTCGTAATAGATGACGGTGTTATCGGCGCTCGCCGTGCCCCCAGCGATGTTGGGCATCGACTCGGTAGGCCCGGTCCGGATGGAGACGAAGGCGTCCTGAGTCTGGCTTTCGGGCAGGGGCAGGTAGAACTCCTGGAACCCAGCGAGGAGGGCTGAGGCAAGCGGGACGATGACGGCCCCAAGAAAGAGGGATCCGGGCAACACTGCGAAGACACACACCCCCGGTTTGCGAAAAGAACCTTCCGATTCGCCTTGAACCGAACCTTGACTTGAAGCCGAGGAAATGTGGAGCATACGATGAAATTTCGTTTTATGACGAAAAATTTGTCGGTTACAATAAGGTAACCGTGTGTGACCTTCAGACCGTATTAACCACCAATTGCTGGTTCTTAGGGTCACTGCCGGTTGAGCGTTCACCTGGGGGACTCAGCCTCATGAACGGTCGTCGGTCTGGGCACCCGGTGGGCGGTGCCCGCAGCGAGAAGCGTTCACCCTGCGGGACGGGGAGGCCCTGTCGGCTGCGTTCGAGAACGAGGGGGAGAGCCTCACCCGACGACGCTCACCGGCCGATCGCCGGCGCCCCGGGTGGTCCCCGCGGTGCCGGTGACGGTCACGTTCGTCCCGAACGAGGACCAGCCGTACTGGTTCCGGACGGTGAGCGTCACGGTGTACGCGCCGGGCCGGCGGAAGATGACAGACGGGCTCCGCATCGTCGTCCAGGCGAGCCCGCCGAAGTCCCAGCGCCAGCAGGTGGGGGTGCCGGAGGAGGTGTCGGAGAACTTGACGTAGAGCGGCGCCGGGCCGGAGAGCCGGCTTGCCGTCCAGTTCGCCTGGGGCACCCGCGGGTCACCCTCGACGACGATGTACGCGGGCCTCGAGACGGTCGCCCGGCCGAGCGGCGTCCAGACGGTGAGGTTCACCGTGTACGCGCTTGCGCTCTCGTAGACATGGACGGGGTCACGATCGGTGGAGGTGGAACCATCGCCGAACTGCCACCACCGGTGGTACGGTGATGGGCTGGAGGTGTCGGTGAACTGGACGGCGAGTGGCGCCGATCCGGTGGTGGTGTTCGC
Source organism: uncultured Methanomicrobiales archaeon (assembly GCA_949320185.1). Taxonomy (GTDB): domain Archaea; phylum Halobacteriota; class Methanomicrobia; order Methanomicrobiales; family Methanospirillaceae; genus UBA288. The sequence continues at coordinate 11,600 of CASGHK010000047.1, read as the reverse complement.
TGTGAAGTTCGCCACCGGCGTCGGTGCCGGCCCGACGGGCTCGGTGACGCGGATGCAGTGGTACTCCGTCTTTGTGGACGTCTTCCCCGTCCAGTCGGTGACCGTCAGGGATACGGTGTAGAGACCGGTAGTGGTGTAGGTGTGGGTCGGGTACTGTTCGTACGAGGTGCCGCCGTCGCCGAAGTCCCACTGCCACGCCTTTGCGTTCGGGGTGTAGTCCAGGAACAGGACGGAGTGCGGTGCCGGGCCGGACTGGGGATAGGCGATGAAGGAGGGGGAAGGCCTGGTGGTGGGTGTGGGCAGGGGTGTCAGGGTTGGCGTGAGTGTGGTCGTGGACGTGAGTGTGGTCGTGGACGTGAGTGTGAGGGTGAATGTGAATGTGGGTTCGATTTGCGGTGGTTGAAAGACCCGAACCCTGTTGTTTACAGGATCATTGACGACGACCCTCCCCGAGGGTGCCACGGAGATACCCCTGGATGGCCACATCATCACGCCTGTGGACTGTCCGATCAGCGTGCCGGAGGGGGAGTAGACCTGGAATGTCGTTCCCTGAGCCGCAATGGAGAGGATGTTGTCCGCGGCATCGATCGCGAGGCCCCGAATGCCCGTGGTCCCGGTGTTGATCGGCTGAACCACGTGGTAATCCCGGTCAAAGACCAGGATGGATCCCGAGTCGCGGGAACCGATGATGATATGGTCCGTGCTGTTCACGGTGATTGCCTGGGGGATCACGTAACCCGGTTGGAACGTCTCGATCAGCGAGCCGTCCCGGCCGTACACCTGGACCTGGGGGGGCGACTCAATCGCGACGAAGATACAGTCCGACCGGTTGATTGCCACCCCTCGGGGCAAGCCAGAACCCAGTGAGACTTCATCGACCTTCGTCCCGGAAGGGTTCAGGATCGAGAGCTTCCTGCCCTGCTCGTTCACGACGAAGAGGTACCCCGTCGCGTTGAACGCCATCGCTTTGGGATTTGGAGCACTCCAGGTCGTGAGATAGTGGAAGGAAGGGCTGAAGACGGCGATCGTGTTGAAAGCAGGCTGACTGATATAAACGTGTCCCGATGTATCGACCGCAACACCCGACAGGGAACCGGACGTCCATGTCCCACCACCGGCGCTCGTGAGGTCCTGGACGAAGGCATAGTCAGCGAGTGCGGCGGATGCCGGCGACACTGTCAGGAGCAGGATCTGCAGCACGATGCCAGTGACGAGGAGCGGCGTGCGGTTCATTATACTAGATGAAGAATCGTGCCATTCTTTTTCTTATTGGTTTATCTTTGGGGTTGAATGGCAAACCTCATCGGGATCGGGCGTACCCCGCGTGCAAGACGGAGAGAGGCTTCCCCTCTCCCGGAACGATAGGGCAGAAGAACCGCCTGGCGCTCTCCGCGGGCCGGTAAAAAGAGGTGATCACCCGATGACGCTGACCGCCCGTCCGCCGGTACTCCTGGCACCTCCGGTGACGGTCACGTTCGTTCCCATCGATGACCAGCCGTACGGGTTGCGGACGGTGAGCGTGACGGTGTACACGCCGGGCTGGCGGAAGACGACGGACGGGTTCTTCGTCGTCGTCCAGGCGAGCCCGCCGAATTCCCAGCGCCAGGAGGTGGGGGTGCCGGTGGAGGTGTCGGTGAACCGGACGTAGAGCGGCGCCGGGCCGGAGGTGCGGCTGAAGGTGAAGTTCGCCTCCGGCACCCGCGGGTCACCGTCGACTATGACATACGCCGGCTTCGAGACGGTCACCTGGCCGATCGCCGTCCAGACGGTCAGGTTCACCGTGTACGCTCCCGTCCGCTCGTAGACGTGGACGGGGTCACGATCGGTGGAGGTGGCACCATCGCCGAACTGCCACCACCGGTGATACGGTGATGGGCTGGAGGTGTCGGTGAACTGGACGGCGAGGGGCGCCGATCCGGTGGTGGTGTTCGCCGTGACGTTCGCCACCGGCGTCGGTGCCGGCGTCACGGGCTCGGTGACCCGGATGAAGTGGTACTCCGTCTTCGTCGTTGCCTGCCCGGCCCAATCGGTGACGGTGAGGGAGATGGAATAGAGCCCGGAACGGTTGTAGACATGCGCCGGGTTCTCTTCGTTCGAGGTGCCGCCGTCGCCGAAGTCCCAGGACCAATCCTTCGCGTTCGGGGTGTAGTCCAGGAACTGGACGGTGTGTGGCGCCGTCCCGGACTGGGGGTACGCGGCAAAGGAGGCTGAAGGACCTGCGGCGGGGGTCGGTGCCGCGAGAACGCCGACCCGGTCAACCCATCCCGCGTCCATCCCCTCTACAGTGTTGGTATCCTTGCTGTACCGCCAGGTGACGGTGTGCGGGCCTGCAGCGAGCGCGAGCTCGCGCCGGGTCCAGTCGACTTCGCCGGAGATTGTATCGACCAAGCTCCCGTCCACCAGGACGGAGAGGAGGTCGTATCCCGATTCGCTGGAGACCTTCCACCAGAACGAGAGCGTGGCGGGTCCGGAAATGAAGGTCGAGAGGTTCGATGATGCCAGGTCACCGATCGCGCCCGACCGTGCCGCGTCCTCGCCGTCGTGCGTCGTCTCGAGGTCGACGTTCCACGGGAGCAGGTGGTCCATGGACCAGTCGAGTGCCGGGGCGTCGACCGCCTCGCCGATCGTGGACGGGTCCGCCACCGTGATCTGCCGGGAGACCGGCCCCGCTGCACTCCCGGTCGCGTTCCGGACGACGAGGGTGACGGTGTAGGTGCCGGCGGCGGTGTAGGTATGGGACGGGTGCTGCTCGGTCGACGTCCCGCCGTCCCCGAACGCCCACTCCCACGAGGATGGAAATCCGGGGGAGGTGTCGGTGAATTGGACGGTTAACGGCGCGGTCCCCGAGCGGAAGTCGGCGTCGAAGGCGGCGGCGAGGGCCGGTGGTGGACCGATCGTGACCTGGTCGAGCCACCCTTCTCCGCCCGGCGGTGCCACGTACGACTCACGGTATAACCAGCTGAGCGTGTGCTGGCCGGGCGAGACGAGGAGTTCATACCGGTTCCAGCCTGCCGTCCTCGGGGAGCGGACCACCTGGTTATCATCGATGTACAGGTAGACCCCGGTGTTCACCGGGTCCGAGACCCTCCACCAGAACGAGACGGTCGCGGGCCCGGTGACGACGGCGGAGAGGTTGGCTGGCCCGTCATACCGGACTGTTGCCCGAGCCGCGTCCTCCCCGTCGTGCGTCATCGTGTGGTCGACGACCCAGTGGTCGTCCGCGGTCGAGGACCAGTCGAGTTCCGGGGCGTCGACGGCCTCGCCGAGCGTGGCAGGGTCCGCCACCGTGATCTGCCGGGAGACCGGCCCCGAAACGTGGTTGGTCGCATTCCGGACGGTGAGGGTGGCGGTGTAGGTGCCGATGGTGGCGTAGGTATGGGACGGCTCCTGCTCGTTCGAGGTGCCGCCGTCGCCGAACGCCCACTCCCACGCCGTGGGCGTCCCGGTCGAGGTGTCGTTGAACTGGACACGGAGCGAGGTGTAGCCGAAGGTGGGTGTCGCGACAAAGCCGGCGGAGAGGGACGGGTCGTAGGGGTTGGTGAGCGCGCGTGACCTCCCGATCCCCGCGGGGGTATCGCTGTACTGGGGCGTATCCAGGGGGTTGCGGTTCAGGTACGAGTAGGCGAACGCCTCCTGCATGGAGACCGTCCCGTCGCCGTTTCCGTCGGCGTCCACCGCGTTCCCGCCCAGGTCACGACTCGCGACGGCGGAGATCCAGGTCTTGCTGAAGTAGTCCGCGTACGACGAGTGGTAGGCGTCGGAAGCGGTGGCGATGACCCGCTCCTGGCCGGAAAGACCGGGGACGAGATTGTCGATGAACCCGCCGCTGTAGCACTGCTCCATCGTGATGAGAATGGGAACGGCCGATCCGATCCGGCCGAGCTCGGTGGCCAGCTCGTCGTCGGTGATAGTCTCATCCCAGCCCCAGAGGTTCAGCAGGACGGCCGTTCCCTGCTGCGGGTTGTGCTGCGGGCCGCCGTGGTCGGTCGTGAAGATGAAGAGCTGGTCGCCGGGCCCGAGCGTGGTCCCGAGGTGGGAGAAGACCGTCGCGATGTTCGCCTTCGTCGCGGCGTACTGGACGTCCGTGTCGCCGTCCCCGTCCAGGTCGGGATTTGACGAGACGTACGTTGCGTCGTACCGGTGCTGGTCGAGTGCCGGGTCGGTGCCGTCGGACATCAGGACATAGACGTGGTCATCCGCGTAGCCGTAGTCGCGGACGAGGGTCGTGTACATGAATGCGATGTCGCTGTAGTAGCGCTCCCAGTTGTTGTACGCGTTCGCCCCCCCGCTGACGAGGACGGCGTAGCTGTGGTCGGGGTCGGTGTGCGGGGGCAGGGTGGACCGTACTGCACGGGTTACCGCCCGACGCACCGTGGCGGTGCTCGCGGGGAGGCTGCCGGCGAGCATGGTCCACGCCGCGAGCTCCTCGGGGGGGCCGAGCGCCTCTTTCACCGTGACGGCGCCGCCCCTGGAGACGTGGACGTACCGGCAGGGGTGGGCCCAGCCCGCCATCGGCCGGTCGTCGATGAAGAAGAGCCAGCCCTCGTGTTCGGGCAGGACGATGTCGCCGTACCAGGTCTCGACCGTGGTGCGGGCCGGGACCGGTTCGGGGCGGACATAGACCCAGCGACCGTCGGTCGAACCGTCCAGCACCCGGGAGAGGACCAGGTCCGAGGCATCGTCCCGGGAGAGGTCGGACCCGGCGCCGGCGGCAGGCGCGACGAGGCAGAGGCAGAGGATGGCAAGGAGGAGCCAGGCGCACCGGGGGTGCGGCGGTACCCATCCCCTGAGCCGGCCCCGGCAGGACGGCGTTCGCGCGGTCGATGCTGTGCACGCGCGACCTGCATCCCGACTGACCGGCGGGGGCGAAACACCGCTTCTCTCCTGGACCTGCACGTGTGGCACACGTACCGTGTCGAAGGCGGAGGGAATAAATACAGGTGTTCGTCCTGCCATTTTCCGAGGTGACCGTGCGGAATCCCGATTTTTTCCCTCGTGGAGGAACCAGGTAGAGGGCGGGAAAAAAAGGCGGAGAGAGAGGGAACCTACCCGACGACGCTGACCGCCCGCCCGCCGGTACTCCTGGCACCTCCGGTGACGGTCACGTTCGTTCCCATCGAGGACCAGCCGTACGGGTTGCGGACGGTAAGCGTCACCGTGTACACGCCGGGCTGGCGGAAGACGACGGACGGATTTCGCATCGTCGTCCAGGCGAGCCCGCCGAAGTCCCAGCGCCAGGAGGTGGGGGTGCCGGTCGAGGTGTCGGTGAAGCGGACGTAGAGCGGTGCCGGGCCGGAGGTGCGGCTCAGGGTGAAGTTCGCCTCCGGCACCCGCGGGTCACCGTCGACTATAACATACGTCGGCTTCGAGACGGTCGCCTGGCCGATCGGCGTCCAGACGGTGAGGTTCACGGTGTAGGCGCCGGTGCGCTCGTAGGTGTGCACCGGGTTCGCGTCGGTGGAGGTCGCACCATCACCGAACTGCCACCACCGGTGGTACGGCGCTGGGCTGGAGGCGTCGGTGAACTGGACGGCGAGGGGCGCCGATCCGGTGGTGGTGTTCGCTGTGAAGTTCGCCACCGGCGTCGGTGCCGGGGTGACGGGCTCGGTGACCCGGATATAGTGGTACTCGGTCTTCGTGGACGTCTGCCCCGCCCAGGTGGTGACCGTCAGGGAGACGGTGTAGAGGCCAGGTGCGGTGTAGGTGTGCATCGGGTACTGGAGTGTCGAGCTCCTGCCGTCGCCGAAGTCCCATGACCACGACTGCGCGTTCGGAGTGTAGTCGAGGAACTGGACGGTGTGGGGTGCCGGGCCGGACTGGGGGTACGCGGCGAAGGAGGGCGACGGGCCGGAGGGCGTCGGGGTGGGCTGGGGCGAGCTGAAGATTCTGACGTAATGAGAATTGAGATCGACGACGAAGACCTTGCCTGTCGCACGGTTCACCGCGATCGCAAACGGAAGCGTTAACGGCATCCCTGATCCCGTCCCAATCAACGTCCCGGTGGGGGAGAAGACCTTGAACGGCGTCCAAGCAACGTCGAAACCAGACACCATGATGTTGTCCGCGGCATCAATTGCGAGACCCCGCACATCACTGAACCCGGTATCGATCGACCGAACGGCTCGATAGTCCCGGTCGAAGACGTTGAGAGAGGGTGAATAAATTGAGCCGACGATGATCTGGTCCATGCTGTTCACGGCGATTGCCCTAGCATTGATATTCGGGAACCCATCGTCGAATTCTGCGACATGCACGCTATTCTTGTCGAACACCTGAACGTTATCTCTCAGGTCATTCGTGATGAAGAGATAGTCCGAGGTATTAACCGCCACGCCCCATGGTTGCCTTACATAAGCGCTCGATATTTCCCCCACCTCAGCACTGGATGGACTCAGGATCGAGATTTTATTGGAGGCTCTGTTCGCAACGAAGACGTATCCCGTCGAGTTGACCGCAACCCCTGCAGGACTTGGACTATACCACGTTTCAACGTGCCCGAAGGACGAATTGAATACATCGATCCTTTCATCGTAAAACTGAGTGACGAAGATGTATCCCGAGGCGTTGACCGCGACACCGTACGAGTATAAATAGTAGGACCACGGCGTCCCATCTTCGTTCGTAAGGTTTTGCAGGAACGGGTAGTCCGCGGGGGCTGCCGCCGCCGGGAGGGCGGTGCAGAGCAGGGCCAGCAGGAGAAATCCGGCAGAAAGAAGCTGTGTGCGCTTCATGATATGACAGTCTCTCTACCAAGGCAGTTCTTAATGACATCGGATCGATCCGCTGACGACCGTTCGGATGCCCGACGGCAGGAGATGGACGCTGCCCGAGTGGGACCAAGAACAGGGTCCGCGGTCCCTCAATGGAGCCTGATGGTGATCGGTGGTTGGCTTTCAGCCATCCAGGAGAAAACGGCGGCAGGGCCCCGCCGGTGGAAAAAGGGGACGGTTATCCGGCGAAGCTGACCGCGTCACCCTTCGCGGCCCGCGGCGCAGAACCGGTCCCGGTGATGTTCTTCGTCATCTGCGATGAGCCGTATGCGTTTGTCGCGGTGAGGGTTAAGGCATAGTTCCCGGGCGAGCGGACGTAGAGGGTGGGATTCCGCGTCGTGGTCCAGCCGAGGTTCGGGATCTCCCACCGCCAGGACGTCGGGTTTCCGGTCGAGGTATCCGTTAACCGCACGAAGAAGGGTACAGCCCCCAACGACCGGCTCATCGTGAAGTTCGCGACCGGTGCACGTGGGTCGGGACCAACCGTGACGTACGCCAGCTTAGAGACGGTCGACTGGCCGATCGGCGTCCAGACAGTCAGGTTCACGGTGTAGGCGCCGGTGCGCTCGTAGGTGTGAACCGGGTTCACGTCGGTGGAGGTGGCACCATCACCGAACTGCCACCACCGGTGGTACGGTGATGGGCTGGAGGTGTCGGTGAACTGGACGCCAAGGGGTGCCTGGCCCCCCGTCGCGTTCGCTGTGAAGTTCGCCACCGGTGTCGGTGCCGGCGGAACGGGCTCGGTGACGCGGATGCAGTGGTACTCCGTCGTCGTGGATGTCTGGCCCGCCCAGGTGGTGACCGTCAGGGAGACGGTGTACAGCCCGGTCCTGTTGTAGATGTGCGTCGGGTACTGGAGTGAGGAGGTGCCACCGTCACCGAAGTCCCACTGCCACTCCTTGGCGTTCGGGGTGTAGTCCAGGAACAGGACTGAGTGCGGTGCCGGGCCGGACTGGGGGAACATAGCGAAGGAAGGCAGGGGGTTGGTGGTGGGGGAGGGTGGAGGTGTGGGTATGGTTTGGGTTGGCGGCCCCTGATAGTTCATGGCGGATACGGTCGAAGCAATGCAGACCAGGGTCAGCAGGAGAATGCCGGCGGAAAGAAGCTGTGTGCGCCTCATGATATGATAGTCTCTCTACCAGGGCAGTTCTTAATGACATCGGCTCGATCTGCTGAAAGTGATGCCTGTTGTCAGCGGCAAGAGACGAGAGAGGCCAGGGTGCTCACCCAAACAGGGTCCCGAGCTCCCCGTTACAACCGGGTGACGGGATGAGATGGCTGGCGTTCGTCCTTCACGACGAACCGGTCATGGCGCCCCGCATGCCGGTACCGGTACTATCCAGCCTGTCCTGGAAAAGAGGGAAGCTCATCCCCCGCGACGCCGAGCGAAAAGGCGCCGTCTCAGAACGTCCCCCCGGGCCGGAACCGGAGGAACCGCTGCTCGTGGCCCAGGGGGAAGAGGGTGAGGACCATTCCGGCGGGCCGTCCGTCCTCGTCCAGGAGCGGGCCGGCGTTGCCGGAGATCGGCCGCTTCACGTGGTCGTCGATATTATGCACCGTGTTCGGCGGGAACCACCAGGCCCGACCGTCCCGCTGCACCTTCTCGAACGGGTCCTCGAGCACCTGCGCCCCGGTGGCGTCCGTCAGCCGGAGGACCTCGCGGAGGTGGATTGACGCCCCGTCGGGGCAGTCGATCCCGAGCAGGGCCCGGGCGCCGGCGTTCGCGAAGGTGATGATCCCCTGGGCGTCGGTGGCGACGATCCCGCCGGGGAACTGCTCCAGCACCTCGCGGAGGCGGGCCTCCTGCGATCGGAGCTGGTGGACGAACCGGTACTTCGCGAGGGCGAGGCGGATCGCGATCCGGAGGTCGTCGTCCGAGAAGGGTTTCGAGACGAACTCGGCCCCCGGGACGGTCTTCACCCGGTCGATCGTCCGTTCGTCGGTCGCCCCGGAGACGAAGACCGTCGGGATCCGGAACCGGTCCATGATCTCGCGGGAGGTCTCCACGCCGTCGAGCCCTCCCTCGATCAGGATGTCCATGATCATCAGGTGCGGCCAGGCGTCGGGGAGGCACCGGATCGCCTCCTCGCCCGAGGCGAACTGCGACACGACCTCGTACCCGAGCCCGGTGAGCCGCACCTTCAGGATCCGCGCGAAGATCGGGTCGTCCTCCACCACCGAGATCTTCACCGGCTGCGCCACGCGACCTCCCCCGCAGGCTGATGATCGATCGACCGCCACGCTGGCCCGTCCGCCGGCAGTCCTCCCGGAGCAAACAGGCCCGTTACCGTTCGTGCGCCGTCCGTCCTGTTCGGCACCGGTCCCAGTACCATGAGCAGGCGTGGGGCCGGGAGGGACTTAAGAAGGGCGGTTCGTCTGTAGAGGCAATGGCTGGGCGGGTGCCCCTATTCCCCGGGCTGCAAGGATGATCCTGAGCGAAAAAGAAAGAGTTAAGCGGTACCGGGAAGACTGGCAGGTCACCATGACGACGTTCTCCCCGCGCTGGCTTCTCCTCCTCGTCGCTGTCGTCCTCCTGGTGACGGCGGCAGGCTGTCTCAAGGAGGGGTCAGCCGGCGTAACGGGGATCACGGTCGAACCCGTGAACGTGACCGCGGGGAAGGTCGTCCTGAACGTCAGCACGACCGTCCAGCACTGGTCGGGCCCAGGGCTCGGCGCCGGCGTCCTCCGAATCGAGGTACTCGACGACGAGACCGGCCTCCGCGTCCACGAAGGAACCCAGGAGTTCGGCCCGATCTCCCCGGGAACGACGGTCGTGGTCCCCTACGAGCTGACCCTTCCGCGCCGCGGCTCGTACCGGGTCCGGGCGAGCCTGGCCGGCGGAGGTCTCCGGGGGACCGGCGGCGAGGTGATGGTCCGGTCGCTCGAACGCCTGCCGCCGGACACGGCCCGGACCCCGATCACGATCACCGACATGGACTTCCTGGTCCGGGGCGTCGCGAACGGCCGGGCGCAGATCGAGACGGAGGTCCAGCTGACCAACCAGGGCACCGGTCCGAACCCCGACCTCACCGTCGAGATCAAGGCGCGGGAGGCCAGCGCCCGCCTCCTCGCCGACCGGCAGTGGACGACGGTCGGCGCGGTCCGGCCCGGGGCGACCGTGACCCGGAACGTCACCCTCTCGGTCCCGGACCAGCACAACTACGAGGTCGAAGCCGTGCTCTGGAGCGGCGACGTGATCGTCGAGCGCGGTTCGCGGTCGGTGAACCTAGCTCCGAACGCGACCGCGACCGGTGGGCAGGAGTTCACGGTGAGAAAGATCGACACGGGCGAGTTCATCACGGCCCGGGAGACCGGGGCGATGGTGCCAGTGCCGGTCCCGACCCGTACACCGGGCTTCGGCGTGCCGGCATCCCTCGCCGCGCTCGCTCTCGTCCTCCTCGGGTGGAGGCGAAACCATGGCTGACCCCGTTCCCGGCGGCTCGCCGCCGCCGTCCTCCACCGAGGACCGGCGCCGGGAGACCCGCGAGTCCCTCTCTGCGTTCGTGGTCACCGGGCTGTCGGGGATCGTCCTCCTCCTGGTCCTCGTCGCGACGATGCAGCTCTACTTCGCCGTCCAGGATGCGGTCCGGTACTGGGTGGCCGACCCCTACGTGCCGTTGGTGAACGGGGTCTTCTTCCTCGCGGTCATCGCCGTCGGGATCTCGCTCGTCGTCCGGCTGGTCCGCAGGGGCTCCTGAACAGGGGCCCCACCCCACGCTCCCGGTGTGCGGGTCCGGCTCCGCCCGGTGTTCCTGCCGGTGTGCCGGCCCATGACGGAGAGTTCCAGTCAGCCCTATTCCGCGCCGCCCATCAAAAAGACGGTCCTGATCGCGACCTCCCACATCTCGGGGTTGTCGACGTGGAGCACCGTCGGCTCCATGTTCCCCTCGAAGTGGACCTCCAGGGCCTTTCGGCCGGCGCTCCCGTACGACACGATCGACCCGATAGGCTGGTCGATCTTCGTCTCCGTGGACCGGGAGAGGAGCCCTCCCACGGCGGCCTCGAAGATCAGCCGACGGGTGGTGAGGTAGAGCGTCCCCTTCCCGAAGAAATCCGACTTCGCATTTCCCTGGACGATCACCTGTTCGCCTTCCGGTAAGGACTCCATGTCTCGTCTGTCTCCGGATAGCATCTCGGCGCGCCGTGGTAAAATAGGTGGTGATCGGGGGATAGGCGCTGCCGGCTCTCGTTCCTGGCCGGCGCCGGTGCGATTATGCCTGCACCCGGGCGTCCACCGGGTTGATCCCCTCGAGGCGGGGTGTCGGCCGGTGCTCGCGGAACTGCCGGAGGGCGACCGTCAGGTCGCGGGTGAACGCGAAGTAGCCGATCTGGGTCTTGCGGCAGAGGTTGAACGCCATCTCCATCAGCCCCCGCGGGTCGGGCCGGCGCTCGCCGAGCCAGATGTGGAAGATGTTGCCCCCGTCCACGATCGGGAAGAAGACGTGCTCGATCTCCATCCGTTTCGCGAGCGGCACCGGGGCCCCGGGGGCGACGTGGGTCCCGTTCGTGTAGTAGATCGGCAGGTCGTTCGAGGTCCCGAGCCGGGCGAGGGCGTCCTCCAGGTCGCCCTTGATCACGCGGGTAGCCCACGGCCGGAACCGGCGGTCGAGCAGGTCCGCCACCGCGAACCGCTGCCCGGTCGTCTCCGCCGGCGTCCGCGCGAGGGCGATCGTCATCCCGTGCTTGGCAGAGAGCTCGCGGGCGTAGAGCTCCAGCTCGGTCATCGCCCGCACCGCCAGCACGAACGCCTCGCGGCTCTCGTGGAGCTGGGCCCCGCAGTGGTGCTGGACCATCTCGTTCACCCCGACCACCCCGATCGTGTAGACGAGC
>CASGHK010000046.1 GCA_949320185.1 uncultured Methanomicrobiales archaeon | reverse complement strand
GCTAAACCGGCCGGGCACAGCCACACGCTCCACCACCGCAGTCCTGTAACCGCAGCTCCCACCGTCCCATCGATGGCTTGATATTCGTTCCGCCCGATCTACAGGTGATCGAATCATGCCGGCCGACGTCTACGCACTGATAGAGGCGAAGCGTCCCGAGATCCTGGCCGTTGCCGCCCGCTTCGGGGCGACCAACATCCGGATCTTCGGCTCCGTCGCCCGTCGCGAGGCCCGCCCGGACAGCGACCTGGACCTGCTCGTCACCTTCGGGCCCAAGGCCACGCTCTTCGACCTGATCGGCCTCGAGCAGGACCTCGCTGACCTCCTGGGCATGCACGTCGAGGTCGCGTCCGACCGCGGGCTGAAAGATCGCATCCGCAAGACGGTCCTGCAGGAAGCGATACCGCTGTGAGGTCCGATCGCGACCGGCTCACGGATATCCTCGAAGCAATCGAAAAGATCCAGGAGCGGGTGCCGCCCACGGCGGAGGAGCTGACGGCTTCCGAGCTCCTGCAGGTCTGGGTCATCCATCACCTCCAGGTGATCGGCGAGGCCGCGAACAACCTCTCACCGGGGCTGAAGACCGACCACCCCGAGATTCCCTGGCAGCGCGTCGTCGCACTTCGGCATGTCCTCGTCCACCGCTACTTCGGCGTCGACCTCGCAATCGTCTGGCGGCTCGTCACCGACGACCTGCCCCCGCTCGAGAGGGCCGTCGCGGCGATCCTCGCCAGGACCGGGTGATGCGGAACCGGCTGATCCGGTCCTGATGATACCACCCCCGCCAGCCTTCCGCACGCCTGGACTTCATATAGCCAGCAGCGGCGGGCAGTACTCCTCCATCACCCCGGCCATCTCACGATTGTTCTTTGAGAGCAGGTGGGCCTCGATGATCGACTCGGTCAGCCCAATGTGATCGCGATCCGAATGCCGGCAATTCCATCGCCAGGGGGATCGTTCCGCGTCAAGCCCTCGTCTGCACGAGCGCATCAACGTGCTCTATCCGCCCGGTGACGCCGACCTATACGGGGCCCATTGCGGTAATATGAAGCCAGCCCTGCGGAGGAAAGCAGCAGCGCAACCGGATCGTATCAGTCTTCATCTGTCTCACGGATGACCCGAAGAAGCGCGGTACAGAGAACGGGGAGATCGTCATCGACGGTGGACCAGAGAAGCTCGGCGTGCACATCGAAGTAGGCATGAATGAGTTTATCCCGGGTGCCGGCCACGGCACGCTAGGGGATCTCGGGATAGTGTCGCTTCACCTGGATCGGCACCTGCTTTGCCGCTTGGCCGATCACCTCGAGAGCTCGGGTCACCGCGAAGATCTTCTCGTCGTTCTCGAGAAACTCCTCGAAGGTCATTCCTGCGACAAACCGACGGGCCTTCTCTGCGGCCTCGAGCATGTCTCGCAGCTATACCCCGGCCTGCCGCTCGCGCGTCATACCATTATGGCCTCGGCAATGATCCGGGTTCGGAGAGCTGGCTTGATGCCGCGTTTTTCAACAAGGTCCACCCGGATCCCGAGGTGGTCCGAGAGGTGCTGTTCCATCGCGACAAGGTCATAGAGCGAGATCTTCCTCGCTGGATCAAACTCGACAAGGAGATCGAGATCGCTGTCTGGTCTCTGTTCTCCCCGGACGTAGGATCCAAAGACCTCTATCGACATGAGACCATAGCGGTGGTGGAGCTCCGGTAGCTGATCGCGAAGGGCTACCCGAAGTTCGGTCAGTGTTTTTTCACCAGGACCCGATCTCCCGGTCATATGCCCCCTCCGTATCACACTGCATCATGCCACCCCGAATGATTCCATCAGGTGATTCGAGGGTTCGATGCATAAGCATATGGCTGGGATGGAACCGGACCGGACCTCACCCGTCGGTTCGATTGTTCTCTCTTCTCGTCTGGACGGTTCCTGCCGACTGGTACTCGGTCGCACCTTCGACACGGTCGATCGAGGCCCTCGCCGGTGGAGACACCACGATGTTCGACTGAGGGCGATCCCCTGTGATCGCGATCCGGGTGCCGGCCACAATTCCTGGCGCGTCATTGCTCCTGTATGAAGGGATTACCAGATCGGACCGATCATGCGACATCTGAAGATCGTGGGGGAGAAACATGCCGATGGGTCCGTGGCCTACCCGGTGGGCCTCCGAGGAGCGGTCGTGGGCCAGGGAGATACCTATGAAGAGGCCCTCGCCGATGTCGTCTCGGCCATCCGGTTCCATATCGAGACCTTCGGCCCGGATGCGATCGACGCGGAGGTGATCGATGCGCGCATGGCCGAGGTCACCGTGTAGATGAAATTTCCGAGGGATGCACCCCGGCAGCGAATGATCAGGGCGCTCTCTGCTCTCGGATTCCGTATCGTGCGTGCAGGGAACCATATCGCCATGGAACGATGGAACGCCGACGGATCCCGGACGCCGCTGACTCTGCCGAACCACGAGGTCATCAAAGGATCGACGCTTCGGGTTATCTGTACCCAGACAGGTATCGATCGCGAGGCATTTCTCGCCGCGTTCGACGACGCATCGGCACTGCCGGAGTGGATGCGTTCGGTCGGTCGGACGGGGCGCTGTCGCCGGCATGGGGCCCGGGGATCGCTTGAGTTCTTTTCAGGCCTTCCGGTGTGGTGGATTCCCGCTCTCGGACCGAGGTTCCGGCGTCTCCTGTCGAAGAGAAGAAGGGAGCAGGGTCGGCTTACCTGTCCCGCGATTCTTCCTCCGCGAGCAGGGACGAGACTGCGGTCCGGAGATTCGGGAGATCCTGCTCGATGGTCTCCCAGACGATCGCCGTTGAGATACGGAAATAGCCATGGACCAGGCGGTCGCGCATCCGGGCAGCGGATTGCCATGACACCTCCGGACGGGCGCGGGTCAGGCGTGGTGATAGGTGCTTGATTGCTTCCCCGATGACGAGCAGGTTGTACAGGACCGCATCATGCACGGCACGATCGGCCACGAACTCGTCGTATGTCATCGACCCGATGAGGCCGAATATCGCGTCGACAGCGTCCGCGATATCGTGGAGGACGAGGAGGGCGTCCCGGTCAGACATAGACTGCCTCGGCGAGCACTCGCCGCTCGATCCGTGGATGAAGACCGTCCGGGGTGGTCATGTCGACAGCCACCCCCGTGCGCTCCCGGACCAGATCCTCGAGGCGGCAGAAGGCGCTGAACGGGACGGGCCGTTCGAACTCGACGAGCAGGTCGAGATCGGAACTCTCGGTCTGTTCGTCGCGGGCATACGACCCGAAGAGGCCGAACCGCCGGACGCCGAAGCGGGAGGCGACCTCCGCCTTCAGGTCGCCGAGGATGGTGATTATTTCGTTGCGCGTCTTCACGGCTTTCCCTCTGCCAGATGTGGGAGGGGGATGGTAATGAGCATATCCGAACTGACGTCGGGGCGCGGAACGCCCCGGGCGGCCGTGCTTGCCAGTCACCGGCGTCGGTGGACGATGAGAGTCTCGTTATCGTCGGTGCCTGGGTCCAACTGGGGGTTTGGCACGGTCATGTTCGCCGGGTCGAGCGCGATGGTCTTGCCGGCGGTGGCGGTGACCGCAGTCAGGGATCGCGCAGGACCGGGCCCGTGCCGATCATCCCACGGATCAGATCAACGAACGCGTTCGCGCGGGCGACAGCCGCTTGTGCCTCTGCCTCCCCGATCGTGCCGGCAGTATCGTTCACCGTGATATGCCGTTTCCGTCGGAGCCGGTCGAGGCGGGTCGCCTCGTCGGAACCGATGTGGGCGGCAACGAACCGGACGACGACTCCATGCTGGTTCTTCCCCGCTGGCCGGAACCCGTCCGCGAAGAGCAGGGCCCGGGCGGCCTGGAGCATCGCGTTGTAGGCGATGGCGTAGGCCCAGTCCGGGTCGACCGTGAGCATGCTTCCGGCCACCGAGAGGTCGCGCGTCGCAAGGGCGAGGGCCTCCTCGACGCGCCTGGGATCGGCAGGAAGCCGCCGGATCAGCCCGTCGTGTTCGAGTTCCTCAAGTGACATCGGCATCACCCACCAGTTCGATACGGGGCCGCGAGAGGACGTGGGTGAGGA
This sequence comes from uncultured Methanomicrobiales archaeon, assembly GCA_949320185.1. Lineage (GTDB taxonomy): Archaea > Halobacteriota > Methanomicrobia > Methanomicrobiales > Methanospirillaceae > UBA288. Next base: position 2,871 of record CASGHK010000046.1, on the reverse strand, counting down.
ACGGGTCCCCGACGGTCTGCCGCCGTTCGAACTCGTCCGGCGTGAAGAGTACGTAATTGACCTCGCGATCGAGCCGCTGCTCGAGGCGGGCCACGGCACCGATCAGCCGGCCTATGTCGACCTCGCCGACGATACAGAGATCGAGGTCGAAGTCGGGGCCCGCCGTGCTGTCCGCCATCGAGCCGAAGATGAAGAGGCGCGAGAGGCCCTCGATGGTGCCCAGAGCAGTCGTCACCTGGTCGGCGATCCCCGAGGTCTTCAGGACGAGCCTCTGCAGCTCGGGAAAGAGCGGCGACTCGCGGCGGACTCGGTAGAGGCGGAGGCTCCCCTGTGCCCGCGAACCGAGCAGACCAAGATCCGAGAGGTTGGCCAGTTCCCGCCGGACAGCGGTGATGTTCTCGCCCGTCGCCCGTGCCAGGGCGCGGACATGGAACTCTTCGTCGGGGTGGAGCAGGAAGAGCGTGAGGCGCGAGGCACGGGTCCTCGACCCCACGAGGCGCTGGAGCATCGAATACAATTCGTATGCATCTGGATACATACAGTATGCTGGAGGAGACTCCCGGGTTCCTCGCGCATGCGGGCGCGCCGGTGGGCTTCCTTCGCCGATCTTCAGCACCCCGCAATCATCCCACATCCATCGCCGGCGAGGTCGACCGAGCCGCGTAACGCCGGGTGCACCTCGACCAGGTCCTCGGTGTGGTCCGTCATGGTAGTGATCCGGTTGTTGACCATACGATATCCGCGGGCGCGATATCTCTCCAGGTCCTCGACGTGCGAGGGTGTCCACGAACCAGGGCCGCTCGGTGATGCCAAGCAACACGGGCCGTCCCGTGCCGGCGAAGCCCAGGACCGTGATCCCGACGTCGGCGTCGTTCCCGACCATCTGCAGCGCCCGCCGCGTCGCCCCGTCGGAGACGACGCCCTCGATCCGAGCCCGATCACCCCCCGTGCTCGACGATGGGCCTGCCGGCGGGATCCCTGTCGGGGCGACTCTCGACTGACCATCGCCGTTCCCTCGACGGTCGCCCGACGAGGACCATCGATCCCATTATCTTCTCCCGTGTTACACAGGGGTGTATGGCAGTGGAAGCGACCATCAAGGTATCGGCCGGGGTCAAGGGGACGCTCGACGCCCTGAAGATCCATCCGCGTGAGACCTACAACGACGTGATCGAACGGCTGACCTCGATGGCGATCGACCCCGAGCCCCTGACCGACGAGGAACGTCAGGGCCTCAGGGAGGCACGCGAGGACCGGAAGGCCGGCCGCACCCACTCCCACGACCAGGTCCTCGCCGAGCTCGGCCTCGAATGACGTTCACGCTCGAGTATACCGCCCGCGCCCTGAGGGACCTGAAGGGGCTCGACCGCCAGGACGGTCGCCGTGTCACCGCCGGGTTAAAGAGCCTGGAGGCGCAGGTGATGCCATGGCTGCACGTCAAGAAGCTCAGGACATCGGCCTCCCATGAGCCGGTCTATTCGTTTCACGTCGGTTCCTACCGGGTCCTGATCGAGTTCGATCTCGAGGGCCGCCGGATCGTCGTGGACGAAGTGAGCCCGCGGAAGACCTCATATCGCGATTTCTAAGCCCTGCGTCGGTACCGGCGGGCACCGCTCGACCGAGAGGCCGCCAGGGTCCACCGTCCCTCGCGAGGGCGGGTGTACCTCGATCAGGTCCGACGGATGGTCGGTCACGATCGCAAGCCGGTTGCCCTTCATCGCGGAGCCCCGCGCCCGGTACCGCTTGAGATCCTACACGTACCCGGGTATGTCCATTAACTCCAGGCACTATCTTTTCCTGTTCGTGGGAGGCCATGCGCGGAACAGGTCCGTTCAGCCCATGTCATCGAATGGGTTGAACACCTGGAGCTCGTCGATCCGGGAAAAGTCTCGAACGTTTCTCGTTACAAGGACGCTCCCGGCCTCGAGAGCGGTTGCCGCGATCACCGCGTCCGGGAGTGAGATGCTGCAGGAGCGCCTGAGCGCAATCGCCCGGTCTGCCACCGGCGCCGTCAGGAGGTGTTGTCGAGCGCACTCGACGAGCGCCCGTGCGGCCTCGTATCCCGCCTCCGTGTGGCCACGCCATCCCAGGAACTCGATGCGCGTGATGACAGATACGGAAAATCCGGTCGTCATGATGCGCTCGACGGCAGCTCGCGCTTCAGGAGGAAGGTCGCCCGCGAGGACGTGGATCAGGATATTCGTATCCACCAGATACGATCTCATTCCCGGTCCCACTCGTCCCGGAGGTCAGAAGCCACCGCGTCCGGATCCTGGATGTGGTCGCGGTAGATGCCGTAGAAGTCGTCGAACCGGCACCGACGCCTCGGTTCGAGCTGCCCGGCGGTCCGTTCCCACAGGTCGATGGGGATGATGACGCCGGTCCTGCGTCCATCGGCATCGTACACGTACTGGATCTGCATCGTCGATCGTCCCATTCGCTCTCCGAAATGATAAAGTCGCAGGGGTCTCTGTGAAGACACACCACTGCAGGCACCCTCACGAAGCATCCTGCGGGGCAGAGGGTGGTTTTATTCATCGCCTGCCCTCCTGGTGCGGCTGTGGTTTTTTCGTTATCCCATCGCCGGCCGCGGCGGGGACCGCTCGACCGAGAGGCCGCCAAGGTCGACCGAGTTGCGGGACGGCGAGTGCACGTCGACGACCTCTATCGGTTGATCCGTGACGATGCGGATCTAGATGCCCTCAATCGCATTTCCTCGAGTTCGGTACCGCCGATGTTCCTCGACATGCGCCGGCACGTCGACAGACGCGAGCTGTCCGATGATTCCCAGCTAAACCGGCCGGGCACAGCCACACGCTCCACCACCGCAGTCCTGTAACCGCAGCTCCCACCGTCCCATCGATGGCTTGA
>CASGHK010000045.1 GCA_949320185.1 uncultured Methanomicrobiales archaeon | reverse complement strand
GCTAAACCGGCCGGGCACAGCCACACGCTCCACCACCGCAGTCCTGTAACCGCAGCTCCCACCGTCCCATCGATGGCTTGATATTCGTTCCGCCCGATCTACAGGTGATCGAATCATGCCGGCCGACGTCTACGCACTGATCGAGGCGAAGCGTCCCGAGATCTGGCCGTTGCCGTCCGCTTCGGGGCGACCAACATCCGGATCTTCGGCTCCGTCGCCCGTCGCGAGGCCCGCCCGGACAGCGACCTCGACCTGCTCGTGACCTTCCCGCGTCGCACCTCCATGCTCGCCCAGATCGGCTTTTCGCAGGACCTCGAGGATCTCCTCGGGATGCGCGTCGAGGTCGCGTCGGACCGCAGGCTCCGCGAGCGGATCCGCGAGACCGTCATGCAGGAAACGGTGCCCCTGTGAGATCGGACCGTGACCGTCTCACGGATATCCTCGAAGCAATCGAAAAGATCCAGGAGTGGGTGCCGTCCACGGCGGAGGAGCTGAAGGCCTCCGAGCTCTGCAGGACTGGGTCGTCCGTCACCTGCAGGTGATCGGCGAGGCCGCGAACAACCTCTCACCGGGGTTCATCGCCGAACACACAGAGATCCCCTGGCGGCGCATCATCGGTCTTCGCCACGCCCTTGTTTACCAGTACTTCGGCGTCGATCTCGACGCTATCTGAACCATCGCGGTCGACGACCTGCCCCCGCTCGAGGCGGCCGTCGCGGCGATCCTCGCCAAGCCCGGGTGATGCGGAACCGGCCGATCCGGTGCGGATGATACCACCCCGCCAGTTTTCCGCACGCCTGGACTTCATATCGCCAGCCCCGGCCGATAGTACTCCACCATCACCCCAGCCTTCTCCTTACGCTTTGCCGACGGCGGCTGGACTGCGACAGCCGACTGAGGCCAATCCGTCACGAGCCGAGAACGATCGCCCTGTATCGCATACCCGCGAGCGCGATACCGCTCGAGATTTTCGGCCTGGGAAGGCGCGTTCATGAACTCGAGCATCTCGTGAGTGCTGGCAGCACGAGCCGGCCGGGGGACCGTCGCCGGTCCGTCGTGGTCAGGGATACGCTGCCGGCTGGTCTGTCGGTTGGGGATTTGGCGGTTGCTCGCTACGAGGGTGCCGGCCGGCGCTGTTCCCGTGCGTGGAGCACCAGGGTTTCGCTGCCGGCCTCGAGGTATGGGGGTCAGGCTGCAGGGTACTTCGTTCTCCCGGTTTGGGGCGGCTGTGTCGGGGCGTATGGCCGGCGCTTCCCTCGCCCAGTCCCTGCAGCTCGCGGCCTCCAGTTCAGGGCGTGGCGACACGGAGACGTCGGCAGCGTCGCGGTGAGCCGGTGGCGGGCAGTCAAGCGCTGTGCCGGCTCCGTTCCCGGGCGTGGACGGCGCTGCCGGCGGGGCGGGACGTGCCCGAGCGGAAACAGGAGTCGGGCAGGGATGACCACGAGGGCGTGAAATCAACAAAGGGCAGGGTCAATGAAGCCCCTTATCCATCAATCCGATAGGAGAGAAGATCGACAGAGTGGTTGAGATTCAAATTGGGACGTGAGGAACATGAAAAAAAGCAGGAAATTCTGCTCCATTTATGAGATCCGGTCATTTATCCGTTGGGGTTGGTAACATGGATATAGGCCGGCCGTGACAGGGTATTCTCTCCGGCCGAATTGCCGGCGGTCAGCGTAACCGTATAATCACCCTTATGGCTGTACGAATGCGACGGATTCTGCAGTGTAGAGGTTGTTCCGTCCCCAAAGTCCCATCGCCAGTATGTCGGCGAGTTCGTCGACCCATCAGTAAATTTGACTGTCAGTGGTTTCTCACCGCTCCTCGGCGTTCCCTCGAAATAGGCCACAGGCGCAACCGGCGGTGCTGTGACAGTTATATACCCGACCTTCAGCTCATCGTCCGACCCCGCGCCGTTTGTCACTGTTAATTTCACAGGGTATATCCCAGCAAACCTAAAGGAGCAGATCGGGTTCTGGTCCGTGCTGTCGATATTGCCGTCGTTGTTGAAGTCCCAGGCCCATGAGGACGGGGAGTTGGTGGACTCGTCCGTGAACTGGACGATAAGAGGGGCCATTCCCGAGGTGACATTCGCCCTGAACGCAGCGATGGGGGGCACAGGCGGCAATGGTGGTGAGTTGACAACAATATAGTTGATCTTCACCTCGTCGTCCGACCCCGCTCCGTTCGCCACCGTGAGTTTCACCGTGTAGGTGCCGGCACCAGAATAGGTGTAGGTCGGGTTCGGGGCCGTGCTGTCGACCGTACCGTCATTGTTGAAGTCCCAGGCCCAGGAAGACGGGAAGTTGATGGACCCGTCCGTGAATTGGACAGTAAGAGGAGCGGTACCCGAGAGCGGCGTGCCGCTGAATGCAGCCGTCGGTGCCACCGGGGCGGAGACCCTGATGTACTCCGTGCGGGTAACCGGGTCAGAGGTGGAGAGGGGATTGCTCACGGTGAGCGTGACCGAATAATTTCCCGCCGCCTCGTAGACATGCAGGGGGTTCTGAACGTTGCTCGTCGTATTGTCGCCGAAGTCCCAGGACCAAACCGTCGGACCGCCAGTCGAGGAGTCCGTGAACTGGACCGAGAGTGGAGCCTGGCCAACCGTCGGATTTGCGGAGAATAAGGCTGTGACCTGTCCGAAGACCGTGATCAAGTTGGTTCGAGTCAGGGTATTCGTTGAATCAACGTTCCTCGCGGTCAGCGTGACGGAGAAGATACCCGCCGACTCATAGGTGTGGTCCGGGTTCTGGAGATCGCTCGTCGTTCCATCACCAAAATTCCAGGACCACTCCGTTGGGTTCCCGGTCGATTGATCGCTGAAATGAACTGCTAGCGGGCTTTCTCCTTGAGTCTGATTGGGCTCGAACGAGGCGACGACCCCAGGAACCACGGTGATAAGGTTCGTCTTGGTGATCGAATGGTACCGGTAGGCGTTCGCTGCCGTCAGCGTGACCGAGTACGTGCCAGGTGATGCGTAGGTGTGCAATGGGTTTCTTTCCGTGCTGGTCGTACCGTCGCCGAAGTCCCAGGACCAGCCGATGATCGGCGCGGCACTCGACGAAGCGTCGTTGAACTGGACCCCGAGGGGTGCGACGCCACGCGTCGGAGTAGCAGTGAAGTCGGCTGCGACATCAGCCCCGACGCGGATGTAGATGGGCTTGACCATGATGTCAGCGCTGTCCGGGTCGAACTTTTCGGCAAGCAAGGAGACCTTGTAGATCCCGTCGGACGTGTAGGTGTGGACCGGGTTCTTTTCGCTCGACGTCGCCCCATCACCGAACGACCAGGTCCACTTGGTTGGGTTCCCGGTCGAGAGATCATTGAAATGGATCGTGAGCGGGGCGACGCCCTCGGTAACGTCCGACGAAAAGTCTGCGACGACTGGTGCATGGACCGTGATCGTCGTCGTCGCCGTTTGATACACGAAGTGGGAGCCCGGGGGGTCACCTGACTCGGTCTGGTCGTAGCCCTTAATCGTAAGCGTGACCGTGAAGGTACGGACCTCGTTCGCCCCGACCGTGAAGACGTGGGAAGGGTTCTGTTCTGACGAAGTGGTCCCGTCCCCGAAGTCCCAGGACCAGGAATCGACCACACCGATCGATGTATCGACGAATTTAACGGGGAGAGGCGAGATGCCCACGGTGACGTTCGGGGAGAAACCGACCTGCATCGGCGGGCCGACGGTGACCGTCTTGGTGACGATGATGGGGTCCTTGACGTACGGGGACCAGACCGTAAGGGCGATCATCCCGATATTGTTGGTTGTGCCGTCGGGGTTGAGGAATGTGAAGACCTGACTCTTACTGGGAGCATCGGGAAGGCTGCCATAATAGGGTCCGAACCGTGTCGTCGTCCCATTCAGGCCATCAGTCACGTCCCACTGCCAGATAGTTGCGTTGAACGATGACGTGACGGAGGCCAGACAGGTGACCGAGAGCGCCCGGTTACCGCTGGTGCGGGGCTCGATCGTGAAGTCAACGGGAAGAACCTCACCTGAGATCGGGCTCACCTGGATGGTATGCACAGTCGTATCGTGCGCACCGGTCTCGGCATTGGAGACGGTCAGCGTCACCGAGTATATCCCTTCGTACCTGTAAGTATGGTCGAAGTGCGCATAGGGAACCGTCGTTGTGATCGTGGAGCCATCCCCGAAGTTCCAATACCAGTGCGTGATAGTGCCATTGGAAGTATCAACGAACGGGACAATGCCACCGACGTCCGTGATGACTGTGCCATCGAACGGGGTGAAGTTCGCCTGCACCCCGTGCAGAGTCACGTTCCAGTTCGTTGTCGGAGCAGGAACAGGGGGTTGGGTCCGCGGACCATCGGGTACTCCGGGAGCACCCGGGCTGCCGGGCGATGCAGGCCCAAGAGGCCCATAGATGCCTGACGGGTCCCAGCTCGCAAGCACGGAATCCCCCCCGTCACCGTTCCAGATCAACACGAGGGCACTCCAACCCTCTTTTTTCACAATGCTGAAACCGTTGTTCAGGTTGGGTTCACCTGGCGGGAGACCGAGCCATGCCCTGATGTCTGTCGGCACAGGTAGACCATCGGTTCTCGTCCCACGCACTTTCAGGTTACCCAGGGGCAGGGGATCTCCCCCCAGGTGGGAGATGGTGATTGCACCAGACGCGCCAGTGATCTCGATCGTCGCAGCCGGCATCTTCGTCGGAGCGGGAGCGGATAACGTGGTAGCCGAGATGATTCCGGCCGTGATCGCGAAGATCCCGATCAGTATCACGACGCCGAGTATCTCGGCATTCGCATTCTCGTTCTTCGATGATCGGCCGGTCATGAAAAAGGAAGAGGTCAGAGATACACGTAGTCACCCTGGACGAGCAGGCTGTTGATACCCGGTTCGAGCCAGATCATCATGATGTTGTTCCCCTCGTGCTCGGAGTTGTCGTGAACGATGTGGAGTTTCTTGAACTCGAGCGGGGTCGAGTCGTCCGGTGGGCTCGTGATCCGTGGTTTGCCGTCGAGGCGGAGCATCGTCTCCGAATTGTAGGAGGGTTGGCGGTACGTCAGGGTGGAATCCTTGCAGATCCCGTTCTTATTGATGTTCGTGATGCTAATATCGGTGACCATCCCCCTGGCGCCCGTTACGTTGACCCAGTCCTTCCCGTCCCACTCTTGCATGAAGACGTTGAACGAGAACTCTTCAAGAGTTGTCGATCCTTTCGTTACGGTGATCCGACCCCGGTCCTGGTCGCCGTCGATGACGAACCTGACCTGCTTGTTGTTGCCGAATTGGAAGGTCTGTCCCCCAATGGTCGCGTAATCACCACCCTTCGTCTCGACCTGGAAGTAGGTGCCGCCGACAAGGTGTCCGTTCTTACTTGGGTCATCAGATGGCTCCTCCTTCTCCAGGCGCATCACGACACCCCCCTCGGGTTCCGGGGGCACGTGCTTGTTCTTGAAGTCCTGGTTCGTTGCCCCGGGAAGAACGTTCTCGATCATACCGGACGAGGGGATATAGGCGGTCCACGCTGCCGGGTCCATCGTCTCCTTGAGCGTGTAGACGGCCGGATAGCCGGACACGTCGAACTCGTAGTACCCGGTCTCGTTCGTGAAGGTCTCCATGCTCTGGCCGACCTGCATATCGGGAATGTCCCCGTCCGTCATCGTCAGGGTGATCTTGATTCCGGTGACCGGTCCGATCAGATCGCCGTTCGTATAGTATCCCCACTTATACCCCGAGATCTTCTTCGGCGGGACGATCATCTCGTTTCTGAAGTCCTGGTCCGTCGCTCCCGGTACCACGTCATCGATGACCCCGGATGCAGGCGCATACGGTCGCCATGCGCTTCTATCGACCTCCTCGGTGAGGCGGTATCTCGGCAGGGGGTTGGGGACCTCGAAGTCCCACCATCCCGGCACTTCGAATTCGTAGTACCCGTTCTCGTCCGTCGTCGTGGTCATTCCCTGCGACGGGAACCCGGGAACGTCGCCGCTGGTCAGGGTCAGGTTGATGACGACCCCCTCGAGCGGGCCGACCACCGCGCCCTTCCACGTCACGTTGTACTTGTGACCGGAGATCTTCATGGGTGGAGGTGGCCGGCGATAGTTCGAGAAGTCCCTCGATGCAGTGATCTGGTTGTGATTGAGGTAGATTGAGTCGTATTGCCCGGTTGACGGGCTCTTCGGATCCCAGACAGTCAGGTTGACCTCCTCCGCCAGGCGATAGTACCCCTCATACTCGGGAACTGAAAAGGAGTAGTACCCATCACCATTCGTCGTCGTGGTCATACCCTCTGCGGGGAACGAGAAGTCACCCTGTGTCTTTGTCAGGCGCATTGTGACGCCAGCCAGCGGGCCGATGATCTGACCGTCCATGGTCACGTTCCGCTTGTACCCCGAGATGGTCCAGGGCCCCGTCGGCTGCTCCGGGTTTTCAGGATTTGAACCCGGGTTGAGCTCGTCGCCGAAGTCCACCCTGCGAAGTACCGTCTCTCCCCCGCTCCCGTCCAGGTAGGTGACGATCACGGTCCCATCGAAGTCCGTGACGTCGGGGATCTCCAGGGGTTCGTTCACCGACCAGTTTCGATAGTGGTCCGAACTTACGGGCGAACCGTCAAGAAGGATTCGGTACGTGCCATTCAGGAGGGTATCTCCCCCCGTATGGCGGAGTGTGAGCAGGTGGTCCTCGCTGTCCACGGCGACCCCGAAGCTGAGGTGCGGCACCTCCTTCGGAGTCGATTGCCCGAATACGAAGGATGCGACCACCGCACCGCCGATCACGACGAGGCCGACCAGGAGCACCGCTCCGATCACCTCCGAGACACCTGATTCCCTGCGATTGTTTGATCTCATGAAGACTACCTCTACTCGATTATCGTCGGCACGTTCTCGAGTTTCATGACGTACCATGCTTCGAGAGCCCCGAACCGGACGTCAGCAATGTTCGGGTTGGTATTGTACCCGATGATGTCGATACGGGCCACGGGGCCCGACAACGATACGTTGTAATAACTGGAATTGAGGCCGGTTCTGGTGGCGGCGCCCTTGAAGATCGTGTACCAGGCACGGGCGTACTGATCATCCTTCCCCTCGAAGGTCAGGGAGACGTTTGAGAACTCGTACGGTTGTTTAATATCCGAACTTTCGAGCGGGAGTGGGTCCGCCTCGAGCCTGGTCTCGACCCGGATGGGAGATCTCGCGCCGAAACCCCCTTTTGTTACACTCAGGTTCACAACGACCAGACCTGCGATCGTCTGGTAACCCGTGTCACCCACATCGGGCGGGTAGAAAGAGAGTGGAGGGGACTGGACCACCATCACCTCCTCTGGCACCTCCCCAGTCAGATCCCACTGCCGGAGAAAGACACCCCCGAGCTGGTAATAGTACTCCTGCTGGAGCCAGTAGTTGTTGTGTGAGGTGTAGACGAGAGAGGGTGTTGTGTTGTTCCAGCGGAGGACTTCCGCGCCATTTCGCCATCCAGAGACCGTAAAGGTATCATCGGTTCGAACAGAAACCTCTGCAGAGGCCGGAATCGGGGCGAGCACGGGGAGGTACCGCAGGACAAAACCTCTCTCCTGGATCGCGCCGGCGTTGATGACATGGCGAAGGGTCACCTGTCCGGTGGAGATGCTGTAGAGTGCCTTTCTATCTAGGAGCGGAGTGGGGTCCCCGGGAACGTAGGGGGTGCTGTTGTTCGGAACCGCTGGGCTGTTCAGCCAGAGCTGGTCAACTCCCGTCTTGTAATCGACGAACCACCCCCTGACATCGTCCATGTGAGTGATCTCCGACTCTCGTCCCAGGATGGGGACGCCGTATACCAGGTACAACGAAAGCCCCCCGACCATGACCGCGAGGATGAAGACGAAGCCGACGACTTCGGATATACCCTCCTCGGACAGAGGTCGATCCATGGCGTTTCGTTCAAGCATTATCCCCTCACATTATATTAAAATTTGCATACTCGAAAAGGGACAGACATCACTTCTCCCGTTTTTCAAAGGAGTATTCGTTGCATCCCCCAGGATCGCGTAAATCCAGAGAATGGTGCCTATCATCCATACGAGAGATCGTAGACATTACCGCCGCCCGCCTTATTGATGATCGGCAACCTGCTGCCGTACGCGGTAATATGGAACTTTGAGTTTGTGACCGGTTGCTGGTACTTCGCCTCGTCCTTGTACCACCCAAGGATGCTCTGGTACCCACGGTCACCGTTCACGTCATGCTGCTCGAAATTGTTGACAATTACTCGCTGGGAGAAGGAGATCCAGAGCGCCCACCGTGGGTTGTTCCAGGAATTGCAGTTTTCAAGGGTAATGTCAGAGCTCGCCTTGCAGATCTTCCACCCGTAGGTGCTTCCCTTGTCGGTGCACCCGACAAATGAGCTGTTGGTTCCGCTATGGACATAAAATCCGGAATTGCGATTGTTGAAAGACTGGCAGTTCGTGAGGTGTGTATTACGCGAGAGGTAGTACCCGGACATGAAGAAATGGCTTGCATAGGTGTTCCTCTGTCCGTTGTCCGAGCTGATACAGTCCCTGAAACGGACATTCTTCGAGACGGTCCGCGGTCCGATATTCTCACCGTTACTCCCGTACCGTGCCCCGGGCTCGAGGTGGAACCCGGACTCCCAGTTGTCTGAGGCCACACAGTTGACGACCTCGCAGTTGATCAGGTCCTGCCACTCGTGGAAGTCGAACCCGGTGATCCACTCCGATCGCGACTGGTTACCGGCGACGACACCTGGGTCGCCGACCCTCCCGAATCCGCACCTCACAGCGCGACAGTTGACAAACCGGATGTTCGTGGTGGCGCGGCTGACACCATCGCTGTAGTCCTGGTTCATGTTGAAGCCATGCGTATGGGAGTTGACGACATGGCACTCCCAGAACTCGACATCGTCGATCACGTTCACCGGCGGCGCGACCCAGACAAAGAACATCCCGTTGCCCGATGCCTCGTGCCAGACGCCGTCGAGGTCAACACAGGTCGCCCGGATGTCGTGTACGCGAACATGGCTCCTGGTGACCATCACGAAGGCTTTGCCCCGGATGGTGAAACCCTTCATATCACCCCCATCCCGACCACCGAGGTTCACGTACTCGGCGCCAACCGCGATCGGCAGGTACCCCGATCCCCCGTTCGCCTTGGTCTCGATCGTAGTGGACAGGGACCCCTGGCCCCAGAGCGTGGTATGCTCGCGCATCGTGATCCTGCCAGCACACTTGAAGTTTCCGTCAAGCAGCTCGACAATACCTCCCTCCGCGATAGCGATCGCATCGTTGATCTCGCTCTCGTCGTTGACCCCGTCACAGACAAAGAGCGGCGGGTTGGGTGGGGTGATGGTTGAGTCCTTGGCGGCTACATACACGTGTTTACTGTTGAGTGGAGGGAAGAGTGGTTGCGGGTCGCTGGTCTCGGGGAACTGCCAATCGAGATCGCCATATTCATCTCCACCGGGGAAGGGAGCAGGGATATCTATGGTTTCGTTCGGGTCGAACGAGGGGAATACAATGTTGAACCCCCAGGGCGAACTCGGGGCCCTGAGGAGCGTCTCCCCGGACCCGCCGGTGTACACTAGACCCACGGAATTACAGTCTCTGTTATAATTTTCGATGACGATACGCTTCCCTACTGACCAAATATCGTTGTCATTGGGCACAATGCTCCATAGAGAACTGGAAATGGGTTGACCATTGATCACGATCGAGAAGTCAGCCTGACGCAGGCTCTCTCCACCTTCATGCTCGAGATAGATGGTGTTGTCGATCTCCTTGATGTTGAACTGCACCTTCGGGACCTTTTCTGGAAGGGGCTGCGAGGCGACGTACGTGCCGACGAGAGTGCCGCCGATCAGTACGAGGGCGATGAGCAGCACGCCCCCGATCACCTCCGATACCCCGTCCTCACGATTCGTCATATTCAAAGGTTACCTGGAGGGGGGCCTCGATCAGGTTGAGCATCACGTCCTTCGAGATAACAGGGTCGCCGGTCTTGTTCCTGACTTCAAGGATGGAGGTGGTGTCGTCAGGCCGATGAATGAAGAACCATTGATGCGAATCGTCGGTGAGATCGCCGCTCTCGGCCACTCCACTTCTTCGTGCGGCGTCGATGAAGGCCTGATTCCATGCCGATGCCCACCGTTCGTTCCTGGCATCGATCTCGACCGAGACGGAATCGACACGGGAATTCTCGTACGATGATACCATCGATTCGCGCAAGCGGGTTTCCACGCGCAGGGGTCCGGTACCGCCGATGGTCCCTGCCTCCCTCGTCAGGTTGACCAGGCAGAGGTTCAGCTTCACCGAGGGGATGTAGTTCTGACTCGTGCCATTTCCAAAACGATACAGCGACAGGGACGGCGCCACTTTGACCGACACCCCCTCGTTCTTCTGTTCGAGGAAGACCCCTCCCATCTCGTACGCATAGGTCTGCTGGATCCAGTAGTAGTTGTCCGTCGAGTAGTTGAGCGAGCCGAGAGGGACACGGTCCAAAACTGTATTGCCGTCGACCCTGAGTGTGAGGTAATCACCGCTCTCCCCCGTGATACTCATCCTCGCCGCCGTCCCGATCGGCCGCATGAACGAGAGGAAGAGCCCGCTCGACTGGGTATTCCCGCCGCCGGTTCCGAGGTCGAACGAGGTGGAGAGCGAGACGCCGCGCGTCCCCAATATTGAAAGATCGCCGAGCGACCGTAGCCAGAGCCCGTCCACGCTCGTCTTGTAGCTCACGAACCGGTCCTTCACCTGGTTCATGTGCTCGATCTCGTCCTCGCGTCCCTCTGCCGGCACCACGTACATCAGGTAGAGGGTCGAGGCCACCACGATCAGCGCGAGGATCAGGACAAACCCGATGATCTCCGAGAGTGCGTCCTCGCGATCACGACCACCCATTGCCGGCTCCTGTCTGACTATTCGCACGTCCCAATCATAAACATGAGCATCCTGCTATCACCGTACCGGTCAGCGTAGAGCGAAAACCAGCGGCGCAGGCGCCGGCACCATGCGCGGGCAACCTATCGAGGCCGTTTCGGGGCGTCGCCAGGACCCATCCGAACACAATGGTTGAAGCCCCGCCCCGACCAACCAGAGGAAGAGAGGTTCCATCACGACCCCCGTCCGCGTTCCCGCCGCCCGCCGCCTGGCAGCGTTCGCCCTCGCCGGAGCCCTGGCCCTCGGGCTCGACCTCCTCGCCCCGGGGACCGGCGCGGTCCTTCCGTTCGTGGGACTGGTCGCCGGCGCTGCTGTCCGGTCCCGGCCCGACGAGCCCGCGCCGAACGACCCCCCGGCGGACAAACCGGCCGGGGACGGCGAGTTTAGGGCGCTCCTCGAGTCCTCGCCGACCCCGTTCGTCGTCACCCGCGCAGACTCCGGCGAGGTGCTCTACGCAAACCGGAAGGCGCGCGAGTGCGCCGGGGTCGTCCCGACCCGGCCCGGTGAAGCCGGCGCCCTCGCGTACTACGCCGACCCCGACGACCGCCCGCGAATCCTCGCCCGCATCGCCGCCGAGGGGACGGTCTGCGGTTTCGAGACCCAGCTCCGCCTCCCCGATGGGAGCCTCCGCTGGTCCTCGATCTCGGTCGGCCAGGTCGTCTTCCAGGGCGGGCCCGCGCTCGCGACCTCGTTCTGCGACATCACCGAGCACCGCCGGGCCGAAGAGGCCCTCCGCCTCTCCCGCCGGCACCTCGCCCGGGTCATGGACGCCGTCCCGGTGATGATGGCCTGCCTGGACCAGGAGGAGCGGATCACCACCACGAACCAGGTCTTCGCCGACTGGATCGGCCGGCCGATCCCGGAGCTCCTCGGCCAGGCCCTTCCCCAGGGCCTCGGACCCGAACGGTACGGACGGATCGCTCCCGAGATCGCCCGCGGCCTCGCCGGCGAGACCGTCCGGACCGGCAGGCGCGTCCCGGACCGGGAGGGGCGCGAGCGCCACCTCCACATCAGCCTCCTCCCCCACCGGGAGAACGGTGAGACCGCCTGCCTCTACATGCTCCTCTGCGACGTCACGACCCGTTACCGGCACGAGGAGGCCCTCCGGCAGGCGATGGCCAGGCTCAACCTCCTTTCGAGCATTACCCGGCACGACATCAAGAACCAGATCACCGCGCTCTTCGGGCGCCTGGACCTCGCCGCCGAGACGGACGACCCCGCCGAGCAGCGGGCCCACCTCGACCGGATCCGCGCCCACGCCGGCTCGATCTGGAACATGGTCGAGTTCGCGCACACTTACGAGCACGTCGGGCTCGATGGCCCCGCCTGGTTCCCGGTCGAGGACTGTATCGCCGCGGCGGCCGCCGAGCTCGGCACGGGGCGGATCACGGTCGAGTCCCGGGTCGCCGGGCTCGCCTGCTACGCAGACCCGCTCTTTCCCCGCGTGGTCTACAACCTGGTCGAGAACGCCGCACGGCACGGCGCCGGCCGGGTCAGCTTCTCTGCCGCGGAAGCGGACGGCGGCCGTCTCACCCTGGTGGTCGAGGACGACGGCGCCGGCGTCGCGGACGACGAGAAGGAGCGGATCTTCGAACGGGGCCACGGGCGGAACACGGGCCTCGGGCTCTACCTCGCCCGCGAGATCCTGGGGATCACCGGCGCGTCGATCGCCGAAGAGGGGGTCCCCGGCGCCGGCGCCCGATTCGTCGTCAACTTCCCCCCCGGCGCCTGGCGCCGGGTCCAGGAATAGGGGCCGGGCGTCGTCCAACCGGCTGTCTACCGGGACACGGAAAAAAGGGGCTCGTTCAGGCCCCGTCACGGGCCGGGTCGTCGACCGGGCAGACACGGTACCGGGAGCCGGCGCACGAGAGCAGCTGCGGGTAATAGCGCTCCACGTACTCCTTCACCATCCGGCGGGCCGAGAAGCGCGGCGCGCAGGTCCGGATCGAGGTCTTCATCATCGTCACCCAGGCGTGCGGGACCCCGTCCAGCCCGGTGTCGTAGTACCGCGGCGCGATCTCGGTCTCGATCAGGGTGTAGAGCGCGTCCGCATCATGCGCCCACCGGTCGCCCCCCGGCGCGTTTTCGCCGAAGGCCCACCCGTTCTCGCCGTCGAACCCCTCCAGCCACCACCCGTCCAGGATCGAGCAGTTCAGCACCCCGTTCATCGCCGCCTTCATCCCGCTCGTCCCCGAGGCCTCGAGCGGCGGCTGGGGGTTGTTGAGCCAGACATCGACCCCGTGGACCAGGTACTGCGCCGTCTGCTCGCCGTAGTCCTCCATGAACGCGATCCGCCCGCCGAACTCCGGCCGGCTCGCGAACTGGTAGATCCGCTGCAGGAGGCGCTTGCCCTCCTCGTCGGACGGGTGGGCCTTGCCTGCGAAGACGAGCTGGACCGGTCGGAGCGGATGGGTCAGGATCCGGCGGAGCCGGTCGGGGTCCGAGAAGATCAGGTCTGCCCGCTTGTAGGTCGAGAAGCGGCGGGCGAAGCCGATCGTCAGCACCGACGGGTTCAGGAGGCCCCCCTGAGCCACCAGGGACGCCGGCTCCATCGTGCCGGCGGCGTAGGCGTGTCGCCGCAGCTCGCGCATCCGGTTCAGGAGCTTGTTCTTGAGCGAGACATGGAGGTCCCAGAGCTCACGGTCCGGGATCGTATCGACGAATGCCCAGACCGCCTCGACATCGTGCTCCTCCTGCCAGTTCGGCGTCGTCTCGAAGAAGTGGCGATCGTAGAGCGCGGCGATCCGGGGGTTGAGCCAGGTCGGCAGGTGCACCCCGTTCGTGATCGCGGAGATGGGGACGTCGGCCTCCGCCCGGTCAGGCCAGAGAGAGTGGAAGAGGGCCCGAGAGACCTCGCCGTGCCGCTTCGAGACCGCGTTCGTATGGCCGCAGAGCCGGAGCGCGAGCATCGCCATGTTGAACCCGTCCCCCGGCGCGTCCGGGTGGCGGCCGAGCGCGAGGAACTGCTCGGGCGAGACCCCGAGCTGGTCTCGATACTGGCGAAACGAGCGGGTGATCAGCTCGTCCGGAAAGACGTCGAAGCCCGCCGGCACCGGCGTATGGGTGGTGAAGATCGAGATCCCCCGCACATCCTGGACCGCTTCGTCGAACGACCGGCCAGCCAGGATCCGCTCGTGCAGGAGCGAGAGGAGGACGAAGGCTGGGTGGCCCTCGTTCAGGTGGACGGCGGCGAACTCGATCCCGAGCTCGGCCAGCATCCGCCGCCCGCCGATCCCGAGCACGATCTCCTGCCGGAGCCGGCACTCGCGGTCCCCCGAGTAGAGCCGGCTCGAGATCATCCGGTGCTCGGGCGGGTTCTCGGGGTGGTCCGTGTCGAGGAGGAAGAGCGGGACGCGGCCCACGTCCACCCGCCAGACATAGACTGCGATCGTCGAGTCGACGAGCGGCATCCGGATGACGAGGGGTTCCCCGTCGGGCCCCGTGACGCGCGTGATCGGGGCCGCCTCGCGGTCCAGCCGCTCGACGACGTTCTCCTGCCAGCCGTCGGGAAGGAGGTGCTGGTGCAGGTAGCCCTCCGAGTACATGAACCCGACCGCGACGAGCGGGACGTGGAGGTCGGAGCACTCCTTGAGGTGGTCGCCCGCGAGGAACCCGAGGCCCCCGGCGTAGAACGGCAGGGAGTGGTGGAGGCCGTACTCGGCCGAGAAGTAGGCGATTGTGAGGGCGGGCCCGCTGCCATAGACCTCCTGGAACCAGCCGTTCTTCTCGGTCATGTACCGGTGGAACCGGTGCATGATCACGTCGTACCGGTGGAGGTACGCCGGGTCGGATGCTGCGGCCTGGAAGACCTCGGGCGAGAGCCGCCGGAGCAGGCGGACAGGGTTGTGGACGCACTCCTTCCAGAGGGCGGTCGAGAGCTGCTTGAAGAGGAGCCGGGCCTCGGGGTGCCACGACCACCAGAGGTTGTAGGCGAGGTCGACAAGCCCGGAGAGGCGTTCGGGGATCTGGGGAAATTCCTGGTGTCGGTTCATGGAGATCACGTCGGGGTAGGTTCGGGGACGATGGGATCCCCGCCGGGTGACGGCGGGGCCGTGCGGCCGTAGATCGATGCGAGGTCGGCAAGGTGGGCGGCGAGCCCGGGGGAGAGGAGGTCGGGCGGGCACCGCCATTCCCAGTTGCCGAACGGGGTGCCCGGGAGGTTCATCCGGGCGCCGGGCCCGAGCCCGAGGTGGTCCTGGAGCGAGATGATCGCCGTGCGGGCGACCGACTGGAGGCAGAGCCGGACCAGGGCGTCCGCGACGGTGTCCGCCTCGATCGGCCGGCCGAGGTACCGGGCGAGCCGCGTACGCTCCTCGTCGGACGCCTCCTCGAACCAGCCCCGGGCAGTCGGGTTGTCGTGGGTGCCGAGGTAGAGGACGCTCGCCCGGTCGTGGTTGTGCGGTGCGTGCGGGCTCGACGCCATCTCCGGGCCGAACCCGAAGAGGAGAACCCGCATGCCAGGCAGCCCCAGGGCGTCGCGAAGGGCCTCCACCGCAGGGGTGACGTGACCCAGGTCCTCGGCGACCAGGGCGAGGCCGGGCAGGGCGTCCCGGACGCGGGCGAAGAGGTCGAGCCCCGGCCCGGGCTGCCAGGAGCCGTGGCGGGCGGACGGCTCCGACGCCGGGATCTCCCAGTACTCGACGAAGCCGCAGAAGTGGTCGACCCGGACGACATCGAAGAGCCGGGCGAGGTGACGGAACCGGGCGAGCCACCAGGCATAGCCGGTCCGGCGGTGCTCATCCCACCGGTAGACCGGGTTGCCCCACCGCTGGCCCTCGGTCGAGAAGTAATCGGGGGGGACACCGGCGACGAACGCGGGCCGGCGGTCCTCGTCGAGCCGGAAGAGGTCGGGGTGGGCCCAGGCGTCCGCCGAGTCGTACGGGACGTAGATCGGGAGGTCGCCGATCAGCCGGACGCCGAGCCCGGCGCAGTGCCGGCGCAGGCGCATCCACTGGTCGAAGAAGAGGAACTGGAGGGCCCGCTCGCGGTCGTAGCGGACAGCGAAGGCTTCCCGGGCGCGGCAGAGCGCCTCGGGGTCGCGCAGGCGAAGGTCGTCGGGCCACTCGTGCCACGGCCGCCCGCCTGAGTGCTCCCGGCAGGCGACGAAGAGACAGTGGTCGTCGAGCCAGGCGGCGCCATCGTCCCCGGCGAAGGCGAAATATGCCGGCGGCGGCGAGGCGAGGAGGCGGGCGGCGGCTCGGTCGAGCAGGGGGGCCCGGTGCGCGATGACCGAGGGATAGTCGACCCGGTCATCGGGGAACGGGGGGAGCGGGCAGAGGTCGTCGCTGTCGAGAAGGCCGTCCGCTGCCAGGAGCTCGGGGCTGATCAGAAGGGGCGAGCCGGCGAACGCGGACGGGCTCGCGTAGGGCGAGTTGCCGAGGCCCGGCTCGGTCGGGTTGAGCGGGAGCACCTGCCAGAACGCCTGGCCCCCCGACGCGGCGAGGGCGGCGAACCGGTACGCCCCGGGCCCGAGGTCTCCGCAGCCGAACGGCGAGGGGAGGGACGTGATGTGGCAGAGCACCCCGCACCCGCGTGTCTTCGAGAGGAAACCCGGCGACGGTGCAGCGGACCCGTTCACGGCAGGTGCACCCCGAGGTAGTCGGCGAGGGCGGAGAAGCGGGCGGCCCATGCTGCGTGGTCCCGGCCCGGCGGTCGACCGGTCTGGTCCGTCTCGTCCATCTGTCCCCAGTACTCCTGCGATATGCCGATGTAAAGGTTCTGGAGCCGCCACAGGTCCGGCTCGAGGGCGAGCGGGCGCAGGGCGTCGAGGGTCCCGGTGCAGGCCTGCAGGGCGTCGACGGCCGGAAACTCCGCTCTGGCCTGTCCGAGCAGGCGGACAAGGGTGGACTCGAGCGCCCGGGCGAGGCGCGGAACGTCGTAGAGCCCGGGGAGGCGGGCGAGCTCGGTCGCGGCAGCTGCGAGGCCGGGCGTGTCCGGCCGGTCGACGGCGAGACCTTCAATGAGTTCGGCCTCGAGGGCGAGGGCGACGGGGGCGGCGAACCCCGGTGGAGGGACGAGCCCGAGCGTGCCGAGCGCCCCGAGGAGTGGGCGTCGGTCCCCTGCACAGCCCTCAGCAGCGGCGGCGGCCTCGTCGGTATCGACACGCATCAGCCGGTCGTAGAGGGTGCGCCGCTCGCGACGCGAGAGCGCCTCCGGCGGGTAGAAGTGTTCGGGAAAGGCTCGTTCGAGGTCGTCGGGCGATGGACAGGAGGGGCCGGGAGCGTCGCCGATGCCGACCCGGACCGTGCCGTCCCGGCCGATCAGGACACCGAACGAGAATGCCCGGAACTCCCCGGTCCGTACGGCCGTGATGGTCGCCGCGCCGGCCGCGAACCGGTGCCGGCCCGCCGTCTCCCGGTCGCAGCGTTCGCAGACGACGGCGTACGGTCCTTCCTGGAATGCGCATGGCCCCCTGGCCCAGAGGGTCTCGACCGCGACGTGGGCGGCGAGGCGCGGCCAGTCCAGGACGAACGGAGCCACCTGCTCGCGCCAGACGGCGCCACCGTCCGGTGCCTGCGGAGTGTTACCTCGCGCCGCGCCGAGCACCTCGACCAGGGCCGGCTCGGGATCGGGCAGCCCGAGCGTGCGGGCGATCTGGCAGGCGCGGGCCGCGTAGCGGAGCACCTGGACCGGTTCGAGCCCGGCGATGTCGTCGAAGAACCAGCCGCACGAGGTGAACGACATCAGGAGGTGGCGCTGGAGCTCCAGGTGGAGGAGGGCCCGCCGCTCCTCGTCGGGCGTGAGGGGACGGGCGGCGTGGCGGGCAAAGAACGCCTCCCGCGCCGTGTGGGAAAGGTCCCGGACCAGATCGACGTACGCCGAGCGGGCCTCCCACGGGTCCTGGAAGAGGGCGGCACCCTCCGCCTCGAACGCGGGCCGGAGGGTGTCGCGGAGTACCTCGAGCCCGGCCCGGAGTGGGGAGCGCCACTCCTGGGACCAGCCTGGGTGGAGGCCCGTTGCGCAGCCGCAGTCAGTTCGCCAGCGCGCCACACCGTGGGCGCAGGACCAGGAGGTCTTTTCGCGAACGGAAACCTCCAGCACCGGCGGGTGCCGTTCCAGGTACTCGCCATAGACCGTCACCCGGAGGTCGGGCCGGCCGTCCAGGTCCTGAAGGGCCCGGGCGAGGCCCATCTCCCCGAACTTCTGGTGGTGGCCGAAGGTCTCGCCGTCGAGCGCCACCGAGACGATCTGGTCGCGGCCGTCCGGATTGAATCCGCCGAGGAGACGGGCGGCGAACCGGTCCCCGTTCGAGAGGAGGTCGCCGAACGCCAGCTCGTGCGCCACTCCGGCGTTGTAAAAGAAGACCGCGACCGAACGGCCGGACGGGAGCGGGCAGGCGTAGGGCCGGGTCAGGTCGAGCGAGAGCGGGTCCACCACGTGCCAGTCCCCGCCGGGCTCCCGCACCCGCGCCGCCTGATGGGGGGCGAGCACGGTGAACCGGACGCCGTGCCGGGCGAGGGCCTCGAGGGTGGGGACGTCGACCCCCATCTCGGGGAGCCAGAACCCCTCGGGCGAACGGCCGAACCGGGCCTCGAAGTCGCGCACGCCCCAGGCTATCTCGGTCTCCAGGTCGCGCGAATCCGCGAGCGGGAGGATGGCGTGGTGGTAGCCCTGCGCGATCGCGGCGCCGTGCCCGCAGCGGGTGAGAGAGGCGGCGTCCGCCTCCAGGACGGCGGCGCAGACGTCGGGGGCGTGCCGCTCCAGCCAGGCGAAGAGGGTCGGGCCGATGTTGAACGAGACCCGGCTGTAGAGGTTGAATATCGATTCGATCCGGCCATCGGGCGCGAGGAGGCGCGCCGCCGTGAACGGGCGGTAACACTCGGCCGTCACCCGCTCGTTCCAGTCGAGGAACGGAGCGGCGGTGGGCTGGAGCGCCACCTGCTCCAGCCAGGGGTCCTCCCGGGGGGGCTGGTAGAAATGGCCGTGGATGCAGACCGCCCGATCGGTCACGCCCCCTCCGGTGCCAGCACCAGGCAGGCGAGGGGCGGCAGGGTGAGCCGGAGCGACGCCTCGAGGCCGTGAGCCGGCACCGGCTCCGCCACGCACCCCCCGAGGTTCCCGACCCCGGAGCCGCCGTACAGGGCGGCGTCGCTGTTCAGCCGCTCACGCCACCACCCGGATAGGGGCACGCCGACCCGGTAGTCGTGCCGGACCACCGGCGTCGCGTTCAGGACCACGAGCGCCTGGTCGCCCGGGCGATGCCCGAATCGGAGGAAGGCGAAGACCGACTGCTCACGGTCCCCGACCACGACCCACCGGAACCCCGAGGGGTCGTGGTCCCGCGCGTGGAGCGCCGGCAGGTCACGGTAGAGCCGGGCGGCGTCCCGGGTGAACCGGAGGATGCCCTGGTGCCGCTCGTCCTCGAGCAGGTGCCAGTCCAGGGAACGGTCGTGGGCCCACTCGGCCTCCTGGCCGAACTCGCCGCCCATGAAGAGGAGCTTCTTGCCCGGGTGCGTGAACTGGCTGGCGAGCAGGAGGCGCAGGTTCGCGCGCCGCTGCCAGTCGTCTCCCGGCATCCGGCCGAGCAGCGAGCCCTTCATGTGGACCACCTCGTCGTGCGAGAGAGGGAGGATGTAGTCCTCGCTCCAGGCGTACATGATCGAGAAGGTGACCTCGTCGTGGTGGTACCGACGATGGACCGGGTCCCGCGAGAGGTAGTCGAGGGTATCGTGCATCCAGCCCATGTTCCACTTCAGGGAGAAGCCGAGCCCGCCCACGGACGGGGGGCGGGTGACGAGCGGCCAGGCGGTCGACTCCTCGGCGCAGATCAGCACACCTGGGTGGCGTGCGTGGGCCGCCTCGTTGACGAAGCGGAGGAACGAGACCGCGTCCAGGTTCTCCCGCCCGCCGTGGATGTTCGGGATCCACTCCCCAGGGGACCGGCAGTAGTCGAGATAGAGCATCGAGGCGACGGCGTCCACCCGGAGCCCGTCCGCGTGGTACCGGTCGAGCCAGAAGAGGGCCGAGGAGGCGAGGAAACCCCGCACCTCGTTCCGGCCCAGGTTGAAGACTGCCGAGCCCCACTCGGGGTGGAGCCGCTGGCGCGGGTGGGCGTGCTCGTAGAGGTGCGTCCCGTCGAAGAAGGCGAGCCCGTGCCCGTCCACCGGGAAGTGGGACGGCACCCAGTCCAGGAGCACCCCGATCCCGGCCCGGTGGAGGGTGTCGACGAAGCCCATCAACTCCTCCGGCGTGCCGTACCGGGCCGTAGGGGCGAAGTACCCGAGCCCCTGGTAGCCCCAGGAGGCATAGAACGGGTGCTCCATCACGGGCATCAGCTCGACGTGGGTGAAGCCCAGGTCCGTCACGTGGTCGACGAGGGGGCCGGCGAGCTCGGGCCAGGAGAGGAGCCGGCATGGGCCGGCGGGGTCCCGCCGCCACGAGCCCGGGTGGACCTCGTAGATAGAGACCGGCGCGTCCCGCCCCTGCCGCTCTGCCCGTTCTGCCAGCCAGCAGTCGTCCTGCCACGCGTGGACCGGGTCGGCCACCAGGGATGCCGTCCCCGGCGCGAGCTCGGCGGCGAAGGCGAACGGGTCCGCCCGCTCCGAGACGTAGCCGTCGAACCATGAGGCGACTCGATACTTGTACCGCTCCCCCACGCCGATGCCCGGGATGAACCCGGCATGCACCCCGGTGCCATCGTCGGCAGGGAAGAGTGGATGAGCCGCCCCGTCCCAGTCGTTGAAGTCGCCGATCACCGAGACCCGGGCCGCGTTCGGGGCCCAGACACGGAACACGGTCCCGTCCTCTCCCTCGTACCGGCATGGGTGGGTCCCGAGCACCTCGGCGAGCGCGACATGCGTCCCCTCCCGGAAGAGGTGGCGGTCGAACTCGGTGAGGGGCGGGAGGGGGATGACGTCCTCGGCGGCCATCAGGTCCCCTGGCGGGCTGCGAGGGGCCGGGCCCGCCGGTAGACGTCGAGCGCCGCGTCGGTGACGAGGTCCCAGTCGAACCGGGCGTACACCTTTCGCTGGCCGGCCCGTCCGAGCTCGCGTATCGTCCGCGGGTCGTCGATCACGTAGTTGATCCCCCAGGCGATCGACTCGGGCTGGCACGGGACGCAGATCCCATCCACGAACGGATCGATGTTCTCCGAGAGGCCGCCCACATCGGTCGCCACCACGCACCGCCCCGCCGACCAGGCCTCGGTCAGGACCAGGCCGAACGGCTCGTTCCGGCTCGGGATGACCACGATGTCGGCCGCGTTCAGGAGGTCGAGATGGGCGTCGTTCGAGATGTATCCGGGGAACTGGACCGGGAGCGCCCGGGCCTGCTCCTTTAAGTCGGCCTCCATCTGCCCGGTCCCCGCCATGATGAACTGGACGTCCCAGCGCTTCTCGAGGACCAGGGGGACCGCCTCAATCAGGAGGTCCGGCCCCTTCTGGTAGGTAAGCCGGCCGACGAAGAGGACGAGCGGGGCGAGCGGGTGGATCCCGTAGCGCATCTTGACCTCCCCGGGGTCGACCGCCTTTCGGAACCGCTCTGGCCGAACCCCGTTCGGGACGACCGTCACCTTCCACTCGGGCACGTTGTAGAGCCACATCACCTCGGTGCGGGTGTGGTGGGAGACGGTCATCACCAGGGTCGAGACGAAACCGCCGTACCACTCCTTGGCCGAGATCTCCCCGAACTCCCACCAGCCGCCGAAGTTCCCGCCGTTCCGCCCGTACTCGGTGGAGTGGTACGAGAAGACCGTCACCCGGTCGCGGAGCTGGTGGAGCGCATCGACCGCGTGCCAGTCGTGGAAGTGGAGCACGTCGAACCGGGGTTCGTCGGCCGCCCGAAACGCCTCGACCATCTGTTCGGACATCGAGTGGCAGAACGCGACGATATTCTCGCCCTCGGGCCGGCAGAAGTGATAGTGGACGCCGTTGATCAGGGCACGATCTCCCGGGGTCTCCGGCCCGGCTCGGGTGAAGTAGTGGACCTCGTGCCCCCGCTGGGCAAGACCCTCCGCCAGTTCGGTGGCGGCGGGGGCGAGCCCTCCCACCCTCACAGCGTGGAGGGACTCCCAGCAGAAGAAGGCGATCTTCTGCGCTGCTCCAGCTCGTCGATCCGTTTCTCCATCGTCTCCTGTAACTCGTTCCTGTTCCGGCACTGTATCACCTTCTCGGCGAGGACCCGATCGCCCAGCACGTCGCGGCACCAGTGGGCGAAGTCCTGGCGATCGAGATGGCCGGCGATCACCTCGTCGGCCGTGAATGAGAGCTGTTCGAGGCACTCTGCCAGGCTGTGCGCCGCGTACCCGGCCGGGTGGCCGTCCCGCGAGAAGACGAATGCGAGCTCGGGGGGCAGCGACCGGAGAGTCACCGCCGCCTTGCGCGAGCGGACGCGGGAGGCAGATCGCTCCTCGAGAGCGGAGAGCGCCCGCATGAACCGGCCGAACGCCTCGACGGTCGTCGGGTGATCGACCCACCCTTGCCGTCGGCCGCACCCACCCGATCGCATCGCCATCGAGCGGAAGTGGTCGGTGGAGGAGAGGTGGCGCCAGACCTCCCGGTCGGGGAGCCAGGCGCCGGCCCGTTCGAGCGCTCTCGCCGCCGAGTGCTGGAAGATCGTCTCGAGCCAGGTTTCGCCCTCGTCGGGGGCGGTCCACCCCACCTCGCGGTCGGGCCCGAGGGACTCGACCGGGTGGGAGGCGAGCACCGCCGACGGGGTGGCCGTCGCGACGCCGGCCTCTCCGAGGGCGGCGGGCAGGGCGTCGAAGAACGAGAGGAGACCGCCGCCGTCGCCGAGCCGGTCGAGGTCGAGCCCGATGAGGATACACTCACCCGGGGTCCGGGCGAGCCAGCCGGCATAGGTCTCGGCAAAGAGCGGGTACCGGTCCCACTCGGGGGTAAAGAACCGCTGGGCCAGGTCGTCCGAGAGGCAGCAGTGGCGGAGCAGCACCTGGATGGCACGGGAGCGGTAGACCAGAGTCGGGTCCAGGTCCCGCGGCAGGCACCAGCGCGGCTCGGTCAGCACGGCCGTGCAACCGGCCGTGGAAAGCAACTCGGCCATCGGCCGGGTCGCACAGAGCTCGGGCGGCGAGAAGACCTCGGGGCGGACCCCGAAGACCGACGCCATCCGGTCGCGGTGGCGCTCCACCTCGTCGAGGAACTCCCCAGTGTCTCGGAGGAGGCCGGCGAGCCCATGGTGGTACGGCGTACTGAGCACCTCGACCCCGGGGTGGCGGGCGACTCGCTCCAAGGCGCCGAGGGCGTCGGGCGCGTGCCGTTCGAGCAGGTCGACGAGGGTTCCCGAGACCGAGAGGGCGCAGGCGAACCCCTGGTCGAGGCCGGCGGCGAGCGCCTCGGCGGCCGGAAGCAGCGCCCGGTCCGCGAGCTCCCGGATCTCCCGGCCGAGATCGGTCTCGAAGTAGAGGTCGAGCGGCTCCCGGCGAGAACGCGCCTGGAGGGGAGTCGCTCGGAGGGGGAGACCCCGGTGGAGATCGAAGACGAAACAGACCTGTTTATTGGGTTCGCCGACGGTCCTCATCACCAGAGGATGGACCCTTCGGCCCTATCAATCTACCCGCTGGCGCGTTCGATGTCGTAGTGGTTGCCGGAGCCCTCTCGGGTGATCGGTGCGAGGGTCGAGGGCCCAATCACGGTGATCTGGAAGGATGAATCCGTCACCGGCCGACCGTACTTCCCGTCGTCCTTGTACCACCCCAGGATCGACTGGACGGACCGGGCACCGGCCGT
Organism: uncultured Methanomicrobiales archaeon; assembly: GCA_949320185.1. Taxonomy (GTDB): domain Archaea; phylum Halobacteriota; class Methanomicrobia; order Methanomicrobiales; family Methanospirillaceae; genus UBA288. Next base: position 55,495 of record CASGHK010000045.1, on the reverse strand, counting down.
CCGTGCCTGGGTGAAGTCCGTGACATTGATCCGGCTCGCATACGCGGCCCAGATCGCCCAGGTGCGGGCGTCGCTGGAAGAACAGGACCGGAGCTCGATCTCCTGACTCGACTTCATGATCCGCCATCCATAGGTCGAGCCCGCATCCGTGCAGGTATCGAAGACGAGCGTGGACCCGCCCTGGACGTAGAAGCCCGCGTTCCGGTTGTGGATGGAGCGGCATCCCGTGAGGACCGCGTTCCGGTGGACATAGAACCCCGACATGAAGAATCGGCCCGGGTCCGTATTCCTCCAGCCGTTGTTCTTCGCGACGCAGTTCTCCAGGACGAGTCCCTCACATCTCGTCCTCGGGCCGATCTCGCGCATCTCCGCATCGAGCCGGGCCCCGGGTTCGGCGTGGAACCCGGACTCCCAGTTCGACTCGGCGATGCAGTTGATCACCTGGCAGTCGACCAGGTCCTGGCTCTCCTGGAGGTCGAAGCCGGTGATCCAGGGCGAACGCGAGCCCCCGGCAGTGCCGTACCCACAGAGGGCGGCGTAGCAGTTCACGAACCGGATCGCCCGGGTGGTCCGCGGTACGCGATCCGAGAAGTCCTGGTTCAAGTTGAAGCCGTGGGTGGAGCAGTCATAGGCGGTACAGGAGTGGAACTCCACGTCCTCCACGTCGGACCGGTCCGCCCAGATGAAGAACATCCCATTCCCCCCCGAGGGGAGGAGGCGGCCGTCCTGGGTGCGACTGGTCGCGACAACGTCCCGGACCCGGACGTGGCTCGCCGAGATCCGGAAGAAGCCCTGGCCCTGCACTCGAAGGTCGCGGACCGTCACGTACGGCTGCGCGATCTCGATGGGTTGATACCGGTCGGCATCGTTCTCGACCTCCAGCACGGTCCGGGTCCGCCCCTGGCCCGCGAGCACCGTGTAGGCCGGGAGAGTGAGCCGGCGCGAGAGGTGGAAGGTCCCCTCCAGGAGCTCGACCGTTCCCGCCCGGCTGAGCGCCTCGGCGATCTCGACCTCGTCCGCGGCCCCGTCGCACCAGACCACCTCTCCGGAGGCGGGAGGGAAGGAGTCGGCGGCCGCCACGTAGATATGGCCGGCTCGCGGCGGCTCGGCGAGGGGCTTCGGTGCCGGTGCCGGTGGGAAGGTGTATTCCTTCGGCGGCACCTCGGCGGCCCGCGGGGTCGTGGTGGGAGAGGGCGGGAAAGGCATCGCCCAGGGATCGTCGGCCCCCGTTCGGACGAACTCCTCGGCATACCGCTCGGCGATCACGACATGGGCGCCGGCATCGCCCTCGTACCGTACCTGGACACCCTGGACAGGCGCCGGCGCCGCGAGGACGAGGGTGCGCCCCTCCGAGAAGTTCATTGCCTTCGCGGTGTTTTCAAGCCGGGCGTCCCTCGTGCGGTCCTGGCTGTCGACCAGGAGCCGGTAGTCGCCCGGCGGGAGCTCGATCCCGCCCCCATGGTACACCCGGAGGGTAGAGCCGTCGAACCCCACCTCGATCGAGAGGGGCGGTCCGTGCCCGGCAAAAAGGTTGAGAAAGAGGAGCGAGGCCGCGATTGCGACGACGAGGACGATCGCAAAGACCGCGAGGAAGGCGAGGGTGGTGGGGGAGAGGCGGGGCTCGTCGTCCCCCAAGGGGACGTGACGCCGGTTCTTTCGCCCGTGGTCTCCAACCGCCATGCAGCGTGAAGGTTTGGGGAGGAGGGGTTATGACGCTACCGGTACGGGACGCATATCCTCTTCTTCTCGGCCGCCCATCGTACGGGATGATGGAGGACGCGCCGGACCGGTTCATCGCACCGGGATGCACGCTCTGCCGCGAGGGCGCCAAGCTGGTCCTCTTCGTGACCGGGCGGTGCGACCGCGACTGCTGGTACTGCCCCCTCTCGACCGAACGGAAGGGGGCTGACCGGAGCTTCGCGAACGACCGGGTGGTCGTTTCCGAGGAGGATCTTCTCGCCGAGGCCCGGACGATGTCAGCGCTCGGCACAGGGGTGACGGGTGGGGACCCCCTCCTCGAGCCCGAACGGGTAGTTCGGTTCTGCCGGGCCCTGAAGACGGCCTTCGGCCCGGGCCACCAGATCCACCTCTATACCGGGCGGGCCCCTTCACGGGACGAACTCCAGCCGCTCGTCGGCCTGGTGGACGAGCTCCGGCTCCACCCGCCGCACGAGGACTGGGAGCGGATCTGCGAGACAGACTATCCCCGGGCGATCCGGGAGGCGCGCACCCTCGGGTTCGCGATCGGAGTGGAGGTGCCGGCCCTCCCGGGGATCGAGAGACTCGCCCCGCTACTCCCGCTCGTTGACTTCTTCAATATCAACGAGCTGGAGTGGGGGGAGGCGAACGCGGACGGGATGCGGGAGCGCGGGCTCTCGCTCGCCCGGCCGGTGGGAAATGCCATCGAGGGCTGCCTGGAGTGGGCAGCCCCCCTGCTGGACGATCCCCGGGTCCGGTTCTGCACCTCCGGGTTCAAGGACTCGGTCCAGCTCCGCCAGCGGCTGGTCCGGATCGCCCGCAACACGGCCCGGACCTTCGATGAGTGCACTGAGGACGGCACCGTGGTCTACGGCCGGCTCAGGCCGACCGGGCCAATCGGGGACGCGGTGGCCGCTCTCGGCCTTGAGGAGGACGAGTACGCGGTCGAAGAGGACGGCCTGGAGCTCGCCTGGTGGCGGCTGGCCGAGGGCCGGGACGCCGTCGCGGGTGACAAGGCGGTCGTTGAACGCTACCCGAACCGAGGCATGGTCGTGGAGGTGACCCCCCTGTGACCGGTCGGCTCCGGAGCCTGGTCGAGCCCATCTACGAGCGGTATCTCCAACTCCAGTGCACCTCGATCCCCCGGCACATCGCGATCATCCAGGACGGCAACCGGCGATACGCCCGCGAGCTCGGGGCGGACACCTCGGTCGGTCACCGGGCTGGGGCGGACACGACCGAGCGGTTGCTTGGGTGGGCCTGCGACCTCGGTGTCGAGCACATCACCCTTTACGCCTTCTCCACCGAGAACTTCCGCCGCGAGCCGGCTGAGCTCGAAGAGCTCTTCGCGCTCTTTCGCGAGAAGTTCATGGCGGTCGTCTCGGACGAACGGGTGCACCGCTACGGGATCCGGGTGCGGATGGTCGGGGACCGGGCCCTGCTCCCCCCCGACCTCCTCGGGGCGATAGAGGAGGCAGAGGAACGGACGGCCGGCTATACACGGTTCCACCTCAACATCGCACTCGCCTACGGCGGACGGAACGAGATCGTGAACGCGGCCCGCCGCCTCCTCTCGGACGTGGCCTCCGGGAGTGTCGCGGCGAGTGAGATCTCGCCGGCCCTCGTCGAGGAGCGGATGGCGGAGGGGGATGACCTCCCCCCGGTCGACCTGATCATCCGGACCGGCAACGAGTACCGAACCTCGAACTTCCTGCCCTGGCAGGCGAACGGCAACGAGTGTGCGGTCTATTTCTGTGCACCCTACTGGCCCCAGTTCCGGAAGATCGACCTCCTCCGGGCCGTCCGGGTCTACCGCCAGCGGACCGCCGAGAGACGGGGGGCCGGCTCTCGATGCGGCACGGTTATTACGGGGTCGGGGTAGAATAGTAATACACGGACATGTTCTGCCATCAGTGTGGCGCGGCGATCACCGATCCGGACGACCGGTTCTGCTCCCGCTGCGGGGCCCAGCTCCGCCGCGATAAGGCAGACAGGGACGCACCCGCGTCGACGCCCCCCGCCAGTGCCCCGGGCTCCGCCGATACCGGGATCCGGCGCCCGGTCTCGGCCTGGCCGAACCGTCCGCGTGAGCGGATCCAGCTTCCCCTGACCGAGCTCCGGCAGCGCCGGGCCCGAGAGACCGGGGAGACGGCGCCGCTCCCGGCTCCCGGTTTCGTTCCGCCGGTCTCCCGACCCTCTGTGCCCGGGCCGGAAGCAGCGGCGCCCGCCGCCGAACCGGCGGAGGTCTCCTGGCCGGAGGTCACGTCCGAACCCCCGACCGCTGGACCGGACGAGTCGGTCGAGGAGGGCCTGATCGAGGAGGTGCAGATGGCGTCGGTTCCTCCGGAGCCCCCCTCCACGTCCCGCTCACGGGCGGAGGCAGCACTTCGCAGGATGGTCCCCCCGAAGGAGGTCTGGACCCGGGAGAGCCAGCCCGGGATGACCGACCGAGGAAGCGTGCGGGACGAGTGGCCCGCCCCGGGGCCCGGCGAAGACGCAACGACAGGAGAGAGGCCGGCCGTACCGGCCTATGCCCCCGCTCCCGAACCCACCGGGCCGAACTCCGAGGATCCGATCATCCCCTGGCTCGACCCCCCCGTCCTCCCGATCCCGCTCGAACGGCCGGCCCCACCATCCCGCGAGGGGGTCGCCGAGGAGGGGCCGATCATCGTGCCCCGTGATTACCAGGAGAAGACCGACCGGGCGCGCAGGACGGGCCGGAGGCGCGCACCGGGCCGGGCGAAGGGGCCGATCTTCGACCCAGCCGCCCTCGGCAGATCGATCAAGCCCTCCTGGATCCTTGCGATCGGCGGGATCATACTTCTGACCCTGATCGTCTTCGCTATCTTTCCACCTGGCGGGGGTGCTGGTGGGAACGAGACCGGAACCGACCGGATCAACAAGTTCACCGGGATGCCGGTCCACACGGTCGCGACGCCGACACGACCCGTGGGCAACGCGGAGAATGTGACTGTCGCGTCACTCTCGACCCGGGCGATCGGCGGGGCTGTGGTGCCGACGGTCCGCGCCTGGACGACCGCCGTCCAGCGTCCGACCACCGTTCTGGCGACTCCGACGGGTACGATCGACGGGGGGGCAGGTTCGGCCACGTCCACTCCATCCACCCCGTCCACCGGGGCCGGGATCCAGGTGGTGATCGCCTCTGAAGGGAGCTGGTCCGGCACGATCGGACAGCAGAGCGACACCTACACCGAGACCCCCGTGGCGGGGAAGGGGACCCAGAGCCGGGCGGTGACCGGGCCGGTACGGATGGTCACGGTCAATATTCAGAAGCTTGGCGGTACGACCGACCTGCTCGAAGTCCGGGTCGAGCGGGACGGAGCGGTCCTGAAACAGGCGACGACAAAGGACCCGAACGGAATCGTCGCCCTCTCGGTCGAGGTCTAGACGCCCGGACCACGCGACCTTATTTTCCGAACCGGCGGACCCTCGACTGGTAGTCGCGCAGGGCCCGGAGCAGGTCGAGCCTCCGGAACAGCGGCCAGTTCACGTCGGAGAAGAAGAGCTCGCTGTAGACCGACTGCCAGATCAGGAAGTCGGTCAGGTGGTTGCCGCCGGTCTTGATCACGAGGTCGGGGGCGTACGGGAAGGTGAGGTAGGACTCGATCGTGTGCTCATCGACCGCCGATGGGTCCACTCCGTCCTCGGCCATACGGCGGATGCAGTCGGCGATCTCCTCACGCCCGCTCTTTCCGATCGCGACCGTGACCTCCATCCCCTTGCCGGCAGACTCGGTCTGGTGGCCGTAGTACAGGGTGAGATGAGCCACCCGGGAGATCTCCCTGATCGTCGAGAGGTGCGGCTCGAGCAGGGCGGGTTCATCGGTGGAGATGTGGAATATCACTCCTGCGATCCCGACCTCGCGGCACCACTCGACGCATTCGCGGAGCCGGCCGGGCGCCTCGAACATATCGTGATCCGAGAGGAGGACGCAGATCCGGTCCGGCAGCTCGACGAGCTGACGCGCGAGGTGACGCTCATACACCCGGCGGATCACGACGTCCCCCCCAGGAGACGGTCGAGCGGGAGGGTGTTCAGGACGTCCCCGCCTGTACACCATCCGCGCCGGGCAGTCGCCAGGCCATGACGGAGCTGGTCAAGCTCGTCGGCCCGGTGGGCATCCGTCCCAATCGAGAGTCGGACGCCCCGATCACGGGCCGATCGTACCGCTACGTCGTCGAGGTCGAGCCGGAACGGCGAGGCGTTGATCTCGAGGGCCGTCCCGTGCTCGGCGGCGGCCTTGATCACCCGCGAGAGGTCGACCGCCGCCGCCTTCCGTCGCCCGAGAAGACGGCCCGTCGGGTGGCCGATGATGTCGACGTGCTCGTTCTCGCACGCGGCGATCACCCGGCGAGTCACCTGGTCCTGGTCCTGGCGCAGCCCGCTATGAAGCGAGGCGATCACGAGTTCCAGGTCGGCAAGGGCCCGGTCCGGGAGTCCGAGCGTCCCGTCGGCGAGGATATCGACCTCGACACCGGCGATCAGCCGGCAGGGAGAGTCCCGGTTGATCACCTCGATCGTGTGCCGCTGCTCGGCCAGGTCCCGTTCGGAGAGGCCGTGGGCGACCCGGAGCGTCTCTGAGTGGTCCGACACGATCAGGTACTCGTAGCCCCGCCGGGTCCCCTCGGTCGCTATCTCGTCGAGGGAGAGGGCGCCGTCCGACCAGTTCGAGTGGACGTGGAGGTCGCCCCGAAGGTCGCCTGCCGTCACCAGGTCGGGAAGGGTGCCGTGTTCGGCCGCCTCTATCTCGCCCCGGTCCTCGCGGAGCTCAGGGGGTATGAACGGCAGGCCGAGCGCGCCGAGCATCGACGCCTCGTCGGGGAAGGTCTCGAGGCTGGCGCCGTCCCGGCCGGCGATCCCGTACTCGTTGACGCGGAGACCCTCCAGCAGGGCCCGGTCACGGAGCTTGATGTTGAACGCCTTCGATCCGGTGAGGTAGAGGAGCATCGGCCCGAGGCCGTCGGGGGTTGTGAACCGAAGATCGACCCGTTCGCCGCGGTACCGTATCGAGGTTCGACGCTCGCCCATTTCGATCACCTCGTCCGCGATGGCGGCGAGGCGCGGGTTTAGCTCCTTCGGCGATTCGCACGAGACGAGGTCGAGGTCGCCGACCGTCTCCCGCCCACGCCGATACGAGCCCGCGACCACGTACCGTGCCGGTGCCAGGACCTCGGCGAGGCCTGAGAGGAGGAACTCGGCGGTCGCGCGGTTCATGCGCCGCTCCTCGCCCGAGAACCGCTCGGCTCCCCGGAGTAGTTCCGCCTCCCGCTTCGGCCCGAACCCCTTCAGCCGGCGGATCCGTCCCCGCTCGGCCGCCTCCTTCAGCTCGGCCACCGAGGTGACGCCGAGCTCACGCCAGAGCCGACCGGCCGTCTTCGGGCCGACACCCTCGACGCGGAGGAGGTCGACGAGGCCGGCCGGCACCTCGTTCTGGAGCGCCGCCAGTTCCTCGCTCGACCCGGTCTTGCAGATCTCCAGCACGATCGTCGCGAGCCGCTCCCCTATCCCGACGAGCACCTGGAGCTCCTCGAGATCCAGTTCGTTCACCCCGCGTGTAAGGCGTTCGATCGCGTCGGCCCCGGTCATGAACGCCCGGACGCGGAACGGGTTGTCCCCACGGACCTCGTGGAGCTGGCCCATCAGGCGGAGCGTCTCGGCGACCTGGCGGTTCGTGCAGTCCACGTGATCACATCTCTTCAGAGTACGAGGGCACGACACCATATCAGTCTTCGCGAACGGCACCCGCAACCCATAACCGTCCGGGCGAAGAAGAGTGTGATCATGACCGGGACGGCCACCGAACGCGAGGAGGACCTGCTGGAGGCGATCCTCGAGTCCCCGGACCTGGATCGGGCCGCGCTTGCTACCCGCCTTGGGCTCGAACCGGCAGACCTCGCGGATGTCGAGATGGCGGCCGTGGCCAGTGGTCGGCTCGCCAGGGACGGCTCGGGCTTCCCCCGCCTCACCCAGGAGGGACACCGGCTCGCCCGGCGGATTCACCGACGGCACCGGACGCTCGCCTGCTTCTTCGAGCAGCTCGGCATGGCCCGCGATGCGGCCGATCGCGAGGCCTGCACTCTCGAGCACGGGGTCTCGGACGAGGCGATCGCCCGCCTGGCCGATCACCTCCGCTGCCCGGGCCGGTGCGAACGCGAAAGCCCCTGCGAGGGGGGAGACGAGTCGGACGGTCTGTCCCTGCTCGACTACGGTGAGGGCGACCGGGTCAACATCACGGCCGTCCGCCGATGTGGCCGGTACCGGCGGCTGATGGACATGGGCGTCGTCCCCGGGGAGACCGTCATCGTCCGTCGCCGGCTCTCGAACCGTGCGATCGTGATCGAGGTGAAGGGCTGCGAGATCGGGCTCTCCCCTGAGTGTGCGGCCACTGTCTTTGCGACCCCATGCCCCTGACCATCGCCCTCGTAGGCAACCCCGGGGTCGGCAAGTCCCTGATCTTCAACCACCTGACCGGGGTGGGGGTCGAGATAGGGAACTACCCGGGCTCCTCGGTCGACCTCCTCTCGGGCCGCTCCTGCTTTCAGCGTGAGCCGGTCGAGGTCCTCGACCTGCCCGGGGTCTACTCGCTCGAGGGCGGGGCCGAGACCGAAGCCCTCGTCTGCCGCGTCATCGACGACGAAGCCGTGACGGCCCTCGTCGCGGTCCTGGACGCCACCCGCCTGGAGCGGAACCTCTACCTCCTCCTCCAGGTCGCGGAGTACGGCCGACCGATGGTCGCGGTCGTCAACATGGTCGACGAGGCGGCCCGTCGAGGGATCGCGGTCGACATCGACCGGCTCTCGGGGCTGCTCGGCATACCCGTCCTCGCCACCGCCGCGGCGCTCGGGCAGGGGATCGACCGCATCCTGCCGACCGCCGTCCTCGAGGCACGACCGGCGACGGTCGAGGTGCCGTACGACCACCACGTCGAGGCGGCGGTCCGCTCTCTGGATCGGACCTTCGGCGTTGACCGCAGGACTGCACTCCAGGCGCTTCAGGGGCTCGCGGACGATCCCGATCTCCTCGAGACGGCCGGAGAGCTCGGCGATGAGATCGAGCGCCGGCACCGGATGTCGGCCGGCCAGATCATCACCACGAACCGGCACAACCATGCCGGAGTGATTGCGGACCAGGTTGTCCGTTCCGCCGGATCTGGAGTTGGGGCGGCCCTCGATCGTCTCCTCACCCGCACGCTGCCCGGCGTCCCGATCCTGGTCGGGGTGCTCGTCTCGATGCTGCTCGTGGTCTTCCTCATCGGAGGGGTGCTGGAGGAGTACATCGTCGAGGCCTTCAATTTCGCCCTGCTCGGACCGATCGGGGCGCTCGACATCCACCCGCTCGCAAAAGAGGTCCTCCAGGCGATCGGACTCGCCCTCCAATCGGGGTTCGGGATCGCGTTCCCGTACATCTTCACGTTCTATCTCCTCCTCGCAATCCTCGAGGACTCGGGCTACATGTCGCGCGCCGCGTTCCTGGCGGACCGGGCGATGCACCGGATGGGCCTCCACGGCGAGGCGATCATCCCGCTGGTGCTCGGGTTCGGCTGTAACGTCCCGGCGGTGATGGGCATCCGCCTCCTCGCCACCCGGCGTGAGCGGATCATCGCCTCCTTTCTGATCACCATGGTCCCCTGCTCGGCCCGGACGGTGGTGATCTCGGGGATAGTCGCCTCATTCGTCTCTCTCCCGGCAGCCTTCTCGATCTACGCCGTGGTGCTGGTCTTGATCGGCCTGACTGGCCTGGTCCTGAGCCGGATCACCCCCGGGCCCCAGCTCGGGATGGTCCTGGAGATGCCGGCGCTCCGCCGGCCGATGCCGAAGATGGTGCTCGTCAAGTCCTGGCTCCGGATCAAGGAGTTCCTGTACATCGCGATGCCGCTCCTCCTCGCAAGCAGTGTGGTCCTCGGGCTCCTCGGCTACTACGGGGTGATCGCCGCGTTCCAGGCCGCCTTCGCCCCGGTCTCCGAGGGGCTTCTGGGGCTGCCCGACTACGCCTCGACCGCGCTCCTCTTTGGCATCCTTCGTAAGGAGATGGCCTTCGAGACCCTGGTCGTGCTCGCGGGGACCGCCTCGCTCGACACGGTGATGACCGGCGTCCAGCTCTACACCTTCGCAATCGTCTCCACCCTGTTCGTCCCCTGCATCTCGACGATCGCGGTCCTCCGGCGCGAGATCGGCACCCGGATCGCGGCCCTGATCACGATCTACACGGTCGCACTCGGCCTCGCGATCGGCTTTTTCGTCCACGTCATGGCCGGCTGACCCAGCCACCAAAGCCCTTATTCTCTTCGGGTCCAAGAGCTTCGGCGAATGAACACCAACCGGACCGGCCTGGATCCCGCACCGGAGGCCTGAATGCTCTGGTTCGTCGGCCTCGGCCTCTGGGACCTCGAGGACATCTCGCTCCGGGGCCGGCGCGTCATCGCGGCGGCGGACCAGGTCTTCCTGGAGGGCTACACCTCGGTCCTGATGGGGGCCGACCATGCCGCGATGGAGGAGACCTGGGGCCGCGAGGTGACGGTGCTCGGGCGCGAGGACGTGGAGAACCGGCCCGACGCACTCCTCGAGGCGGCGCGCGAGGGCACGGTCGCCTTCTGTGTCCCCGGAGACCCGATGGTCTCTACCACGCACATCGACCTCCGGCTCCGCGCCCACCAACGCGGCATCCCGAGCGGGATCGTCCACGGCGCCTCGATCGCCACGGCAGTGGCGGGCCTCACCGGGCTCCAGAACTACCGGTTCGGACGCTCCTGCTCGCTCCCGTTCCCGCACGGCAGCTGGCGCCCGACCACCCCGGCGGAGGTGGTCCGGGAGAACCTGGCGGCGGGACTCCACACGCTCGTCTACCTGGACATCCAGCAGGACCGGTACATGCGGATACCCGAGGCGGTCGACCTGCTCGAGGACCTCGCCGCCTCCATTGGCTTCTCGATCGAACGCTACATCGGCGTGGCGCGTGGCGGCTCGCCCGCACCCGTCGTCGTGGCAGGCACAGCCGATGATGTCCGATCCGTCGACTTCGGCGGCCCGCTCCACATCCTGGTCGTGCCCGGGCCGCTTCATCCGATGGAGGAGGAGTACCTGGACGCCTTCGCCCGGCCATGACCATGAAGGCCGCGCTCGAGGCGCTCGACCGCTGCCTGGCCGGGGCCGGGTCGGCGCTCGCCGAAGGCTCGCTCCTCTCCCCTTCGGTCGATGACTGCTTCGCGATGGTCAGGGCGTATCGGGCCGACGCCGCGACCTTCGCCGACCGGTCCGACCCTGTGAACGCGCTCGCCTCGGTCACCTACGCCGCCGGCTGGCTCGATGCTCTCATCGCGCTCGGCTTCGTGACCGGTGGCGGGGAGGCCCTACGACCCCCGGGAGGTATTGTCCCACCCGAGCGGGCCAGCCAGCTCGAAGAGAAGACAGGGCGGTACGCCGCGATGCTCGTCGGGGCCGTCGCGGCCGCGCGCCCCGCCCCCGACCCGGCGAGCCCGGCCCGGGAGGCCGCCGATGCGGTCCTCCGGGTCGCCGTCTGCTGCTCACGCCTCGGGCAGGTCTGGACCGGCCGCGACCGAGAGACCGCGCTCGCCCTCCTCTCGTACGGGTACGGCTGGCTCGACGCGGGTGTCCGGGTCGGCCTCGTCGCGATCGTCCGGGACAGATCCCTCTTCGCGGTGTAGGATGCGGCAGCGCGGCTGGCTCCTCGTCGCGGTCTCGCTCTCGGCCCTCGTCCTCGGCATAGTCCTCGTCCTGACAGTGGACCAGGCGACCTGGGGGGCGCTCGATCAGCTCGACTGGCGCTGGGTCGGGGTCGCGCTCCTCTCTCACATCGCTGCCCTGCTCTGCTGGACCGGGCGCCTCCGGCTCCTCTCGGGAGGTCTCGGCTACCGGGTGCCGGTCCACACCTGCGGGCGAATCGTGCTCGCGAGCGTACTGGCGGCGGCTGTCACACCCGCGTCTGCCGGGGGCGAGCCGCTCCGGGCCCACGAGCTCTACCGGGCGGGTTTGCGAGCGGGGGACGCGACCGCGGTGGTCGTCACCGAGCGCCTCCTCGACGTCTTCCTGCTGCTCGTGGCCATCGTCGCCGCCGTCGCCCTGCTCGGGCGGCAGCTCGTGGATCTCGGCGTCGACGGGGGGCCCCTTGTGCCGGCGATCGGCCTCTTCGTCCTCGTGGTCTTCGGCCTCTTCGTCCTCGCCGTCCGATCGCCACGGGGGGTCAAGCGCCTCCTCCGGGGTGCCGGCGGGGGGCTCTGTCGCGTCCTCCCCGGGGCCGTCGCCTGCCGGGTACGGAGGTTCGAGGACCGGATCGACCGCGAGGTGGACCATTGCCACGCCTCTTTCCGGCGGTTCGCCGGCCGGGGGCTGCCGCACATCGCCCTCGCCCTCGCCTGCTCCGCGGGCTACTGGGTCCTCGACTTCCTGGTCGCCTCCTTCGTCCTGCTCTCCCTCGGCCTCGCTCCGTCCTGGGTCCAGTCGCTCCTCTGCCAGATGCTCGTCAACGTGATCGCGCTTCTCCCATTCACCCCGGGCGGCGCGGGGATCGCCGAGGCGTCCGCCGCCTCGCTCTACGGGCTCTTCGTCCCCTCGTGGGCCCTCGGGGTGATGATTGTGCTCTGGCGGCTGATCGTCTACCACCTCAACATCCTGCTGGGCCTCGGGGCCGGGCTCGCGATCGTGCGGCGGGAGGCCGAGCGGCTCGGGGAACGGCGCGAACCTTAACCCCACCTGAGGCCAATGGGGATGCATGCAGTGCATCATCCTGGCCGGCGGCTCGGGGACCAGGCTCTGGCCGCTCTCACGGGAACAGTATCCAAAGCAGTTCCTCCCGGTCGGGGACCGGTCGCTCTTCCAGCGCACCTGGCTCAGGGCCCGGTCCCTCGCCGGGGGCGACGGCATCTGGGTGGTGACGAACGAAGCGCACCGGTACCTGATCCGCGACCAGGTCGAGGCCCTTGGGGGACGGTGCAACGATGCCCACCTCCTTGCCGAGGTCGAGGGGCGCAACACCCTGCCCGCCATCGCCTGGGCGATGGCCGCCATCCGCGAGGCGAACGGTGAGACGACCGCGGCAATCTTCCCGAGCGACCACCTCCTCGAGGACTCGGCCCTCGAAGCGATCCGCGCCGCAGAGCCGCTCGCACAGGACCGGCTGGTCACCTTCGGGGTCGCACCCGTCTCGCCCCACACCGGGTACGGCTACATCCGACCGGGCGCCCCGCTCGAGGGCGGGTTCGAGGTCGACGCCTTCGTCGAGAAACCGGACAGGGAGACGGCGGAGGGCTACCTCCGGGAAGGCTACCTCTGGAACTCCGGGATGTTCCTCCTCTCCACCGGGGTCTTCTTCGACGAGCTCGCCCGCCACCAGCCGGAGGTAGCGTCCGGGGTGGCGGCCCTGCCGCCGGACTACGATCCGATGCCCTCGGTCTCGATCGATTACGGCCTCCTGGAGCACTCGAGCCGCGTCGCGGTGGTGCCGCTCCACGCGGACTGGTCCGACCTCGGGGACTTCGCCGCCCTCGCGGGGGCCGAGAAGCATGTCGACGAGGCGGGGAACGCCGGCGACGCCCTCTATCTCGACGCGCACAACAACTACGTCCGGGCCGGAGGGAAGCGGGTCGGGCTGATCGGGGTCGACGACCTGGTTGTCGTGGACACGGACGACGCCCTCCTGGTCGCTGCGAAGCCCGAGACGGGGAGGGTCCGCGAGCTCGTCGCTCGGCTCAAAGCAGCCGGCGACCCGGTGGTCGTCCATCACCGGGAGGAGCACCGCCCCTGGGGCTCGTACAAGGTCCTGGAGGTGAACGGGGCCTACAAGATCAAGCGGGTGACGGTCCGGCCCGAGAGGCGCCTCTCCCTCCAGCTCCACCATCACCGCTCCGAGCACTGGATCGTGGTCTCGGGCACCGCGGAGGTGGAGCTCGACGGCGAGGTGCAGCTGCTCGCACAGGGAGAGTCCACCTTCGTCAAGACCGGCCAGCGCCACCGGCTCGGAAACCCCGGGCGAATCCCGCTCGAGGTGATCGAGGTCCAGATCGGTGAGTACCTGGAGGAGGACGACATCGTCCGGTTCGAGGACGTCTACGGACGGGTATAGTCTTTTGGGGAGGGGCGTCAAGGAGACGGTGATGGAACCGGAGAGAGAGACCCGGCGCGCGGCGCTCCGTGTCTCGGGGATGCACTGCGCATCGTGCTCACTGGCGGTCGAGGAGGCGCTCGCAAAGGACCCGGCGGTCCGTTCGGCCCGCGTTAACCTCGCGGCGAACACGGCGGAGGTCGATTACGATCCGAACAGGACCGACCTCGCTTCGCTCGAACGCGCCGTGACCGATGCCGGGTACGGCGTCGTCCACGCCACCGCGACTCTCCGGGTCGGAGGCATGGTCTGCGCGATGTGTGTCCAGGCGATCGAGGAGGCGCTCCGGTCGGTCCCCGGGGTCGTGAAGGCCGAGGTCAACCTCGCCACCGAGCGGGCACAGGTGACGTACAACCCGTCACTCGTGCAGGTCCGCGACCTCGCAGACGGGATCGAGGCGGCGGGGTACCAGTACCTGGGCCTGGAAGGCGAGCTCACGGAGGAGGCCGAGCGGGCGGCGATCGAGGAGGACCTCGCCGACAAGCGCCGGCGGATGCTCGTCGGGTTCGGGGTCTCCATCCCCCTCATGCTCTCGATGTGGCTTCCGACCGGGCTCTCGATGCACCACCTCTCCTGGGTCCACCTCGTGATGGCGACGCCGGCCTTCGTCTACGTCTCCGCCCCGATCTTCCGTGCGGCCGGGATCAGCCTGAGAAACCGGACACTCTCGATGGACGTGATGTACGCGATGGGGATCGGGGTCTCGCTGGTCGCCTCGCTGATGGGCACCTTCGGGGTCGTCCTCTCGCACGACTACATGTTCTACGAGACCGCTGTGATGCTGGCCGCGTTCCTGACCCTGGGCCGGTATCTTGAGGCCAGGGCAAAGGGACGGACGGGCCAGGCGATCCGGGCGCTGATGAAACTGACCCCCCCGACCGCGACCGTTCTCCGGGAGGCGGGAGAGGTCGAGGTGCGGGTCGAGGACGTCGTCCCCGGGGACCTGGTCCTGGTCCGACCGGGCGAACGGGTGCCGGTCGACGGCAGAGTGGAGGAGGGAGAGAGCTTCGTCGACGAGTCGATGATCACCGGCGAGCCGGTGCCTGTGGGGAAACGGGCCGGCGACGGCGTGATCGGGGGGACGATCAACCAGAACTCGGTCCTCCGGTTCCGGGCAGAACGGGTCGGGCGCGAGACCGTGCTCTCCCAGATCATCGCCCTCGTCGAGCAGGCGCAGGGGTCGCGCCCACCGGTCCAGAGGATCGCGGACCGGGCGGTCGCGTGGTTCATCCCGGTTGTCCTGGCGATAGCGATCGTCGCCTTCGTCGCCTGGTATTACTTGCTCGGAGAGACCCTCCTCTTCGCGCTCACCGCACTCATCTCGGTGCTCGTGGTCGCCTGCCCCTGCGCCCTCGGGCTCGCCACCCCCACGGCGGTCACGGTCGGGGTGGGGCGCGGGGCCGAGCTCGGCGTCCTCGTTCGGAACGGCGAAGCGCTCGAGAACGCGGAACGGATCACCCTCGTCGCGTTCGACAAGACCGGGACGCTGACGCGTGGCGCCCCTGCTGTGACCGACGTGCTGCCCCTCGCCCTCGACCATGCGGACGTCCTCGCGTATGCCGCCGCCGTCGAGGCGAACTCGCAGCACCCGCTCGCGCTCGCGGTGCTGGACGCGGCCGGCGCAGAGGGGGTGCCGGTCGAGGTTGCCGAACAGTTCGACACCCTCGCGGGACAGGGGGTCCGAGGCCGCGTCGGCGGCCGCGATGTGCTCGTCGGCTCGCGCAGCCTCTTCGCCGAGAGCGGGCTCACGCTCCCGCCGGGAGCCGAGGAGGCGGCACAGGCCCTGGAGAAAGGGGGGAAGACCGCGGTCTTCGTCGGTGTGGACTCCAGGGCAGCCGGTGTGCTCGCGATCGCCGACCCGGTCAAGGAGACGACGCCCCGGGCGATCGCGGCGTTGAAGCAGATGGGGCTCTCGGTCGCCATGATCACCGGTGACAATCGGCGCACGGCCGACGCGATCGCGGCGCGGATCGGGATCGACCGTGTGCTCGCCGAGGTCCTGCCCGGGGAGAAGGCGGAGGAGGTCCGCCGGCTCCAGGCGAACGGGGAACGGGTCGCGTACGTCGGCGACGGGATCAACGACGCCCCCGCACTCGCGACGGCCGACCTCGGGATCGCGATCGGCTCCGGGACCGACGTGGCGATCGAGTCGGGGGACGTCGTGCTGATCCGCTCGGACCTCCTGGACGCGGTCGCCGCGATCGAGCTCGGCCGGAAGGTGATGGACCGAATCCGGCAGAACATCTTCTGGGCCTTCTTTTACAACTCCGCCCTGATCCCGGTCGGTGCCGGCCTGATCTACCCGTTCACCGGCATCGTCTTCCGGCCCGAGTGGGCGGCGGGGGCGATGGCCCTCTCCTCGGTCACGGTCGTCTCGCTCTCGCTCCTCCTCCGTACCTGGACCCCGCGGGTGCGGCGGGAGCCAGATGGGGGGCGCGAGGCCTGATGCCGCCCCCGCCGCGGTACCCAGGGAGGGGCACGACCTGCCTCTGTATCATACTGCTGTTGATGATCGCCCTCTTCGCCGTCCCGGCGGCAGGGCAGGAGCCGGCCCGGCCGACAGCATGGGTACCGACCACCCCGGCACCACCGGCGCCGGTACCCTTCGATCCGGGCACCCCGTCGAGCAGCGAGGACCACCCGCGGGACGCAACACTCTGGCCGACCGTGCGGGCGACCCCGCGCCCGCCGACACCCACTCCCGAGCCCCCGCCTCCTCCGGGGTCACCGGAGACGACCGAGACGCAGGTGGCGCTCTCCTTCACCTACGTCTCGCTCCCCACCACTCCACCCCTCGAGCTGCCCAGGACGACAGCGGTGCCGATCCCCCCGATCGTGACGGAAACCTATCGAAAGGCCGGCAGTACAACGCCTATAGCGTTTTTTGCGGCCCTGGTGAGCGTATTTCTCACCCTGTACCGCCGTCGATAAAAAGAGACAGACTCATATCTCCCAAGAGCTGATATAAAATTGGAACGGATTTGCAGTGGTCCATGGTGTCTTGCTGCAGGATGTGGTCCTGGTTGTTGAAGCCCTCTTCTGTACGTAATCGGCTGAACGTATGCCGCAGAAACCGGTGCGTCCTCACTGTCCAGGGTATCCTGCGAACGGGACCGATCGATCAGAGAGAACTTCGGGAGTGGAGCCGATGAGCGGATTGATCGCGCTGCCCTGCCGCAATGCCGAGCTGGTGATCGGGTCGCTGATCATGCGGGCCCGGCAGTCCGCTGATGCAGTGGTCGTGATCGATGAGGGGTCGACCGACCGGACAGCCGAGATCGTCACCTGCACCGGAACGCCCATCGTGACACGGGCGCCGCTGGCGGAGCCGTACGATGGATTGCGCGAGGCAGTCGCCTACGCGACGCGGACCGGCGCGGACCTGCTCGTTGTCCTCTTCGACGACCAGCTCTGCCGGCAGGAGTGCATCGCCCGGCTGACGGGCCCGGTCCGCGACGGAACGACCGACCTGGTGATCGGGGAGAGCGGGGAGGACCGGATCGGCCTGCTCGTCCTCGACCGGCGGGCGATCGCACGCGCCTTCGACAAGGGGAGCGACCTCTCGGGACCCGAGGGGATGATCGAGGTGGCGGAGAGCTTCGGCCTCAGGGTCCGGCGGCTCCGAATTCCCGGGGAGGGGGTAGCCGTGGCGGCTCCGCCGACCCTCCCCTCCGCTCTGCTCGGACTCTTTACGTTCACCCAGCCCCGAGCCGCATCGGCGATGTTCGGTTCGGTCTTCCTCTCCATCGGCGTTGGGGCGGCCGGCTGGTCCCTCTCTACGTTCAACTCGACGGCCCTCCTCCATGCGGAAGGGCTCGTCACCGGCGCAGCCCTCGCCGTCGCCGGCATGCTCCTCGTCACCACCTCTCTCCTCTCCAACTCCCTCGCCCTGATCCGAAAACACCAGCGCTCCTGAACCGCACCTTTTTTATCCAGTCCACCGTATTCGAGGTGACGGCAGAGACCGTCGCGAGAGAAACCATGGCACGTGACCCAATCTGCGATATGGACGTCGACGAGGCGACGGCGAAGTGGACGAGCGAATACGGGGGAAAGAAGGTCTATTTCTGCGCTCCCGGGTGCAAGAAGGCGTTCGATGCCGATCCCGAGAAGTATGCGGGGAAGCTGTAGGCTTCCCCGATAAGGTTGATATCGTACTCTGACCAACGTAGACTGCAGAACGCGTGCGATAGTAGTCTAGTGGTAGGACAGGGGCTTCCCAAGCCTCTAACTCGGGTTCGAATCCCGGCTATCGCATCCGGGCGCACAGTCAGACCATCTTTTCGATCGGATTATTTCTTACCCAGACTGGATAGTCGGGACGCGGACCGTTCGACGATGTATTTTCGGGAGAGATCCCATCGAGTACCCCGTTGATTCTCGAATTTCACGGACTCGGAGCCGGCACACTAATCCGCGGAAGCCATCCTTCATCATTCATGAGCGAAACGGAGAGGGTACGATGTGTGGCTGAACTCGCTGATCTGCACCGATGACCTCATAAACCGGTTCAGGGTCCACCCTCAGAGCCGTCCTGCCGCTCTCGGTTCAACGTCACGCCCTTCAAGGAGATGCCGATCGTGGTGAAGGACGACCAGGTGGAGCGGGTCATGATGGAATGGGGGCTCGTCCCTCACTGGGCCAGGGAGCCGACCCAGTACCCCCGACCGATCCACGCCCGCGCCGAGACGCTTACCGAGCGCCCGATGTTGCGGGGCCTCCTCCGGCACCGCCGCTGCCTAGTGCCGGCGAGCGGATTTTTCGAGTGAAGAAGGACGGCAGTCAGAAGACGCCGTATTACATCCAGGTGAAAGAGCCCCCCCTCTTCGCGTTCGCCGGCCTCTACAACCTCTGGACGCATCCGACGGGCACTGAGCACCCCACCTACACGATCATCACGACGACGGCGAACGACGTTATCCAACCCATCCACGACCGGATGCCGGTGATCCTCACACCCGAGACGGAAGAGCGCTGGCTAGACCCAACACCGCTAGTCTTAGACGAGCTCTTCCACCTCCTCGGTCCCTATTCTGCCGGGGCGATGGAGGCGTTCCCGGTCTCTCGCCGGGTCTACAGCCCGTCCCAGGACGATGAAGGACTGATCGAACCGGTTGCATGATCAGAGCGGCAGGCGGTTGCCGGTATGCTTTCGGACCGCCGGGACGGATAGGGGAATTGCGCCGCCCCATCTCATCGAGATGAAACGCGAAACCCCTTATGTGGACCCTATCAGATCGTAACCCATCCGAAATCGTACACTGGGAGTTTAAGTCCTCTTGGTCGGAGCTCTGCTCGTCACGGGATAATGCTATTCGTCCTGATCCGCGGATTCGAGAGAGGGAACCGGCGCCACGTCGGCTTCGGCACCCATCGAACGGATAAGTCCGGCAACGGAGGCTGCAAACGGGAAGATCTACCTCATCGGGGGAATGGACTCGTCAGGATACGCCCTCGCCGTGATGGTGGAAGACGAACCCAAGAACGGCACCTGGACAACCGTGCCCTCGATGCCCACCGCACGGTGGAACCCGATGGTAGAGGCCGTCGATGGAAAGATCTACGTGATCGGCGGCATCGCCGGAACCGGTGATGCGCGGCGCACGCTATCGGGCTTCGAGGTCTTCTCAGTCCTCGACAACCTGACGAAGCTCCCCGATGCACCGTTCAGCCGGCAGAACGGAGAAACTCGGCCATCGGAAGCGACTTCAATGTCATCAACGGCCGCGGCGGTACCGGGGAGAGGTCGAGCACTGTTGCCCAGGTCAACAAGTACTTCTCAACCACCAGTCGCTGAACGGCGGTTTCAAGCCTCCGGCGGCGCGGAAAGGGGGTCAGCGGAGGCGCGGCCGAAAACGGGAAGATCGTCGTTGCGGGTGACGCCTCAGAGGAGAAGATAGATCCTGCAGTCCTGCTGTACTACCCGCAGACCGACCCATGGGAAGAGCAGGTATTGCTTCAGATTCCCCGCTCCAGACAGAGCTTTGTGGTGATGGGAGATACGGTCAACGTCCTCAACGGGTCGACATCCAACAACATGAATGGAGGTACGACGAAGGTCGAGTCGTTCAAAATCACGTGACCTGACCATTATCGACCGGATCGGCGGGTCTTGCTGGAGGGCGAACGCCTCGAGCCGTCAGGGTGACGTGGGCGGCCTTTCACCATCATGGACGTCGCGGCGGCCAGCCACTTCCCGCCACACTCGCTAGAACGGGGGCGGGCCGCCCGCGCGAAAAAGAGAGGAATCAATCCTCGTACGGCCGTATGATCGTAAGGAGAGGCTCGACCTTATTGCCCCCCTCATCACCGCCCTGAGCGTAACGAGCTGACAGCCCCCATCTTTCCCGAGCTCCGGAAGACCTTCGAAGAGGGGGGATCGCCAGGGGCAAGGTCGACATCCGGAGGGGCATCACGCCCGATAAGGTGCAGGTACTTGAGACCTGCTTCCGGCTCTTTGAAACCCACCAGCCGTCCTTCTTCGGCATCTCGTCAAGCGATGCGGCGAAAAGGCTGGATGCAAGCGTCGGGACACGCCCACGAGCTCGAAGACGGGAGATATCAACCTGCTGCGAACATATAGAAACGGTGCATACCGGGACAGCCGATCGATACGGCGTTTCCGGAAGCGTACCATAAATGGTCCGGACGCGCACGTGATGGAACTGATCACCAGGTAACTCGAGCGGAGAACGAGTACCGTCGGAGCTGTTTCGCACGTATTCTCGCTCCTTCGACAATCTGGGACGACCCTCGTGGACATCGATGAGGAGGGGGGACCGGATGGTGGGCTTCTGCAAATGCAAGAGGAAGAATCTCACGGGAGTACGGCCTCGTGAAGTGCCCATTGAGATCGGAGCGCTCCCTTTGGTTTATTCCCGTCCCCGATGGTCGGTACGGTCGCAAAGACTCCCCTGCGATGTGATCGATTGCGCCGGGGTCTCCAGCGGTTCTCGGCATCGACCGTGCGACACTCGAAAGAGAGTCGGCCGTCATGAGCGATCATCGAGGGGGGGGAGGGGGCGGCGATCGGCCGGGCCCCGCTCAATCTTTCAGCAACCTGATCGGAACAACTAAATTTCCGAAGAGATGCAGCTCGCCGGTCGTATCCTCGTGGACATCGATATTCAGTTGTTGCGTACCTCCCGTGTTTGGAGGCGGCTGATCACGACGAATATACACCGGCACTTCCACCCGATCTCCCGTGACTTCGACGGTCGTACTCATCGTGCCGCTCGACATCTGCCCCGGGTCGAAACCCGAAGTGTCCCATGTCCTATGACCAAATCTGGAACATTCGAGGTGCAAGGCCTTGATCCCGATCGGGATATGAGACACGATCACTCGACCCTCGACGAGCTGGTGGTTCGGTTCGACCAGTTCCACCGAATTGAAATAGACCCATGGTTCCCGGACGGAGAGGGCGACATTGGCCGTGCTGTCCGCGACGTTCAGGGCATGCACGATGATCGTATCATCATCGGAGGCGTTGAGGAGGCAGGGCGTGTTCGTCCAGTTTCGATCCTCGTTCTCGAAGAAGACCAGCGTCGTGTCGGGGAGCGTCTCGCCGTCAACGACTCCGATTCCGACAAGGCGCGGAGCAGTGAAGGATGGAAACACATCGACTCGAACGGTCCAGTTTCGTATGCCTCCCTTCGGTGCGGGGGTGAACTGATGGTTCATCTCATAATCAGGGTCACCATCGACGAACCAGCTCGTCCCTTCGTCGGGGAGGAGGGTACGGTGCTCCCGGGCGAATTCCAGGTAAGCCTTGCCGAGCGTGGAGCCGTGCGTCTTCATGAAGGGGTCGAGCCGGGTATAGATGTCGCCACCCGAGGCGATGGAGTAGTCCCAGAGTTCGGGGAAGGTCGCTCCGCTCACACGTAGCATCGTTTGGATCAACCCGGCAGTCTGGTACATGTGCGGCTCACTCGAACTGTCGATGGGTTTTACAAAGTAATCCGGAGTGATCGGCGGCCACTCGCCCGCCGCATAGTCCGCGGTGGCATCCATCCACCAGCGGTTGTTCAGCATAGCCGGGACCGTGATATAACTGTTCTGGACCGCATGGAAGAGATCGTGTTTGAGATCCTGCCGGAGCGCGTGGATCTCGTCCGGAGGATCCACGGTCGGGTAGATGGACACATATATATGGCCGCTCGACCACGACCATTCGGCCCCGTCCGGGTATTTCCCGATATGGACGACGACTTTGCCATTGCCATCGAGGCTCGGGTTCGCGGGGTCGAACCCCATCGCCGTATAGGTCGAATACTGGTCTTCGAGGACCTGCGAACACCAGACGGCCATGGCTCGTGCGTCGGCGAACGTGTGGGCGGTGTCGAAATATCTGGCGAAGGCATCGTCGTTCGTATCATAATAGACGACGACGTGGCCCGCCGTCGCAAAATATTTGTGAACGGTCGACCCGATGAACCACTCGAAGACCGTCAGGTGCCTCGTCGCCAGGGTGACGACATGCCGATCCTCGTCGATGGTTGCGGGTACCAGGACCCACGCGGCACTCCCCGCATCCCAGTAGCCCCCCGTCACTCCCCCGAGGGTATCCGACCCGGCCGGGATGCGGGCGGGGTCATACGGTGCTTCGATCACGATCTCCGACGAGAACTCGTGCTGGTCGCCGAGCGAGACTTCGATCGATGTGAGGGGCACGTCCCCTTCTCTCGGCGGTGCCGGCGGACTCGTCACGCTCTGAACGAGGAGGACCGACGGGCTGGCGAGCACCCCTCCCGGGATGGTGACCGCGATCGTGTCGTTGAAACGAATGGTCTGCGGTTCGGTGGAGGGATTGACGATCTGAGCGATGAAAGGGCCCTGCGTGATCGTCGGAGTAGGTGTGATGGGCATGGGAGTCGGGGTGGGGCCGCCGCTGAGATCGGTGAAGAGCCTGACGACATCGGCGAAATCGATCCGCCCGTTGTCGTTGTAGTCGAACGCCTCCAGCGGTTCGTTCCCCGCGATCCAGGCCATCTGGTTGAAGTAGAGCACAATATCGGCAAAGTCCTCCCGGCCGTTGCCGTTCACGTCCTCGCACCGCCCGTCGCGGTCCAGATCCTGTGGCAGGCCGGACGCACCCGGCACCGGCTTGAGTGTCGGTACGGTCAAGGTCGGTGTTACGGTCGGAGTCGGCGTCGCGGTCGGGACCGGGGTCGTTCCCTGTTTCGCGAACGTCTGGACGCGATTATTGACCGTGTCGACGACATGGACGGTACCCGCGCTGTCGACCGCAATACCCCACAGCCCGTCGAACTGCCCATCATTCGAGCCGTATTCCCCCCATTTCGTGACGAATGTCCCGGTCGACGTAAACTTCTGAACGCGGTGATTCACCCGGTCCGTCACGTAGACATATCCGGTGCCGTCCACAGCGATATCCATCGGGTTGTTGAACTGGCCGTCCCCATTTCCCCACGTGCCCCATTGCGTGACGTAGGTGCCGGTCGAACTGAACTTCTGGATCCGATGGTTCCAGGAATCGGCGACATATACATTCCCGGCACGATCGGTCGCGATGCCGGTGGGGCTATAGAACTGACCGTTTCCCGTCCCGAGGTCGCCCCACATGGAGACATAACCGCCGGTCGAGGTGAATTTCTGCACCCGGTGGTGGTCCCTGTCCACGACATAGACATCGCCCGCGTTACTCACGGCGATCCCCATCGGATTGCTGAACTGCCCCGGGCCGTAACTCCCCTCTTCCCCCCACATCGTGACGAATGTTCCACTCGATGTGAACTTCTGGATACGGTTGTTCAGGGAGTCCACAACGTATACGTTGCCGTCGTTATCGACGGCGCACTCTCTCGGTGTATCGAATTGCCCGTTGGCGGTGCCCTTGACACCCCATTGCGACACAAAGGTACCGGTGGACGTGAACTTCTGGACCCTGTTATTCATCGTGTCGACGAGGTAGACACTGCCCGCGGCGGTGATCGCGATACCCTCCGGATAGTGGACCTGTCCGTCACCGGAGCCGTAGACTCCCCATTTCCCCGTAAAGATATAACTCTCCGATGCGGAGACGGGAGGGACGACTGCGCACAGAAAAAACAGGAGGATGAATAGAAGGAGGAGAGGTTCGGATTTCATATAATGTAGACGATATCACATTGGATGATAAAGTTACCGAGGATCTTCCGGAACACTCTGATTACGCCGTTCCGAACGCCATTCTCTGCAATTCTGTCCGTCTGTCCCGTCATTTTCTTTCGAACCTTCCCTGCTCACCCTGAACACGGGAACTTTCTGCTGAAAGAGTCCTTTCGCTCTATTGTAAGGAGGTGAAGCAGGTCGTCTTGATGGCAGTTGCCATATATTTCGTGTAGATCAGCGCCACAAAGGCGACCGGTAACCGGTCCCCACGGACGTATTGTTCGCATCCGGCACAAGGTCACTCGACAACCTTCAGGTATACCCACACGAGACCCCATGTGGATCTGATCGACCACCCTGCCAACCTGGCGATCGGCAACAATCCCTTACTGAGGACGATGCGGCGGACATCGCTGAGGTCGTCGAGGGCATTCAGGCCATGCAGGTTTTATCTATCGCGCAGCTTCGAGGCGATCGCGGGCTCTGATGACACCAACCCATACGATCGCCTGGATCAGCAAGGGGGCAATCCACTAGACTGGCGCCCAGTTTATTCTCTGACTCAAGCCCGATCAACAGCCTTTTTAGTCCTCTAAAGGGGTATCGGCATAGCTGGGCAGGATTACCACTCCGGCGCACTCCTCGCCCTCCTACTCGTTCTGACGGCGACCCACGCCGCCGGAGATGTATCGGCGGATGACCAGCCGGAATAGAGAGAGACCCTCGATGGGAATGGGAGCAGCACCGCCGCCGGTATGGACCGTCCACGACCGGGACCGGGCATGCCAGCCCACCGCTGGGGGCGACCCGCTTACCGCACTCGCCGGGATCTCCCAGGGGTCGAGCGGCCTCCTGCTCGCTCGGGGCTCTTCAAACTCCATGCCCCGGAGACGAAACGAAAGGTATTGATACCTGTCCGCGAGAGTGAAGAGCAGGGATGATACGGCCAATTCGGGCGCTCTACGTCGATGACGAACCCGACCTGCTCGAGATCGGGAGACTGTTCCTCGAGATGGCCGGTGACTTTTCGGTCACCACCGTCGCGTCAGCGGCAGAGGCCATCGCACTCCTGGAGAGGGAGGTATTCGACGCGATCATCTCCGACTACCAGATGCCCGGGATGGACGGCATTCGGTTCCTCATCGCGGTCCGGGAACGGTTCGGCCGTATTCCCTTCATCCTCTTTACGGGCCGGGGGCGCGAGGAGATCGTGATCCAGGCGATCAACAACGGGGTCGACTTCTACGTCCAGAAGGGGGGCGAGCCCGAGGCTCAGTACCTCCAGCTCGCCCATCAGGTGCGGATCGCCGTGGATCGGCAGTCGACCGGGAAGGCCCTCGCCGAGAGCGAACTCCGGTTCCGCTCCCTGATCCAGAACTCCTCCGACATCATCCGGATCGTCGACCGCGACGGGCGGATCACCTACGAGTCGGACTCCGGGCGGCGCATCCTCGGGTATCCCGAGGGCTTCACCATTGGCAAGAGCCCCCTCGAGTTCATCCACCCCGACGACACCGCCCGGGCCAGGGAGGCGATGGACGAGGTCTTTGCAAGGACCAACCCGGGGACGGCGACCCCGGTCAGGATCCGCCGGGCGGACGGTACGTATATCCATGTCGAGGCCGTGGCAGTCAACCTCGTCGAGACCCCCGGGATCGAGGGCATCGTGATCACCTCGCGGCCGGTCGACGAGCGCATGGAGGCGGAGCGGGCCCTCCGACAGAGCGAGCAGCGGTTCCGCCGGGCCGAGGAGATCGCCGGGATAGGACACTGGGAGGTCGACCGCCGCCGGGGGACCCTGACCGCCTCCAAGGGAGCGCAGGTGATCCTGGGGCTGGATAAAGAGACCTGGCCCTTGACGGAGATAGCAGGATTGCTCGACCAGACAAACCTGGAGCGCCTTACGGCGAAGGGGCGGGATTTGATGATGACCGGAATTCCCTTCGAGGTCGAGTACCGGCTCCGACGGACTGATGGAAGGGACGTCGATGTCTTTGCCCAGGCGGAGTACGACCCCGAGAGGGACGTCCTCTTCGGGGTCCTGCACGACATCACCGAGCAGAAGCGGACAGGGGCCGAACTCATCGCCAGGAACCGGGAGCTGATCATCTCCAACGAAGAGATCGCCGCCACCGAAGAGGAGCTCAGGTCGACGATCGAGGAGCTGACCCGGCAGGAGCGGGAGGCCCGCGAGAGTCGGGAGCGGCTGGCACTTGTGCTCGAAGGGGGAGAGGTCGGAACCTGGGACGTCTCGATTACGGAAGGGCTGGCCTTTACCAACCCCCTACGGCCCGGTGGGATAGAGGAGACCGTCACCCTGGAGCAGTGGAAGGGCCTCATACACCCGGCCGACCGCGAGAGAGCCTACCAGAGCTTTCAGGACCTCCTCGATGGGAGGAGCCAGGTGTACGAGGCCGAGTACCGATACGAGTCCGGCCCCGGTAAATGGTCATGGATCCTCGCGAAGGGGCGGGTGGTCGAGCGTGGTTCGGACGGGAGACCTGTAAGGATCGCCGGCACCTACCACGACGTGACGAAGAGAAAAGAGGACGAGGCGATGCTGACCCAGTTCGGCCGGATCCTCGAATCCTCCCTGAACGAGATCTACACCTTCGACGAACAAACCCTCCACTTCATCGGGGTGAACCGGGGGGCCCTGGAGAACGTGGGCTACTCCATGGACGAGCTCCGGCAGATGACGCCTCTCGACCTGAAGCCCCTGATCACCGCAGAGGAGTTCGAGGCCCTGGTCCAGCCGCTCCGATCTGGCGAGGTCGAGATCCAGGTCTTCTCCACCGTCCACAGGAGGAAGGACGGGTCCCTCTACCCGGTGGAAGTTCACCTCCAGCTGGTCAGGGCCGGCACGGCGCCGGTCTTCGTTGCGGTGATCCTCGACACGACTGAGCGGGTCCGCCTGGAGGAGAGCCTGCTCCGGGCGAACCGGGTACTCAACCTCCTTTCCGGGATCACTCGCCACGACATCGACAACCAGCTGACGGTGTTGCGCGGCTTCATGAGCCTCCTTGAGTCGAAGCAGACCGATCCGAAGCTGCAGGAGTACGCCCGTCACTGCACCGCCGCCGCCGACCGGATCGCCTCGATGATCCTGTTCACGAAGACGTTCGAGGAGATCGGGGTGCACGCCCCCGCCTGGCAGGACGTCCGCACCCTCATCGACCAGGCGTCCCGGGACGTGTCCCTCGGGGTGGTCCGGGTTGAAAACGACCTCCCGGGGGACCTGGAGGTCTACGCGGACGCGCTGATCGTCCGGGTCTTCTACAACCTGATCGAGAACGCGGTCCGACACGGAGGACGGGTTACCAGGGTACGGTTCTCGCTCTGCGAGCGCGATTCCAGGACAGTGATCGTCTGCGAGGACGACGGTGTCGGTGTTCCCACCGACCAGAAAGAGCGGATCTTCGAGCGGGGCTACGGCGATAACACCGGTTTTGGCCTCTTTCTGGTCAGGGAGGTGCTCGCCATCACCGGGATCGAGATCCGGGAGGTCGGTACCCCAGGCGATGGGGCGCGGTTCGAACTCGCGGTTCCGGCGGGCGCCGCACGGAAGGTTGCCGGCGGGAAGGAGTACCCCGGGCAGTGCCCATAGGCCCGCACCGCTTTCGCCACCCCTCCTGACGGTCTTCTGCAGGGGGACGAGATCGAACAACGTTTCGAACGTGGAGCCGACATCCCCGAGCAGACCGGCCTCGACAAAAGCCGCACCGCTCGTGAACTTGGAGGCTCGCGGTGGTGCGCGATGCTACGGTGACCACGGGGTGGGTGCGTCCGAGGACGCGGACGCTCTGCTGTCCGTCATCCGGCCTCGTCCAGACTCCTACCGCACGATGGGCAGACCCGGTTCCGCCAGGGCCGGAGCAGGCCGTCGCACGCCGGGCACCTGAATGCGCAGAGGCCCCGTATCCCGTCCGCCTGGTCCCACGGTGCGTCGGCCGACACCCCCACCACCACCTCCCGGCACCGGGTACAGACCCCGGTACCGGCCGTCTCGGCCGGGAGCATGACAGCATACCCGCAGGACCGGCAGACGAGGCGTGACGGGAGCCTCGTGGGGGTCTCTGTCACTCGAGGGGGATGTACGGGACGAAGCGGAGCAGCTCCGACCGGATCGTCTCGAGCCCGAGCCGCTCGACGAACCGGGCGGTCCTCTCGCCTGAACGGCCGTGCGAAGCGTAGTAGTTGACCAGCCGGTCGGCCAGGTCCAGGGCCTGGTCGTCGGTAAGGTTCGATGCGACAAGGTCCGCGTTTCGCGGGCGGCGGGCGCCGTTGCCTCCGAAGAAGACCATCCAGCCGCGCCCCGTGCCTATGAAGCCCAGGTCGCTGAAGAACGAGCTGCTGCAGTTCCGGGCACAGCCCGAGACCCCGATCTTCAGCTTCGAGGGGAACGTGCGGGTTCCGAACCGCTCCTCGAGCTCCCGGGCGAGGGCGAGGGCGTCCTGCATCCCCCACCTGCAGACGGCGGTGCCGGGGCAGGCGGCGACGTATTTCATGCAGGGACCGCCGGGCCGCCCTTCGTCGACACCCAGTGCCCGGGCGACCGCGACAGCCTTCTCCCCCGGGATCCCGAGCAGGGCGATCCGCTGGCCCCGGGTCAACTTGATCAGGGGCACCCCGTGCTCCCGAGCGGTGCGGGCGATCCGTTCGAGCTCGTCCGGGGTGACCACGCCCCCTGCCCCCCCGACCATGAGCCCGTAGCTCGTTCCATCCCGCTGCAGAACGGCATCGCCGACCGTCTTCGGTGTCATCACCTCAATAAGGGTGACCCCGGCGATAACCCTGTCGCCAGAATTAAGAGGCCGAATCACCTAAGGGCAGCGATGTACGACGACCGGATCCTCCAGCGCTGGCTCCGGCTCGAGGTCGGCCGGATCAACGACGGCATCGTCGCCGAACGCCCCATCCTGGAGTATCTGCTGGCGCGACCAGACCCGGTCGCAACCACACGGGGCGGGGAGGAGTACCGGTTCGACCCGGTTGTCCTCCGCCGGCTCGGCGACGCGCTCCCGGGGCCGCTTCAGCGCCGGCTTCGCCTCCCGGTCCTCTTCTTCGCCTCGATGGAGGTCCCGGACAGTGTCTTTCTCGCCGACCGCCACGCGTTCGAGGCGCTCCAGGCGCTCGGGGAGATCTCCGATCTGCGGGAGTTCCGGGACGGGCGTGCCTGGATTGGGCGGGCGATCGCCTACGGGCTCGTCTCCCGGTACCCGACTGCAGTCCAGGTGGCGTTCGCCTGAAGGCGAGAACTCTTTATCATCCGCACCGCCGATACCTCATCGAACACGTATGCCAACGTCACAGGAACCCCTTCCCATTGCCGTCACGACCGACGGGCGGTCGATCGGCATCCTCCCACGGATGGCGAACCGGCATGGGCTCGTGACCGGCGCCACCGGGACGGGCAAGACAGTCACCCTCCGCGTCCTCGCCGAACAGTTCTCTTCCGCCGGCGTCCCGGTCCTGATCGCTGACATCAAGGGCGACCTCTCGGGCCTCGCCCACCCCGGCACCCCAGAGGCCCGGATCACCGCGCGGGTGGCGCAGCTCGGGCTCGATGGGTTCACGTTTGCCGGCGTCCCGGTGGTCTTCTGGGACGCCTTCGGCGAGACGGGCCACCCGGTACGGACCACGGTCTCGGAGATTGGGCCACTTCTCCTCGCCCGGATCCTCGACCTGAACGAGACCCAGACGGGGGTCCTTACAGCCGTCTTCGCGATCGCCGACGACGCCGGGCTCCTTTTGCTCGACCTCAAGGACCTCCGCGCGGTCCTCGCCCATGTCACTGAGAACGCCTCGACGTACCGGGCCCGGTACGGTACCCTCGCGACCTCCAGCCTGGGCGCGATCCAGCGGAACCTCCTCACCCTCGAGCAGGAGGGGGGCGAGGTGCTCTTCGGGGAACCGGCGCTTCGTCTGGACGACCTGATGCGGCTCACCCCGGACGGGCGCGGCACGGTCGGCATCCTCTCGGCAGAACGGCTGATGAAGGCCCCGCGCCTCTACTCCACCCTGCTCCTCTACATCCTCTCCGAGCTGTACGAGACGCTTCCAGAGGTGGGGGACCTCGAGCGGCCCCGGATCGTCATCGTCTTCGAGGAGGCTCACCTCCTCTTCGACGGCGCCTCAAAAGTCCTGCTCGAACGGATCGAGCAGGTGGTCCGCCTGATCCGCTCGAAAGGGGTCGGAGTCTACTTCGTGACACAGAACCCGCTCGACATCCCCGAGACCGTGCTCGGCCAGCTCGGGAACCGGGTCCAGCACGCCCTCCGCGCCTACACCCCGAAGGACCAGCGTGCAGTGCGGGCGGCGGCGGAGACCTTCCGTCCGAACCCGGGCCTGGACGTCCAGGCGGCGATCACCGAGCTTGGCGTAGGCGAGGCGCTCGTCTCCGTGCTCGACCCCAATGGGACGCCGACGCCGGTGGAGCGCACCCTGGTACTCCCGCCCCGGAGCCGGCTCGCCCCGCTCTCGGCGGAGGAGAGGGCGGCGCTGATCCGAACCTCCCCCGTCGCCGGCGTCTATGAGACGGTGATCGACCGCGAGTCGGCCCACGAGGCCCTCGCCGCGCGGATCCCGGCGGCAGAACCCACGGCGCCCGAGTCCGAACCGAGACCGGTGCCCGGACCCGCGCAGTCCTCGTCCTCCTCCGGAAAGAAGCGTCGCACGACCGCCGCCCCCGGCCCGTCCGATGTGATCGGGACGTTTGCCGAGAGCGCGGCGCGGGGCATCGGGAGCCAGATCGGCCGCCAGCTGATCCGCGGCCTCCTGGGGTCGCTCGGCGGCAGGCGGTGACAGGCCACCTTCGGTAAACGGGTGATACGCCCAGGCCCGAGGATAGAGAGATATGCGAGCGTGCAGATGGTGATGTGAAAGCATCGGTGGGGGCGATGGAGGAGCGACAGGGGTCGATGGCGAAAGAGGATCGGTCCACCGGAGGAGACAGAGGTCTTCTCGCTCGCATCCCCGTCTCCTGGCTGACGATCGCCCTCGTCCTGGTGATCATCGGCGGTGGGCTTTTTGCCACCTGGACGGCATTCAACGAGGCGGACGGGATGCGCCGCTCGCTCCTCCAGGGCGCTCAGTACGCCGTCGCCGGGATCGATGCGGAGGGTCTACAGCACCTTAATGGCTCGGTCGACGACCTTGCGTCGCCGTACTACGCCAAGCTGAAGTCGCAGCTCATCGAGGTACGGGCGGTCGATCCCAAGTGCCGGTTCTCCTACGTCATGGGGCAACGTGACGACGGCACGGTCTTCTTTTTTGCCGACTCCGAGCCCCCCGAGTCGAGTGACTACTCCCCCCCGGGCCAGGTCTACGAGGAGGCCACCATATGGACCCGGAACGCTTTCGAGACCGGGATAGCAACGACGACGGACGCCGATACCGACCGGTGGGGGACGTGGATCAGTGTGCTGATTCCGATCATCGACACCGGGAAGGGCCGGGTGGTTGGAGTCTTCGGCATGGACGTGGACGCCTCCGACTGGTACCAGCACATGGCGATGGCAGCTGTGCCAGCAATCCTCGTCTCGCTCCTGATCGCGGCCCTCCTCGTCGTCTTCGCGGTCTACTCAAGGGCCGCCGAGCAGGAGCGGGATCGACTGGAGGCCTCGGAGGCGAACGCACGCGAGTCCGAGGCGCTCTACCGGACGATCTTCGAGAATACGGCGAACGCAACGTTCATCATCGAAAAGGACACCACGATCTCGCTCGCCAACACCCGCATGGCCGAGCTCTCTCAGTACTCGAGGGAGGAGATCGAGGGCAGACTCTCCTGGACCGTCTTCGTTCACCCCGATGACCTGCCCCGAATGATCGAATACCATCAGATGCGCCGCACCCCGGCCGGCGGTGCCCCAAGTACGTACCAATTCCGGTTCATACGACGGGACGGAGAGATTCGAAAGATCTTCCTCTACGTCGGTCTGATCCCGGGGACGATGAAGAGTATCGCATCGCTCTACGACATCACGGACCGGATCCGGGCGGAGGAGGCTCTCCAGCGGGCGAACCGCAAGCTGGTCTACCTCGCGCAGCTGACCAAGACCGAACTTGCAAACCGGCTGTTCATCCTCCATGGCTACCTGGAGCTGGCCCGGATGAACCTCTCGCCCGATAGTTCGCTCGCCGGACCGATCGTCCGATCGGTCGAGACGGCGGCCGAGATGAACGCGGTACTCGCGCTCACGCGCGACTATGGCGACCTGGGAGTCCGCCAGCCGACCTGGCAGGACCTGAACCTTACCTTTCTCCTCGGGCTCTCGCACCTCCCAATGGACGGTATCCGGACCGAATCCGAGATAAAAGACCTCGAGGTCTTCGCCGATCCCCTGCTTGAGCGGGCCTTCCAGGAGCTCGTCCACGGGTCGCTCGCCCGTGGCGAGCCGGTGACCGTGGTCCGGCTCACCGCCCGTGAGGAGGGGAAGACCCTCAACGTCATCTACGAGGACGATGGAACGGGTATACCGGCCGACAAGAAGGAGTCGCTCTTCTCGCTCGAAGTCCGGGAGGGAGGTAAGGTCCGCGGGCTCCTCTTTGTCCGCGAGCTCCTGGACATCACGGGGATCGGCATCCAGGAGACAGGCGCCCCCGACAGCGGAGCACGGTTCGAGATCTCGGTCCCGGACGGATGCTGGCGACGGGTGCCAGCGGCGGGGGAAGAGCGGAATGACTGATGGAGCGATCGAGATCAGCCCGGTGACCGAAGCCGACCTGCCGGAACTGAACCGCCTCACCAACGATCCGATCGTCTCGCGCTACCTCGACCTCGTCCCGCCGGTCTCACTCGGCAGGACGCTTGATTTCTTTCGCTACATGCGGCAGGAGGAGGGGGTCTGGCTCGCCATCCGGGTCGACGGGAGCATCGCCGGCACGGTCGGGCTGATCCCGGGCGACCCCTGGTCGCGCCTCGGCCACTCGGCATCGCTCTTCGTCTATCTCGATACCCCCTGGTGGGGGCGGGGACTCGCGTCGCAGGGGATCCGGGCCTGCATCGCGGAGGCGCGGTACCGCGGGATCGTCCGCCTGGAGGTGCTCGTGGTCGACGAGAACGAGCGGTCTCGCCGGCTCTTTCTCCGGAACGGATTCCAGGTCGAAGGAGTCCGGCGGTGCGGGTTTCGGGGGGACGACCGGTACCACGACCTGGTCGGTCTCGCCCTGGTGCTCGACACTGCCTTCGTCACACCACGCCCGCACCGCCGGGACTGAATTCCGTCTCCGAGGCCCTTTTCGTCAGGCTTTTCTCCTGCGGAGGTGACCGCATCCCATGGACGAGATCGAACTGGTCGACCTGCCGGCCCAGGCGGTCCTGGGCATCCGAAGAAAGGGGCCGTATTCGCTTATCCCCGTGCTGCTCGGAGAGGTCTACGAAGCGGTGATGAAACGGGGTGCAATCCCTGCAGGGCCGCCGGTCTACCTATCGCGCGAGACTTCAAGGGAGGAGGCGCTCGCGTGCCAGGAAAGCGGTGAGGCCGACCTCGAGGTCGCGTGGGCGGTCGCGAACCGGGTTAAAGACATGGGCGAGGTCCGTTACTACGAACTTCCGGGCGGACAGTTCGCGAAGACGGTTCACCGGGGCCCCTACGACGCGTGCGAGGCGACCTACGTCAGACTCTTCGAATGGATCGTCGCGAACGGTCTGGCGGTTACGGGCCCGATCCGTGAGTACTACCTGAACAATCCGTGCGAGGTCGCGTCCGAGGAGATCCTGACCGAGATCTACGCCCCGGTCGGATGAACCGGACCGCCGTCCTGGGGCTCGCCATCCTCGCCTGCACCGCAGTCGTGCTCATTTCCCTTTGGGCGACGCCCCCGGCGCCCCGGACCGGCCCGTCCCAGGCCTGGGTCGTCCTCGCCGGCGAGCCCGGTGACCAGTCCTACGTCGACTCGGCGCTCGCCGGGGTCGCCCGGGTGAACACGAGCGGCCGAATCGGCATCGAAACGTTCTTCCCGGCCGACCGTGACAGGCTCGATGCGCAGTTCCGGGACGGGACGGGCCTCCCGGGCCTCGTCGTGGTCCAGGACTCGGGTGCCTGGGCCGGCGCGGTCGAACGGTGGGCCGGCCCCCACCCCGGCGTCCGATTCCTTGCGATCGACGCGACGGTCCCGTCCCTGCCGAACGTCCGGTCGGTCCGTGTCTCGGCGGACGGCGTCTCGTTCATTGCCGGCGCCCTTGCGGCCACAAAGGCCGGCGGACGCCCGGTCGCCGTGATTGCCGGGATGCCGTCCCCGGTGATGGAGGAGTACGTCCGGGGGTTCACCGACGGGGCGTGGGCGGAGTCCCCGGGTATCCGGGTCGATACACGGTATATCTCGAACGGGGTGGAGGGGTTCTCGGATCCTGACCGGGGCAGGGAGCTGGCGGAGGCGCTCTACCAGAACGGTACCGCCGTCATCTACGCCGCCTGCGGCGGCTCGTCGATGGGGGTGATCGGGGGGGCGGGATATGGCGCCGATCGGTTCGTCGTTGGCGTCGACCGTGACCAGGCAGACCTCGGGCCCTCCGTGGTTCTGGGGTCAGCGGTCAAGAGGGTGGACCGGGTGGTCGAGGAGGCGCTCTTCGCACACGCCGGAGGAAGCTTCACCGCGGGGGAGGTCACGATCGGCCTCGACGAGGGCGCCACCGGGATCGCGCTGAACCCGCGCTTTGCCGAACTGGTACCTGTGCTGGAACGGCACCAGGCGGTTGCTGGCGGGAGGGACCGGTGATCGCCGACCTTGCCGTCACGGTCCTGGTCTACCGGAGTGGTGGCACGTTCCGGGCGGAGTGCCCCGAGTTCGAGATCATCGCCATCGCGGGTTCAGTCCGGGACGCGAAGGAGGAGGTGCTCCGCCTCGTCCGCCGTCGGCTCGCCGAGCTCGCGGAGGAAGGGGATCTCGACGGGTTCCTCGCAGGGGCCGGGTTCGTGGTCGATAGCGGCGTCCTCCGGACCGAGGACCGCCTGGTCTCGGCCAGCGAGGATATCGTCACGGTCCAGTTCTGAGCGCCCCGTTCCCGCCGAGGGCGACGAGCATCTCCTCGAGTGACGGCGAGTGGGACTCGACCCGCTCGACCCGCCCCCCTTCCGCTGCAACGGCGGCAGTGAGGGTGTTCATCTCTTCTATGGACGCCGCCTCAACGCTGAACCCGGCGCCGTCAACCACCGCAGCGAGCGATGGGTCCGGCGACCGGCCGGCGGGGAGCGAGAAGTGGACCCGGTAGGTCGGGGGGCCAAACCGGCTCCGAAGCTCGTCCATGCTCCCGAATGCGGCGCATCGCCCCTTCGAGAGGATCAGGACGTGGTCGCAGAGGGCCTCGACCTGGTAGAGGTTGTGGGCGGAGAGGACGATCGTCTTGCCGCGTCCCCGGAGCTCGGCGAGATAGTCGGCGATGTACCGGCTCGTCATCGGGTCGAGGCCCGACGTCGGCTCGTCGTAGACGAGAAGCGACGGGTCGTGGATCAGCGAGCGGGCGATCGCGACCTTCCGCTTCATTCCCTTCGAGAGTTCGGCGCACCGCTTGTTTCCGTGGTCGAGTCCGAGTGCGCCGAGAAGGCGCTCCTGCCGTTCGACGACCGTCTCTCTCGAGAGGCCGTAGAGCTCGCCGAAGAACCCCAGGTAGTCGGGCACGGTCATCGTCTCGTAGAGGCGCGACTCCTCCGAGAGGTACCCGAGCCGCTCCTTGAGGGCAACGGGGTCCGCCAGGACGTCGATCCCGTCCACCACCAGGGACCCGGATGTCGGCTGGACCAGGCCGGCGAGGCACTTGAGGAGCGTCGTCTTGCCCGCTCCGTTGTGGCCGATCACCCCGAAGCACTCGGCGGTCAGGCAGTCGAACGAGACCCCGTCGAGCGCGACGAAGTCCCCGTAGCGTTTCACCAGGTCCCGTGCCTCTATCATCAGATCTTCCTTGGTACGAACAGATGTTATTACTTCGGGAACGACCAAAGAATCCTGATCGGCCGTGCATCCCGTCCTCACGATCGCGAAGTTCGAACTCCTCCGATCGGCGAGCCAGATGCGACGGGACCTCGTCCCGGTCGCCGTCGGCCTCTTTGTCCTGCTCCTCCTTGTGACCGGGTTTGCCGCCCAGAGCGGGATGCACCTCTCGGACGGCCTGTACACCGTCGGCGTGGACGACCCCGCCTTCGCGTCCGTCCTGGCGAACGATCCGCGGTTCGTCGTCTACCAGGCCGACGCATCGCTCCTTGCGCGTGAACGGGGCACGCTCGACCTGGTGGTGGTCGGCGGCCAGGCGCGCGCTGCGTCCACGCCCCGGGGCCAGGCGGCCCAGAAGGCCCTCCGCCAGGTCTACGACGGCTACGTCGCGTCGGTCTACTCGGCCGAACCCGACCTCTTCGCCGCGTACCCGCTCTGGATCGACACCGAGGAGGTGAAGAGCGAGGTGGACTTCTCCGCCACCGCGAGCGGCCAGCAGGTGGGCCTGCGGCCCGACACCTCCTCGCCCACCCCCGAGGGCACGGTGGAGCCGGTGAGCGAGCCGCCGGCGGGGATCGGGGTCACCGCCGAAGAACTCAGGCGCGAGCTCGTCCAGGACGCCACGAGCGACGACCGGCTCAACCGGTATACGGACGTGCTCCAGGGTGGGACAATGGGGGAGTTCCGGACGCCCGCCCAGCTCTCGCCCCCGCTCCCCTTCGACTCGATCGTGCTGATCTTCGTCTTCATCTTCCCGCTCTACTTCACGAGTCAGTTCTTCATGATGTCGATCATGAACGAGCGGATCGATCGGCGGGGCGAGGCGCTGCTGGCATCGCCGGTGCACCCTGCGCTGGTCCTGCTGGGTAAGGGGCTCCCGTACCTGGTGGGCATGCTTTTCGTCTCGACCGTCCTTCTCGTCGTCCTCGGGGCGCCGCTCGTCATCCTCGCCGTGCTCGTTCCCGTGATCCTCTTCTTCCTCGCCGCCGCCCTCCTGATCGGGATGACCGCCCGGTCGTTCAAGGAGCTCTCGTTCGTCTCGATATTCTTCTCGACGGTCGCAACCTGTTACCTCTTCTTCCCCTCCGTCTTTGCGAACGTCCACGTGATCGCGCTCGTCTCGCCGATGACCCTCGTCGTCTACGCCCTCCAGGGGACGCCGATCACCCTCTCCGACTACCTCTACTCCACCGTCCTCTTCTACCTTGTCGCCGGCGTCCTCTTTTACGCCGGGGCACGGAACTTCACCGAGGAGCGGCTCTTCTCGCAGTCCCGGCCGCTCACGCGGATCCGCGAGTTCATCAGCTCGGCCCTCTCCGACCAGCACCCGTACGCCTCGCTCTTCCTCCTCTCGGCCCTCCTCATCCCGTTCGTCTTCATGGCCCAGATGATGGCCCTCACGCTCTTCTTCAACCTCCCGATGCCCTGGTCGATCCTGCTCCTCCTCGTCTCGGCAGCGTTCGTCGAGGAGCTGGCCAAGTCGCTTGGTCTTTACGCCCTCTTCGCCCGGTCCGAACGGTTCCGCTCCTGGCGGGTCCTCGTCCCGGCGGGAGTGGCGGTCGCCCTTGGGTTCCTCGCCGGTGAGAAGCTCCTGCTCTTTGCCACGCTCGCCCAGATCACCGAGTCGGTCTTCGGCACCGTCCTCTTCACCTCGCTCCAGGCGCTCTGGATGCCCTTCCTCCTTCACCTCGGCGGCGTCCTGATCGTTGGCGCGGCCGTGCTCGCCGGCGGGCGGCGGGGGTACGTCCCCGGGCTCGTCCTCGCGACGACGGTCCACGTCCTCTACAACCTCGCCGTCCTCCAGGGGGTGATCGGATGAACCTGCGCCACGTCGGCCTGATCGCGAAGAAGGAGCTCCGAGGGCTCTCGCAGGAGCGGACGATCCTGCTCGCAGTCCTGCTCCAGGTCTTCATCGCGGTCTTCTCGTCGTTCCTGATGGTGGGCCTCGCCTCGCTCTACGACCCGTCCACGCTCTCGCGATCGGTCTCGGCAGAGTACGCGGTCGGATATGCCGGTAACGAGTCGCCCCTCTACGACCGGCTCGAGGCGGCTCCGGGCCTGCGTGTCCACCGGATGGACCTCTCGGTCGCCGTCCAGGCACTCCGCGAGCGCAAGCTCTCCGCGGTCGTGTACGTCCCGGACACCAGCCCAAGCGGGACGGAACCGGTGAAGCTGACGCTCTACACCCTCCAGAACGACATCACCGCGTCGGTCCTGAACGTTCGGTTGAAAGGGGTCTTCGAGGCGTACGAGGCCGATCTTCGCGGGCTGCGCACCGACCGGATCGAGGAGCGACCCCTGCCGCTCCGGGTGCCCACCCCGCGGGGAGCGGAGTTCTACGAGTTCGTCTACGGGCTCCTCGTCCCCCTCCTCGTGCTGATGCCGGCGATCATCGCGGCAGCCCTGATCATCGACCTCATCACCGAAGAGTACCAGCAGCGGACACTTGAGACCCTGCTCGCCACCCCCGTCACCTTCCCCGAGGCGCTCTGGGGCAAGATCGCCGCCTGCCTGGTCCTGGTCCCCCTCCAGGCCGGCGCGTGGCTCGTCCTCCTCGGCCTGAACGGTATACGGGTCGCCGCGCCGGTCGAGATCGTTCTCCATGCGACCGCCGCGTCCGCCGTCCTCGTCCTGCTCGGCGCGCTCGTCTCGCTCCACTACCGCGAGCGGACGAGCGCACAGTTCGTCTTCTCGACCGGGCTCGTCGTCGTGATGCTGCTCGCGCTCGCCGTCCCGGCAAACCCGCTCAACCTGATCGCCCGGCTCTCGGTGGGGTCGGCCGGCCCCAACCACTGGACCGTGCTGATCCTTGTGACTGGAGTGACCGTCCTGTTCGCCTGGGTGGCAACCCGCTACGCCCGGACGGTGGAGCGGGCCTTCCTCGAGGGCTGACCACCTGGCCGGTAACTCACCAGGGCTCGTCCAGCACGTACATCGCCCACCCGACCAGTTCACGCCCGTATCCGAGGTACTCCTCCTGGACGCGGTCGAGATAGGCCCGCAGTTCCTCGTCGTCGGGGTTGGTGCGAAGGCGCTCGCGGCAGGCGGCCCAGATCGCCGCCTCGTATGCGTCGAAGTCGGCCTCGGTCGAGCGGACGATCCCCGCAAGGGCGAACCCCTCCTCACGAGCGAGCGTGAGCAGCTCGTACTCGGTGAGGCAGTCGGAAAAGTCTCGCGAGAACTCGGGAGGGACCCGCTCGGTCCGCCAGTACCGCTCGCCGAGGATTGTTCGGCCACCGGGCGGGAGCAGCCGACGGAGGGCGCCGATCGCCTCCGCGGTTCCGCCGAAGAGAGAGGCGGAGCCGAGGCAGAGGCAGACCGTGATGCCAGCGGGGAGCGCGATGGGAGCGGCGGCGTCACTGCACCGGACCTCGACACGGTCGGCACACCCGGCGGCATCGAGCCGCGCCCGGGCCGCCTCGACTGCAGCGGCCCGTTGCTCCACCCCAATCCCCCGGCATCCAAAGGTCCCGGCGAGGAGGGCGAGAGCGCCCCCGCTCCCGCACCCGAGGTCGAGGACCAGGTCGTCGGGCCCGATACGGGCGAGACGTGCCGCGGACAGCACACGCTCGGGGGTGGTCGGGTTCATGATCGCGAGGTCGGACTGGAGGTCCCAGGCGCTGGCATCATCCATGCATCGTGGGTGGATGCCCGGACCATAAGAAAGTGCGGCTGTTGCCCGCCATCGTTGCCGGGCAATATCGAGGGGCGTCGTTGGGGTGCAAATTACTATTATACTTCGATTTGAATGGTTGTCTGTCGACAGGAGATCGACGGGGAGGAGAGAGATGTCAGAGAAAGAGTCCGTTGCCGAGCTCGTTTCGAGGCTCGTCCAGGGAACCACCTATGAGATGCTCGATGCGGCCGAGGCGATCGGCCGGACGGGGGAGAATGGTGTCAAGGCGGTCGCCCCGATCCTGAAGTCGGGCGACCGAGAGACCCGCTGGCGCGCCGCGGTCGCCCTCGAGCGGATCGGCAAGCCCGCGGTGGAGACACTCGTTGCCGCGGCCCGTGATAACGACTTCCTCGTGCGGGTCCCGGCAATCTGGGCCCTGGAGCAGATCGGGGACCCCCGCGCCGTGGAGCCGCTCGTTGAGAACCTGAACGGAAACAACGAGTGCTGCCGCTGGATGGCGGCCGCAGCCCTTTCGAAGATCGGCGGCGACCGGGAGCGGGCCGTTGTCGAGGATGCCTTCGCAGCCGATCCGGCGGGACGCGGGATCGTCGAAGAGCTGATCGAGG
Organism: uncultured Methanomicrobiales archaeon; assembly: GCA_949320185.1. Taxonomy (GTDB): domain Archaea; phylum Halobacteriota; class Methanomicrobia; order Methanomicrobiales; family Methanospirillaceae; genus UBA288. Next base: position 15,379 of record CASGHK010000045.1, on the reverse strand, counting down.
GGTCCTGAGCCATTGCCCCCGGCCCCACCGGGGGCCGGTCATTCCTTTTTTAATGGGGCGGTCGATGGGGGAGTAGCCCCCGGGCAGCCGCTCAGCCCGTCTGGAACGAACCCAGGACGGCATCGAGTTCGGAGACCAGCTGCTCGTGCGCTCGGGGGAGCGCCCAGAGATGGAACGTATACCCGGTGTCCCCGCGGGCGGTGACCACCAGGACGTTACGGTAGGCGATGTCGTCGTACCGGAGCGCGTAGAGCATCCGGTGGGCGGGGTTGTCGGCGACCATCACCTGCTTCTCCTCGATCACCGCTGCCCCGACGTTGAGGAGGTGGGCACGGCTCTCGGTGAACCAACGGTTGAGGACATCGAGGCGTTCCGTCGGCGGGAACTGGGCCGAGAGGTTCGGTGTCGTCGAGACGAAGAGCTGGCTCCCGCCACCGAGATCGAAGGTCAGGGTGACGTTTCCCCCGGCGTCCACCTCGTCCTCGGTGAGGTTCCACGCGGGCGGGTGGGTGAACGAGAGGCCATGCTTCTGGTAGATCACCTGCTCCGGGGCCGAGCAGCCAGCGCCGAGAACGAGGGCGACGAGGAGGACCCCGGCAGCGATCAGGAGTGGACGCATCGAGAAAAGAGTTTGGCGCGGGAGGTATTCAGGTCTGCGGGTCCAGCATGCGGCCCGCTCCACCGGCGCCCGGTGCGGCGGGCGGCCCGGCAATGATCTTCCCCATCATGACCAGGTCCTCGTATCGACCGTCGAGGAAGAAGGCTTCGCGCCGGATCCCCTCGACCTCGAACCCCTCCTTCTCGTAGAGTCGGATCGCCCCGGGGTTGGTCGCGGCGACCATGCAATCGAGCCGTCGGAACCCACGGGCCAGAACCTCCGCCTCGATGAACCGGAGCGTCGCGGTCCCGATCCCCTGGCCCCAGACCGCGGGGTCGAGATAGAGAAAGAAGGTCGCGGCGTGGGAGAGCCGGGTACCGGGCGCCTGGACATAGAAGCCGGCCCCACCCACAACCCGGTCGCCAGTACGGACCGTCCAGAGCGAGACGAGCCCCTGCTGGACGTGTCCCCAGAGGGCCTGGGTCGACGCTATCGGGATTGGGGGTATTGACTCGAAGTGCTCGACGATCCCGGGAAGGTTTGCCAGTTCATTGAGGCGGGCCAGGTCTTCCGCGGTGACCGGGAGGAACCGGGCCGGCTGGGAGCGATCGCCGTGCATGTATCGATCTCGACCTGAGAGCTGATGAACACCCCGTCCTCCGCGAGAAAGATGAGGCACAACGGCGAACAGGATCCACCATGCGGATCATCACCCCGACCGCCGTGCTCCGCGACTGGAGGCTCGCCGATGCGACGGTCCTGGCACAGTACGCTGACAACCCCCGCGTCGCCGCCTGCATGCGAGACGGGTTCCCGTCCCCCTACACCCTGGAGAACGCAATCGAGTTCATCTCGTTCGCCACCACACAGAGCCGGCAGCTCCTGCTCGCGATCGAGGTGGATGGCGAGGCCGTCGGGGGGATTGGGGTCTCCCCGCTCGACGATGTCTACGCCCGGACAGGCGAGATCGGGTACTGGCTCGGTGAGCCCTGGTGGGGACGGGGGATCGTGACCGATGCCGTGCGGGCCGTCGTTCCGATCGCCTTTTCTGAGATGGGCCTCGTCCGCCTGGAGGCCGGCGTCTTCTCCAACAATCCTGCGTCCATGCAGGTCCTGGAGCATACCGGCTTCGTTCGCGAGGCCGTGCACCGACGGGCGATCACCAAGCATGGCCAGCTCCTCGACGAAGTCATCTATGCACGGCTCAACCCGGACTCCTGTCGGGCGCCGGGGCGGCCATCTGATCCAACGCGAGAGCGCGATCCCGGGATGCGGTAACGGTGCCAGTGAGGCGTAGACCATCTAGGCCTCAGTGCGATTGTTCAGCATTTTGTGAATTTTCATACTTTTCTGAAAATATTATATGCTTGGAGACCCAATCACAGCCAGGAAGATCCATGACGCCCAACCAGAAATCAGGAGATCATACATCCCTGCCTGAAAGGACCGTGGAAGGGTGCGGCCCGGAGAGTGGCTGCCGGCTCGAGGCAATCTTAAGCGTGGACGAGCGAGGGCAGGTACTGCTCCCGAAGGACGTGCGCCAGAAGGCGGGAATCGCGCCGGGCGACAAACTCGCGCTCATCGGATGGGAGAGAGACGGCAGTATCTGCTGCCTCGCGCTGCTCAAAGCAGATGAGCTGAACGGCATCGTCGAGAGTATTCTCGGGCCGAAGCTGCGCGGGGATGAGACTGCATGAGGCGAGAACATGGCGACTGATCAGCAGAAGCGATGCTCGTGCAGTCCGGATCCCGGGGCGCCTTCGAATGGGTGGTGCGCGACCAGCCGTCCGACAGGGGAGATCCGCACGGCTCCGCGCACCGTGACACCTGCCGACCGGCTGGACCATCTCCTGGCCCGCCTGGGCTGGAAACGGAGCGGCCACCGGGTCGAGCCCGGCCTGTACCGCCTCGGAACCCCGACGGCCGGATCGGACGTCTTTGCCTCGGCGAATTATACCCTCAGTTTCGACGCCCTCCGCTCGGCGCTCGCCGGGATCGACGCCTGGATCCTGGTGCTGGACACCCACGGGATCAATGTCTGGTGCGCGGCGGGAAAGGGAACATTCGGGACCGACGAACTCGTCCGGAGGATCACCGCGGCTGATCTTGCTCGTGTCGTGAGTCACCGTCGCATCATCGTGCCACAGCTCGGGGCTCCGGGGGTGTCGGCGCAGGAGGTCGCCCGTCAGTCCGGGTTTGCCGTGGAGTTCGGCCCGGTTCGCGCCCGTGACCTCCCACGGTACTTGAAAGACCACACGGCAACTATGGCCATGCGGAAGGTCGAGTTCCCGGTCGTCGACCGTTTGATCCTCGCGCCTGTGGAGCTGGTCGCCGCGCTCCCGCTGTTCCTCGTGGCGATTGCCCTCTGGTTCCTCGCCGGGCCGATGGCGGCAGGTGCTGCGGTCGCGACTATACTTGCTGGGACCGTGCTCTTCCCCGTCCTGCTGCCGTTCATCCCGACCCGGGACTTCTCGACAAAGGGATTCATCCTGGGCGGGATCGTCGCACTTCCCTTCGTGTATGCGTTCGCAACGAACGCTGCGCTGCCCGTCTGGGCGCGGGGGCTCTCGGCATTGACGGTATTTCTTTTCATGACCGCCGTGGTCTCGTACCTTGCCCTGAACTTCACCGGCAGCACGACATTCACGTCCCGGACCGGCGTGAAGAGAGAGATCTTCAGGTACGTCCCGCTCCTGGCAGTCATGGCCGGTGCGGGATTGGTGGGAGGGATTGCACTGGGCGTGAGCCGCCTTTTCGGGGTGCTCTGATGCTGAACAGTTATACCGAGACGAGCCTGCACTACGATCCAGACCGGTGCATCAACTGCGGACGCTGCACACAGGTCTGCCCGCACGCGGTCTTTGAACACGGTCCCGACCGCGTGGAACTCGCTCATCCGGCAGCCTGCATGGAGTGCGGTGCCTGCGCTCTCAACTGTCCGGTGAAGGCGATCATCGTGCAGAGCGGCGTTGGCTGCGCCTGGGCTATGATCAGGGCAGCCCTTCGGGGGAAGGATATGGACTCCGAATGCAGCTGCGGGGGCGATGACGATACCTGCTGTGGCTGAGAACATCGTTCGACGCTGAGCACAGAGTCCATGCGGGCCCCGGCCCCCGGGCGTCCGTGCCATGAGATGGAGCGTGCCCCTCGCCGTTCGCGCCGGGGTTGAAACTGAGGGGGCGCAGAATACCGGAATGCACGGTCGATACCCACCGAGCAGAAAATATTAACAATCGTGAACCACAACCGTACGGACCAGTGAACGACCATGAGTGATCGTTTTTGTTGGTACTGGAGCACAGCAGATCCTGCTCTTCCGCCGTCGGCCAAACTGATCTACAGGGTGCTTGAGAGCGACGGGCAGCTGACGCAGAAAGATCTGATCGAGAGGACGGCCCTTCCTTCACGGACCGTTCGCTATGCCCTCGGGCGTCTGAAGGAGAAGAACCTGCTCGTCCAACGGTTCTCGGTCATGGACGCCCGGCAGAGCCTCCACAGCCTCCCGGGCACGGGAGGAGGGGATAACAGGACCACCTGACAGGTCACTTTCCAGATCTCTTCCATCTCAATCCTGCGCGATAGGCTCGCCGTCCAATCTTCCTCGCAAACGCCCCGCGTACTTCAAGCGGGTGACCGTACTACCTTCCTTTATGACAACCGTACCCGAGAGCCCGATGGCTGTTTTCCAGAACGAGGCCCCGCAGGTGGCGGCGGCCTTCAACGGCCTTATCCAGTCGCTCGTCGCCTCGCCGGCGATCGACCAGAAGACGAAGCAGCTCATCTACATCGCGATGAAAGCCTCGATGGGCGATGCCGCTGCGGTGAAGGCACATGTGCCGATGGCAAAGGCTGCCGGGGCGACGAAAGCAGAGGTCGTGGATGCGATTCTCATGACCCTGACGGTCTCCGGGGTGCGCGGGGTCGTCACCTGCCTGCCGGAGGTCGTGCGACAGTTCGAGGACGAGTGAGAGGTCGGAAGGGCGCCCTTCATGTTCGGGGGGGACCATGATCCGGTGGACGATGATCGTATCCTGGACCTCGCCGAGGATCGCACCCGGGGAGACCTCGTCGCCGACCTTGGCGAGCGCCTTGAACTCCCCCTTCGTGGCACGGGGGATGCTCGGCGTCGGGGTGGGCGCGGATCTGCGTTTCGAGATCGCGGACCACAGAGACTGGTGGGTCGGGCAGCACCCGAGCGCCGGGACAGGGATCACTTCGATGCCGGTCCGGGCCGCGAGACGTACGCGGTCAGGTTCCGATCGGGCGCAAAGAGGACACGTTCCGCGTCGAGGCTGTCACCCACGCGGCCCACGTAGTCCTGGACTTTGGACCGGACGTAGTTGTGGGCAAGGACGAGCAAACCCTCGCGAGGGTCAGGAGAGGTCATGAGTCTTCACCGGGTTCATTAACAATTGTGAAGCAACCTTTATGAGGGTCACCCGTATATACCTTGGGTATATGGTCAAGCTCCCCTGCCAGGAGGTTGTCTGGGACCTTCTTCCCGCCATCCGTGCAGCCCTGGCTGCCGCCCTTGTCCGTAAAGGCCACTCGCAGCTCGAGGCTGCCCGACTGATCGAGACCGCACCCGCCGCAATCTCGCAGTACCTCTCGGGCAAGAGGGGATACCGGATCGAGTTCGATGTCGACATCAAGGCCGAGATCGAACGGGCGGCCGACGAGCTCGCGAGTGGCGAGGCCGCTGATGTCCCGGCCCGGCTCTGCGCCATCTGCCGGTCCGTGCGTGAGCGGGCGGCGGCAGCGAACGGACAGCACATCGCCGGGGGATGCATCGACCTGCCCCAATCAGAGGAGCGGTAGATGTCCTCGGGATTAACCCCAGGTGAGAGGGAACGATACGGCCGCCAGATCCTGTCGTTCGGGGAGGAGGGCCAAGAGCGGTTGAAACGGGCGCACATCATGGTCGCGGGTGCAGGAGGTCTGGGCTCGCCAGCCGCGATCTACCTCGCCGTCGCGGGTGTCGGCCGGTTGACGCTGATCGACCATGACACGGTCGAATCGACGAACCTGAACCGACAGATACTGCATGGCGATGCCGACCAGGGCCGGCCGAAGGTGGAGTCCGGTGTCGATACGCTCCGGGCTCTCAACCCATTGATCCAGGTCGAGGCCAGGCGGATAACGATCACGGACGAGAACGTGGCCGGGTTAATCGGCACGGCCGATGGGATCGTGGACGCGATGGACAACTATTCGGTCCGGTTCATGTTGAACCGGGTCGCCCACGAACGCGGCATCGCCCTCTTTCACGGTGCTGTTCGGGGATTTCACGGCCAGGTGACGACCTGTGTCCCCGGTCGCGGCCCCTGCCTCGCCTGCCTTTTTCCGCGTGTCCCGCCAAAGGAGGTCTTTCCTGTCGTTGGAGTCACGCCGGGCGTGATCGGGTGCATCCAGGCGACCGAGGTGATCAAGTACCTGACCGGGGAGGGCGAGCTCCTGACCGACAGGCTTCTCCTCTGGGACGGGCTGGCCGGCCGTATGGAGGAGATCAGGGTCGCGCCGCGCTCCGGGTGTCCGGTCTGCGGTGGAAAAGAGACGAGATAATGTCATAATCCGCATTTTTGCGCAGTTCCGTGAGACAATTGGAGCCGTGCATGAGATGAACGTCCCCGAGGGTGTTCGACGAATGAACGAGGTGGATCAGGCCTCGCATGTATCGTCTGAATGGGCGTGGGAGGCTCCTGGCTTCTCCTCCCAGGGCTCAAGCCCGTTCCGTATTCGATAATCGTTGATCGCCTTGTGAATCCCTTCCTCGGCAAGCACCGAGCAGTGCATCTTGACCGGCGGCAGACCGCCGAGCGCCTCGGCGACGGCTGTATTCGAGAGCTCCCATGCCTCCTCGAGGGTCTTGCCCTTGACCAGCTCGGTTGCCATGCTGCTCGTTGCCACGGCGGCTCCGCATCCGAACGTCTGGAACCCGACATCCTCGATGCGTCCGTCCCTGACCCGCAGAAAGATCTTCATAATGTCCCCGCACTTGGGGTTACCGACCTCACCAACACCATCGGGGTTTTCGATCTCTCCCTGGTTTCGCGGGTTCATGAAGTGGTCCATCACTTTTTCACTGTACATCCTGTGACCTCCGGAACTCTGCATAGAGGGGTGACATCGTGCGGAGCCGCTCCACGATTGGAGGGAGGGTGGCCAGCACGTAGTCGACGTCTTCATCGGTGTTCGATTCGCCGAGCGTGAACCGCAGAGAGCCATGTGCGATCTCATGGGGAAGGCCGATCGCGAGCAGTACGTGCGAGGGATCGAGCGATCCCGAGGTGCAGGCCGACCCGCTCGATGCGCAGATTCCCGCATGGTTGAGCATCAGCAGTATGGACTCTCCCTCGATAAACCGGATCGAGAGGTTCAGGTTGCCGGGGAGGCGCTCGGTCGGATGGCCATTCAGGCGGACGTGCTCGATGCGTTCGGTGAGCCCCTCGTAGAGCCGGTCGCGGAGCGCGATAAGCCTGCGTGAGTATGCTTCGCGCCGCTCACTCGCCCGCTCGATCGCAGCGCCCATACCGACGATGCCGGGCACATTCTCGGTCCCTGCCCGTCGGCGGCGCTCCTGGGCACCACCGTGGAGGAGATTGTCGATCCTGACCCCCTTCCGGATATAGAGCGCGCCGATGCCTTTCGGCCCGTAGAACTTGTGGGCCGAGAGGGAGAGGAGGTCCACGTTCATCGCCTCCACGTCGATCGGAATCGACCCGATCGCCTGGACCGCGTCCGTGTGGAACCGGACTCCGCGGTCTCTACAGATCGCTCCGCACGCGGCGATCGGCTCGATGGTTCCGATCTCGTTGTTCGCGGCCATGATCGAGACGAGCACGGTCTGGTCCGTGATCGTGTTCTCGAGAGCCGCCGGATCGACACGGCCGAACTCGTCGACGTCCAGGTATATCACCCGGAACCCCTGCTTCTCGAGGTACTGGCAGGTATGAAGAACCGCGTGGTGCTCGATCGAGGACGTGATGATGTGATCCCCTCGTTTCCGGTCCGCGAATGCAACACCCTTGAGCGCCCAGTTGTCCGCCTCGGTTCCCCCGGACGTGACGAATATCTCCTCGGGAGAGGCGTTGATCGCCCGGGCGACCTGGTCCCGAGCGTGGTCGATCGCCTCCCTTGAATCGCGGGCGATACCGTAGATTGAGGACGGATTACCGAACCGCTCGGAGTAATAGGGGAGCATCGCCTCGACGACCTCGGGTGCGGTGGGTGTCGTGGCCGCGTGGTCCAGGTAGACCAGGCGATTCCTGTTCATGGATCCAATCTCACCGGAGAGTGTGCACCACCAATCTATTTCAACCGCGCGGATTGCAGCAAAAGGGATGAATTTGGCGAGGATGTCACAGAGCAGAGTATGATCGGGGGCTGTCTGTACTCCCCGACGATACGGGATGCCAGGATGGGGCCGGGAGAGAGACGCTGATCGACGGACGGTTGGTGATGGCCAGTTGCATCGTCCTGTACCCGATCGACCCAGTCGACCGGTCCACCTCGTCCGCTCGGAAGCCGAGCGTCCGCGATCCGTTGCCAGGCACGGGCGGTGAATCTGCATTAGGGCCCGCCTGGTGCCTATCGGTCGATGCCTCGAGGTTCCCTTCACTGCAGTCGACCTCGTCTCATCTCCTTGAGACTGGAAGCGCCACCCTATCACGCCAGTCCCGCTGGACGGACCTTGACATGATAAAACAGGGTTACGGAGGAAAAAAAGTGGGAGGAGGGGATCACCCGAATGTCTGCTTCGAGCGGGCGAGCGCGTCCACCGCCGGAAGGGTCTTACCGGTCAGGAACTCGATGCAGGCCCCGCCTCCGGTGGAGATGTGGGTGAACTTTGAGTCGATCCCGAGTTTCTCTACGACAGCCGCCGTGTGGCCGCCTCCGATCACCGAGAAGTCTGCCTGGGAGGCCGCCCGCAGGAGCTCGTGGGTTCCCGTCGCGAAGTTCGAGTCTTCGAAGACACCCGCCGGACCGTTGAAGACCACGGTGCCAGCGGCGGCGAGGATCCGGGAGAGCTCAACCACCGCCGATGAGCCTGCATCCATGATCGGGGCGTCGTGCGGGATCCGGTCGAGGGGATATTCAACGCGAGTTCCGTTCTCACGGACTGCCACCTGGTTGGGAAGCAGGATCCGGTCACCGTGGGCCGCGAGGAGGTCCCGGGCGACATCGACGAGCGGCAGGTACTTCAGCTGCTCGATCAGCGCCGTCGAGGGGTCGCCGATGGCGATCCCCTGTGCCAGGTAGAAGACGTTCGCGACCACGCCGATTCCAACGACGATGTCGGCCACCCCGTTCTCCAGGACATGCCGCGCGACATCGATCGAGTCGTCGACTTTGGTGCCGCCGAGCACGACGATCACCGGTCGGGGGGCGCCCTGGAAAACTCGCGAGAGCTGGGAGACCTCGCGCTCCATCAACAGGCCCGCCGCCGACCTCATCACCATCGGCAGGCCGACAACGGTCGGCTGTGACCGGTGGGCCGTGCCGAAGGCATCGTTCACGAAAAAGTCCCCGAGCGCCGCGATCCGGCGCACCAGGTGAGTCCGGGCTGCTTCTTCCGGCTTCATGGTGAGGTTCTCCTCCGCCATGAACCGGACATTCTCGAGCATCAGCACGTCGCCGGTCGCCATCTTTGCGACGGCCTCGCGCACACTGGCACCGATCACGTCGTCGATGTACTCGACCGGCCGGCCGAGCATCGTGCCGAGTTTCTCGGCGTGCGCGGCCAGCGTCGTATAGTCCTTCTTCCCGGGCCGGGACTGATGGGTCAGGATCACGACCTTCGCGTGCGCCAGCGCCTGGATCGTGGGCAGGTGCTCGCGGAACCGCTTGTCGTCCAGGATCGCACCCGATGATGGGTCGATCGGGGAGTTCAGGTCGAGCCTGAGGAGGACCGTTCGGCCCTCACAGGGCAGGCTCGCGATCGTGCCGATCTCCATGGTCTCACGTCCCGGTGGAACGGGCCTTGATCTTCTTTAAGCGGAAGAGCTCTTCGCGCTCCATCTCGTCGAGCCGCATCTTGATGAAGTCACGGGCCTCGATCTGCTCGGGGATCACCTTGAACTCGAGGGCGTTCACACGCCGCTTCGTCTTCTCGATCTCCTCGAGCAGGCGTTTCATCGTGGTCTCGATCTCGGCCGAGTGAATGATCTGCTCGACCAGGTCCTCGAACGCAGCCGCTGTCTCATCGATCGTGGACGAGGTGCCGAGCACCCCGTACCCCCGGTCGACGAGCGGCTTGGTCACGGACGAGCCCTTGATGTCCGGGACCACGACGCCCATGATGTTCTTCTGCTTGACCGCGATCTGGGGAACCTCTTTCACCGAGAACGCGGCCGACTTCACGCCGATCGCTCCCTCGACCGTGTTCGCCACGGCCATCATCTCCTCGGCCCGCGCGTAGGCGGAAAGGAGGGCCCCGCGTGAGTCCTTGGCCTCGCCGAGCACCTTGAAGAACTCCAGGATCAGCCCGTCCCGTTTCATCTTCAGGATCTTGTACCCCCGCTCCGAGAGCTGGATCCGCCTCTTGAGATTGATCAGTTCGGACCGGGTGGGCTTGATGTCGCGGAGTGCCATGGAACCCTCACTTCGCCCGGAACTTCGGGTGGTACTTCTCGATCAGTTCACGGTCGATACGGCTCAGCTGCTCGACTGGCAGCGTGGAGAGCAGGTCCCAGCCGAGGTCGAGGGTCCCCTCGCCGATCGTCCGATCCTCGTCGATCCCCTGGCGGACGAACCGCTGCTCGAAGAGATCGGCGAACTCGAGGAACATCCGGTCGCGCTCGGAGAGTGCGTCCTTGCCGACGATCGCGACGAGGCCGCGAAGGTCGTTGCCCTCGGCGTACGCCGCATACATCTGGTCCGAGACCTTCTTGTGGTCCTCGCGGGTGTGCCCCTTCCCGATACCGAGGTTCATCAACCGGGAGAGGGAGGGCAGCACGTTGATCGGTGGGTAGATCCCCTTCCGGTGCAGCTCACGCGAGACCACGATCTGCCCTTCTGTGATGTACCCCGTCAGGTCGGGTATCGGGTGGGTGATATCGTCGCCGGGCATCGTCAGGATCGGGATCTGCGTCACCGAGCCCTTCTTGCCCTTGATGATCCCGGCCCGTTCGTAGATTCCGGCGAGGTCGGTGTACATGTACCCGGGGTATCCACGACGGCCAGGAACCTCCTCACGGGCGGCGCCGATCTGGCGGAGCGCCTCGCAGTAGTTGGTCATGTCCGTCAGGATGACGAGCACGTGCATCCCGAGGTCGTAGGCGAGGTACTCGGCCGTCGTCAGGGCGAGACGGGGAGTGATGATCCGCTCGACCGCCGGGTCGTCGGCGAGGTTCAGGAAGACGACAGCGCGTTCGAGAGCACCCGTGCGCTCGAAGTCCTGCATAAACGCGTTCGCCTCTTCCTTGGTGATGCCCATCGCCGCAAAGACCACCGCGAAGTCCTCAGTGGAACCCGGCACCTTTGCCTGGCGGGCAATCTGGAGAGCGATGTTGTTGTGCGGCAGGCCGGCAGCGGAGAAGATCGGCAGCTTCTGACCACGCACGAGCGTGTTCGTACCGTCGATCGTCGAGATCCCCGTCTGGATGAAGTCGGCCGGGCTCGACCGGGCGTAGGGGTTGATCGCGGCACCCGTGATGTCGAGCCGCTTCTCCGGCACGATCTCGGGCCCCCCGTCGATCGGCTTCCCGCCGCCCGAGAGGATACGCCCGAGCATCTCGCGCCCGACTGGCATCTTGATCGCCTCGCCGGTGAACCGAACGCCTGAATCACGTCCGATACCGGTCGTCGTCTCGAAGACCTGCACGACCACGAGCTCGTCCGAGGTGTCGAGGACCTGTCCGCGCTTCACCGAGCCGTCGGCGAGCGTGATGTTCACCAGTTCCTCGTACCCGATCGGCTCCGTCTTCTCGACGAAGAGCAGGGGGCCGGCGATCCGGTTGATCGTCCGATACTCCTTCATGCGCTCGACCTCAGTGTCGTGAATTCGGATTCCATCGCCTTCAGGATGCCGTCGAGCATGGGCTCGTAGTCCTTGACGAACTTGATCTGAGGCAGGTCGTTCTTGGCCTTGATCGAGATGATCTGCGTCGGGCTGACACCCGCCGCCTGGGCCGCATACGACTGGTCCGCGTAGCTCCGGATCGCCTTCATCATGTCGTACTGCTTCTTCATCTCGCAGAACGTGTCGACCGCGTCGTAGGCGTTCTGCTGGAGGAAGACCTCCCGGATCAGCCGAGCGACCTCGATCGTAATCTGCTCGGTCTCGGGAAGGGCATCCGACCCGACGAGCTGGACGATCTCCTGGAGCTCTGCCTCCTTCTGCAGCACCTCCATCGCCCATGACCGGAGTGGGTTCCACTCGGGTGAGACCTCGGTGTCGTACCAGGGCCCGAGGGTGTCCAGGTAGAGCGAGTAGGAGTTGAGCCAGTTGATGGCCGGAAAGTGCCGGCGCTGCGAGAGCTTCGCGTCAAGGGCCCAGAAGACCTTGACGATGCGGAGCGTGTTCTGGGTGACCGGCTCGGAGAAGTCACCGCCGGGCGGCGAGACCGCACCGATGACCGAGACCGAACCGGAGGCACCGGCAAGGGTCGTGACCAGGCCGGCGCGCTCGTAGAACTCGGAGAGACGGGCCGCGAGGTACGCGGGGTAACCCTCTTCGCCGGGCATCTCTTCGAGCCGGCTCGAGATCTCACGCATCGCTTCTGCCCAGCGCGAGGTCGAGTCGGCCATCAGCGAGACATCGTAGCCCATGTCGCGGAAGTATTCGGCGATCGTGATCCCGGTGTAGACCGAGGCCTCTCGTGCCGCGACGGGCATGTTCGAGGTGTTCGCGATCAGGATCGTCCGCTCCATGAGCGGCTTGCCCGACTTCGGGTCCTCGAGCTCGGGGAACTCGGTCAGCACCTCGGTCATCTCGTTACCGCGTTCGCCGCAGCCGATGTAGACCACGATCTCGGCGTCCGACCACTTTGCGAGCTGCTGCTGCGTCACCGTCTTGCCCGAGCCGAACGGCCCGGGAATCGCCGCCGTGCCGCCCTTCGCGATCGGGAAGAGGCCGTCGAGGATCCGCTGACCGGTGATGAGCGGGATCGTCGGGTTCTTCTTCTCCATCACAGGACGCGGCACACGCACCGGCCAACGGTGCATCATCTGGAACTCGGTCCCGTCCTCGAGGGTGCAGATGGTCTCTTCGACCGTGAAGCTCCCGCTCGTGATCGTCGCGATCCGCCCGCCCTTCATGTTCGGGGGGACCATGATCCGGTGGACGATGTTCGTCTCCTGGACCTCGCCGAGGATCGCACCGGGGGAGACATCGTCGCCGACCTTGGCGAGCGCCTTGAACTCCCACTTCTTGTCGCGGGGGATGCCCGGCGCCGAGACGCCGCGCTCGATGAACGAGCCCATCTTCTCCACCAGGACCTCGAGCGGGCGTTGAATCCCGTCGTAGATCGAGGTGAGCAGGCCCGGTCCGAGTTCGACCGCGAGCGAGAGGCCCGTGTTGGAGACCGGCTCGCCGGGGCGAAGTCCCGTCGTGTTCTCGTAGACCTGGATGATGTTCGCGTCGCCGTCGACCTTGATCACCTCCCCCATCAGCTCTTCGTTGCCGACCTTCACGACATCGTACATGTGGGCGTTGAGCCCGACCGCCGTGACGACCGGCCCGGCGATGCGCTTCAGCACGCCGGCCGTTGTCTTCTGTTCTTCGTTTACTTCCACAGATCAACACCCACTGAACGCTTTATCTTCTCTCTGAGGGACAGGCCCCCTTCGTCGCCGCCGATCGCGATCACGGTCGGACGGACTGACTCCTCGAGCTGGACCCGGAGACGCCGTGGGACGCGCTCCATATCACTGGAGGAGAGGACGAGGATGCCGACCTCGGGGTCGGAAATCGCCTGGTTGACCGCCTCGACGAGCCGCGGCTCGTCGTCGACCGCAAAGGTCTTGTGGATCCCGGCAAGCCGGAATCCGAGAATGAACTCACTCGAGCCGATGACTGCGATCTCCATCTAGATCACCAGGTACTCCTGTATGCGCTCCGGCGCAAGGTTCGCGGCCTTGCCCCGGGCTATCGCCCGGAGGTTGTAGACCTCGTAGAACTTGCGCTCGAGGTAGACCAGGACGGGCGAGATCGAGAACGGATAACGCCGGCTCATACGGTCCATCTGTTCGAGCTTGAACCGGGTCAGCCGGTTCTCGATCTGCCGCACCGAGCAGCCGCAGCGGAGCTCCTCGATCGCATCCTGGAGGGCAGGAATGTTCGTCCGCTTCTTGAGCGCATCGACGATCTCATCGGTCGTCTCAGCCGCTCCAAGTCGGTTCAGCTCCTCGACCGGGATACGGCCGCCCGAGATCATGAAGTCACGAACTTCGCCGGTCGCCCCGCCTGCGCGGAGGCGCCAGAGGTTCTGCATGTTCGTGATATCGATCTCGAGCTGGATGTACTGGAGAAACTCGTTCCCTCCCTTGATCCCGGACCGTGCCACGCGGATCAGTTCGGAATAATACTCCTTGTAGAGCTCGTTCTCGAGCCGCCCGAAGTTGCCGGACTCGATGGCGCCGGGGAGTTCCCGCTCGACCACCGGAAAGAGGTGCGTGCCGCGGAGGGCCTCGACGATCCGGTCGGGCGACTCCTCGAGGACGAGGCGGTCGAGCACCGTCCGGTCGAGCGAGCCAGCCGGTATCAGGACCTCCTTGATCTTGCCCGGTTTGAAGCCCTGGGTACGCCCACGCAGGGTCGTCAGCACGTTCGCGATGTCCCAGCGCCGCAGGTACTCGGCCGTGAAACCGGCCATCGCACCCGGTGTGAGGGTGAGCACCCGCTGGAACTCTTTGGCGAGGTTCCAGGAGAGGGCGACCTCGAGCAGGTCCACGCCCGAGAAGGACGGCGCGAGCTCGTCGACCTCGGTCTTGTACTCGAGCTCCTCGATGTACCGCGTGATCTCGGGCAGGCTCATGTTCAGCATACGGAGGTACTCCTCCGCACGCAGCAGCTTCGCCCTCCGGACCCGGAGGCGCGTGCTCACGTAGATGTACGGGGCCGGCCCGCTGATCACCTCTGCCATGGCCGGCTCACCTCACCCGAACAGGAGATCCGAGGCATCCTTCAAGGAGGACTCCCAGACGCGGTTCAGATAGGTGCGGTACGAGTGGTCGACCTGGAAGGCCCGGTCGTGCGACTCCGCGACGAGGCCCCCTTCGATCTCGGCCGGTGGGCCGACCGTGAAGACATCGAACCCTGGCTCTTTCACCAGTGCCTCGATGATCGGAAGATCGGCCCGGTTCACGCGGACGCGCCCGCCGCCGATCTCGGCCTTCGCGGTCTCAAGCAGCCGGCGGAGCGCCTTCTCGTGAAACGCGGCCGGCTCCTTTCGGATCGCCTCGAGGGTCGACTGGTAGACCTGGTCCAGGAGTTCCTTCTCGGCATTCAGGGTCGCCCGCTTGGTGACCAGGTTCGCCGACGAGGTCTCCTGGGCGAGGACGTGCTCCACCTGCCGGGTCACGTCGGCCTCGGCAGTGAGCTTGATCCCATCCGAGCGCTGCTGCGCATCGCGCAGCAACCGCTCGACATCGAGATCGCCCTCGCGCCGGATCCGGTCGGCCTCCTGCCGCCCCTTCTGTTGGATCTCACTGATGACTGCTTCCAGTCCCATAATGAGTCTCCATCAGAACAGGAGCAGCAGCGCCACGACAAGACCGAAGATGACGATCGTCTCGGGAATCACAGTGAAGATGAGCGCAAGACCGAACATGTCCCGGTTC
>CASGHK010000044.1 GCA_949320185.1 uncultured Methanomicrobiales archaeon | reverse complement strand
CGGAGAGATAAATTATTCCTGTATTTAGGTGAATATGTTTGGAGATATAATCACAGAAAGGAGAGCGACAAAATGAAAATGAAGCGCATCCTTGAGTTATTGGAGAAGGAGGTTAGGGGCTAGTTTGACACTATACCCTTTTCCGAGTTCCAGGAGGGCCTTTTCGTCATCAACATACAGGACGCGGAGCATAACGGTTCACGGACTGGATGGCTATGATGTAACTTGCCGATCGTTGTAGTTATAGGTATTTGTCAAAATGCTGGTCACTCTTTCACTTCAATCGACGGGAGATACGGTCCGTTCCCGAAGACCGGTGTGGAGCAGCGGGAGTTGGAAAGACGAGAGTCGACGTATTCAACTTCGCCATCCAATCCGATGGGAGAGTCAGTCCACGGTCCGAGGTCAGAAGAGAGAGATAGCAGCACCAGTAGTCGGCGTAGTCCTCGACACAAAGCATGAAATGGCTCTCGGGCCCATTCTGCTCAAACCATCTCAGGATGGTTGAAAACAGGGAGATGACTGCATGAAGAAAGGATTTATCGCCGATATCGAGAACGCTACGACAGAGAACACGGACTTCCGCCGCGTCCTCTACACGGGGAAGTACATCCAGCTCGTCCTGATGAACCTCCCGCCGGGCGAGGAGATCGGGATGGAGGTGCACGACGACGTCGACCAGTTCTTCCGGTTCGAAGAGGGTGAGGGCACGGTCGTGATCGATGGCGTCGAGACGGCAGTTAAAGACGGCAGCGGCGTCGTCGTCCCGAGTGGGGCGATGCACAATGTCGTCAACACATCGAAGACGGCACACCTCAAGCTCTACACGATCTACGGGCCACCGGAGCACCTGGACAAAACTGTCCGCCGGACGCGAAAAGAGGCCCTCGAGAACGAAGAGCACTTCGACGGAAAGCCCACCGAGTGAGTCCTTAAGCTCACGTGCTCCGTCCCCGGAGCCGAAGGGATGGGCCCTGCACCTCACTTTTTCTCACGATCGCCACCCGCCACCAGGTGTCACTTCTCCCCTCTTGGACCCCCCTCACCGTGCCGGCCCCTGCATATCCAATCGTCCTCCGCCCCATGGACACGAAGGGGGCCCGGAGAGGGACGAAGGTCGTGACAGCCGGGGACACGCGTTCCACCCCCGGTTCCAGGCATGGAAGGAGGTGGATGATGGTGGGAGCGGGCCTCGACCTGCGTAGGGCCGATCGTTCACCGTGGTAACCTATTTGGCCGGCCCAGGCGACCACTCCCCGGTGATGGCATGGTGGAAACGGAGTCCAGGCTGGACCTGATGGACCGTGAGGAGCTGCGGGAGTACCTCGAATTCCTCCTCTGGCACTACCGGGTCGTCGATGCGTTCTGGTTCATCGAGATGGCGGAGGCGTCGGGACAGGGGGCGGCGGAGGAGATGAACGAGCGAGTCTGGGGCCGCGTCGCCGGGATGGCAGCACGGGATCTGCGCCGACGGTTCGGGATCGACTCCACGGGCCTTTCCGGATTTGTCGAGACCCTCCGGCTCTTTCCCTGGGCGATCATCGTCGGGTACACGATCGAGGAGGGGGAGGACGAGGTCCGGATCACGGTCCCGTCCTGCCCCACCCAGGAGGCGCGGCTCCGCCGTGGGCTCAGGGAGTACGTCTGCAGGGAGATGCACCGGGCCGAATTCGTCTCGTTTGCACGCGAGGTCGACCCCCGGATCCGGGTCGAGTGCATCCATGCTCCACCCGATCCCCATCCGCCCGGTGAGTTCTGCGCCTGGCGGTTCACCCTCGCCCCCGACGCCTGAGCGGCGCGGGACACCCCCCTGTGGACCCGCCGACAATCATGACTGGAGAACGATGAACCGTGGACGTGGAGGGGACCGATTGGGGGCGCACCGTCCGGGTGGTCACCGACGGGGATCGAAACGGTGGACCGTGGTGCCGGACCGTCCTCCGGCTCTTCGAGTGCGAACGGGATTCCCTCACCCGGCACCTGGAGGTGGTGAATGGAGCCCACTGCGGTCCCCACCCCGGTCGAACAGGCGGCCCGGATCGAAGGGCCGGTGCCGGGGCATTCGCACCGGGCGGGGTTCGTCCCGGGTGCATATCCAGGATCTCATGATGCGCCGGCAGCGAGCGGGACAGGTGCCGGTCGAGACCGAGCGTGCCGTCCGGTCATCGTCGACGAGAAAGAGGGCCATTGACACCGGTGGAGTACGGCTCTGGTCCGGGGGGCGTTCCGATTGCTCACCGTACGGCCCCCCAAGCGCGATCAGGAACCGGTCACCATCAGCACGATCGTGATCACGGTCATCGAGGCGAGCAAAAGGAGCAGGGTCCCGAACCCGGGCGGGTAGATCACGGCCGTCACCCCCGCCAGGACGGCAGCCACCAGGGTCTCGATCACCGCGAAGAACGCGATCCGGCGGGGGGTCAGGTGTCGTAACGGAAAGTACATGCGCCGATCACATCTCCGTTCTCACGACCGGCTCGAGCACCCGGTCAAAGACCCGCCGGAAGGGCTCCCGCTGTTCCTCGATCGAGAACCGTTCCAGGTGGCAGTCCCCGTCGCACGAGACAAGGAGACGGACTGCCCGGCCATGATCTTCGAACAGAACCGATTTCACGAGCCCGGCGTGGGTCCGGTCGAGGCTCTCCGCGAGCCGGAGGAGAATGGCGAGGGAAAGGACGGTCTGCCGATCGGGCTCGGGGATCGTGGAGAAGACCGCGCTCCGTCGACCCGGCACCTTCTTGCGGTGGAGACGGGCGATCGAGCCCAGCAGCATCACCTCCCGCTCGTCGAACCCGAGCAGTTCTGCGTGCGAGATGAGGTACTGCGAGTGAACGTGGTGGTTCGAGAAGGATACAAAGGTCCCACAGTCATGGAGGAGTGCCGCGTACTCCAGGAGCTCGCCTTCAGCCGGCCCCAGGTGGTGGAGGCCGATCGCCCGCCCGGAGTCGAAGAGCTGTCGGACGAGGTGGCGGACCTGGTCCGTGTGCGCCTCCGCACACCCGCAGACACGGCGGAGCCGGTTGACCGACTCCTCCCGCACCGAGAAGGCTCCCTGCGGCGGCAGGTACCCGTGGCGCGAGAGGTAGTCGAAGAGAAGCCCCTCCTTGAGCCCGCGACGGGTGATCGTCACCGACTCGAGTCCGAGGTGGTCGAGGACCGTCTCGAGGATCGCAGCGCCCGGCACGATGATGTCCGCCCTCCCGGGGTTGATCCCGGGCACGCTGCGCCGCTCCTCGAGCGAAAGAGAGAGAAGGTGGCGTGCCGCCCGACCAAGTCCTTCCCGCGTGATGCGTGGGAAGGGGCCCGGCGACCCGGGTTCCGCCAGACGGCCGGCGATCTCGGCGAGGTTCTGGATCGTCCCGGAGGCGCCGAGCACCCGGTCGAACCGGTGTTCCGAGAGCCCCTCGAGCGGACGGAGAAGGGCGGAGCGGCAGTACTCGCACATCGCGGCGTATTCGGCAGGAGTGTAGGCCCCGGAGGGCTTTTTCGGCGGGTAGAGTGAGGCGAGCCGGATGGAGCCGAGACGAGCGCTCGCGACGAACCGGTGCGAGGCGCGATCACCGACAACGAGCTCCGTGCTTCCTCCACCGATGTCGATGACCAGCATCGAATCACCGTTGAGCGACAGGCCGCTCGCGACACCGAGGTAGATCAGCCGCGCCTCCTCGGGGCCCGACACCACGTGCACGTCGATGCCCGCCTCTTCGCGGAGACGCCCGAGAAAGGTGGACTGGTTGCGCGCGTCCCGTGTCGCCGATGTCGCCACAGCGACGATCTCCGAGGCGTGAAAAGACCGGGCGAGGTCGCCGAATCGCCGTGCGACGACGACCGCACGGTCCATCGCCCCGTCCGAGAGTCGTTCGCGAGACCCGCCTGCTCCGAACTCCCCCTCGCCGAGCCTGACCGTCGCCTTCTGGTCCGAGAGGACCGAGAATGAACCCCGAAGGCCGATCCGGACCACGAGCAGGCGGACCGAGTTCGTTCCGATGTCGATGAACCCGACGGTCTCTCCCATCAGGCCCACTCCCAGGTGATTTCGCACCGCCTCCGGCTCGTCGCCTCGAGCAGGTCAGCTTTCGGGAACGAGACCGACTGGAGCTCCACCGTCGGCCGGCGGGTACGACAATGGACCCGGATTATCTCGGAACCGACCTCGCACCGCACCTCCCCGACGTCCTGCAGGTGGTCCCGATCGAGACCATCCGCGAGGCGCAGCACTCCGCCGAGCCAGCATACGGTCGTTTGAGAGGGAGGGTCGAGCGTGGCATACAGGGGGTGCTTTTCGGGATCAGGGAGCGCTCTTCGATGGAACCGCGCAATGAGGGCTACCATTGCGCGCTCCTTCGGTTCGAGCGGGAGGGTGGTATCGTCCCGGATCAGCTCGCAGCTCCGGCGGTGATGGCCTCTCCGGCCATCACACCACCCGATGTCGTGAAGGAGACCGGCCGCCGCGAGCAGGTTCCTCTCAACCGGCCCGAGACGGTGAAGGGGCACCAGCGCATCGAAGCACTGGAGCGCGAGGTGGGTCACCTGCTCGGCGTGCGGGAGATCGGCGCCATCGAGCAGCAGACTCGACCGGACTGCATCGATGATGCCGGGGCTCACCGATCTCACCCCTCTCCCCCGTTCGAGGTCCCGGCAAACGCGAATCGCGCCACGAGCCTGTCGAGGAACTGCTCCTGTTCCAGCCGTCTCCACATGGATCGGGCCTCTTCGTGGACGCGGACCCGCCTAGACTGCCGGTCCGCGAGGAGCGTCAGTATCCCCGGCTCGATCGCAGGATAGAGACCTTCGTTGCCGAAGTACTCGAGGGTGCGGACCCGTTCCTCGGCGAGGAACCGGGGGAGCAGTTCGATCCAGACGTCGCAGTCGTGAAGGTCGCCGAGCACCTCCTGGAGGCCCTTGATGGCCTTCACTTCTGTTCGAAGCGAATCCTCGAAGAGCGGCGCGAAGGCCTCGATTGTGTACCTGAGCCGTTTTGCCACGATCCGCATCGCATGGTGCTCGGCGACGAGAGCCGGATCGAGGAGGGCGGGGGCGAGGGCGGCGAGCTCCCCGGCACGGGAGGCGACCGTCGCGTGCGCCGTCGACAGGATGGCGCGAGTGCGTGCCGGTCCGTCGTTCTCGCCGTGCCACCGCTCCACGCGCCGCGCGAACCGGTCCTTCATCCGTTCGAGGATGCGTCTCTCCTCCAGACGGGTGAGGGCGACGAGCACCTCGGGTTGGAGCGACTCCCGCTCCTGGACGAGGCGGAGCAACAGGCACCAGATCCCCGTCCCGTCCCCGGGGCCCGGCGGGCGAGTGCAGGCGGGAGGCTTTTCGTCTTTTATGACGAGACGGTCGAACCCTTCTCGCGAGCCGAAGTCGGGCCGCTGATCGGTGCCGGCGGTGGGGATGAGGGCAGCGTACCTGGCCAGGAAGGCGATCTGAACGTCGGCGTCTCGCGCCGCGCCGAGGGCTCGCGTCACGCTTCGGATCGATCGACGCATACGACGGCTCTCGCTGGACCCAGGACACCCGTCGAGAAGGGAAAGGGCAGCGCGGATGCGCCTGCTCGCGACCCGCATCCGGTGAATATGCTCGATGTCCCCCCCCTTTCGCACCCCGGGGATCTCCTTCTCGAGCTGCGAAAGGAGCGTGAGAACCCGTTCGCAAAGGAACCCGCAATAGTCAGATCCGTCGACCTTCATCTCCAACCCTCCTTTTCGCGTTCTATCAGAACGTCTCCCTCGTCTTCAGGCCGATATCGCCGCACGCGGACGGGGTGAACCATTCCCCCCGGTGTTCGATCATCCATGCCTGGGTATCGAGCGGGGGATCGTCTCCCTCGGGGGTGCTCCTCTCGTAGGTACCGTCGGGACGAAGGAGGCGCGCCTGCACGGTGTCGCGGAGGTGGACCAGCAGGATCATGTCGATCAACGACCGCCTCACCACCGGGTCGACCAGGGGGAACAGAACCTCCACGCGCCGGTTCAGGTTGCGCGGCATGAGGTCCGCAGAACCGACGAGCACCTCCTCGTCGCCACCGTTTCGGAAGTAGTAGATACGGACATGCTCCAGGAACCGGCCGACGATCGAGGAGACCGTGATCCGGTCCGAGATCCCCGGCACTCCCGGCCGAAGGCAGCAGATCCCCCGCACCTGGAGATCGACCCGGACCCCCTCCTGCGACGCCCGGTAGAGGGCGGCGATGCAGTCGCGGTCGACCAGGGCGTTCATCTTGAAGATGATATGGCCATCACCGTGCTTCTGGTGGCGCTCGATCTCTCGTTCGATCCTGCTGAGTACCCCCTCCCGGATCGTGACGGGCGCGACCAGGAGCTCGCGGTATCGGTCGATCCGCGCGTATCCGGTCAGGTAGTTGAAGAGGTCCGAGACGTCCGCTCCACACGCCGGGCGGCAGGTGAAGAGACCGAGGTCCGTATAGATCCGCGCGGTCGAGACGTTGTAGTTCCCGGTCCCGAGGTGGATGTACCGGACAATCCCCTGCCGTTCCCGCCGTACGACCATGCAGACCTTGGCATGGACCTTCATGTGCAGGAGCCCGTAGACGACATGAACCCCGGCGCGCTCCAGGGCGCGGGCCCATACGATGTTGTTCTCCTCGTCGAACCGGGCCTTCAACTCGATCACCGCGGTCACCTGTTTGCCGTTCTCCCGCGCCTCCATCAGGGCATCGACCACGGGGGCGTTCTGACCGACCCGGTAGAGGGTCATCTTGATGGCGAGGACGTCGGGATCGCGGGCTGCTTGCTGCAGGAATGAAACGACGGGGGCGAACGAGTCGTAGGGGTGGTAGAGCAGGACGTCCCCCGTGCGGATGGCGGCGAAGAGGTCCGTGTCCGGGGCGAGCGCCGGCGGCACGGCAGGATGGAACGGGGGATCGTGGAGTTCCGGGATGGGAAGCGAGACGATCTGCATCAGGTCGGAGAGACCTATCGGGGCCGGGGCCCGATAGATCTGGTCGGCGCTGATCCCCAGGTGGCGGGCCATGAACCCGCAGCGAGCCGCCGGTATCTCCTGGTCGACCTCGATCCTGACGGGAGCTCCGATCCGCCGGAGCTCCACCGACTCTTCGACGGCGGTCAGCAGGTCGTCCGCCTCGTCCTCTTCGATCTCCAGGTCGGCGTTCCGCGTGATCCGGAATGGGTACGAGGCGACCACCCACAGACCGGGAAAGAGCAGGTCGAGATGGGCAGCGATCAGATCCTCGAGAAAGACGAACTCCCGCCGCTCGGGCGTGGGTCCGGGAGGGAGCTCGATCAGGCGGGGAAAGACGCCGACCGGGACCTTGATCCGGGCGAACCGGTCCCCACATTCAGGATCGTGGACCACCACGGCGAGGTTGAGCGAGAGGTTCGAGATGAACGGAAAGGGGTGCGAGGTATCGAAGGCGAGCGGGGTGAGGACAGGGAAGATCTCCGACTCGAAGCGGTTCCTCAGGTGCTCTCGCTTGGCATCGTCCAGGTCCGCCACCCGACGAATCCCGATGCCGGCCCGGTCGAGCTCAGGGACCAGGTCGTCTGCCCAGCACCGATGCGCCGCTTCCAGCAGCGGTTCGAGTGCGGCGCGGACCTCCACGAGCTGTCGGGCGGGCGTCATCCCGTCGGGAGGGGTCTCGATCACCCCCTCGTTCCGTTGCCGCTGGAGCCCGGCGACCCGGACCATGAAGAACTCGTCCAGGTTGTTGCCGAAGATCGCAAGGAACTTGACCCGTTCGAGAAGGGGGTGCGACGGGTCAAGGGCCTCTTCCAGCACCCGCCGGTTGAACTCTATCCAGCTCAGTTCCCGGTTGATGTACAGGTCATGCTCCGACCAGGCACTGTCCGGGCCAGCCCCTCTCTCCTTGTGCTCCCCACTCATCCGGTCGACCGTCCAGCCCAATCAGGCGCACAGTAGTTGCGGGTTACCCGGTAAATAGGTTGACGCCGACCGGTCATCCACGGGGCGGGCCGGCCATCCGGGCGACCTGGTCGAGCCGTTCGGTGAGCCGGTCGACGTGCGACCCCAACCAGTAGAGCTGACGGCAGGTGGAGCACCAGAGGAGCCGGCCCTGTTCCGGTCGTTGTGCATGAGGACATGTTCCCGCCTCATTTTCGGTCGCTGGGCGGAGGAGCGTGTTGCAGCGAGAGCACCGGTCGAGGCTCAGCACCGGTTCGACGACTCCCTCCCGGACAAGGGCGGCCACCTGGTCCAGGACATCCCCGTCGGGGACCAGGACACCGCCGCGCCGGGCGAGTTCGTGGTCGCGCGTGAGGAGAATGCGGTGCTCGTCCGCCGCGAGGTGAAGGAGCCTGGTGTCCTCTCCAGGTCCGTCGAGCCCGAGATCGCAGGCGAATAGGGTGTCGTGCCCGAGAAAGCGGAGGTAGCGAGCGAGTCGGCCGAGCATCCGGTCCACGAGGAACCGGCGCTTCTCAAGGCTGTGGGACCGTTCGAACAAGGGGGATCACCTCGCCACACTCCCGGCAGCGGCCGTCCTCGAGCCCGGTGATGCGACCGTGCATCAGGCGCCGCTCGACGAGGAGGGCTCTGCACCGGGGGCACCACGTGTTCTCGTACGGGTGCCCGCCGACGTTGCCGAGGTACGGGTAGCGGAGTCCGAGGTCTCGGGCGCGTTCGTAGATCCGTTCCAGGGTTGTCACCGGGGTGGCCGGCCGGTCCTGCATCCGGTAGTCGGGGTGGAACCGGGAGAAATGCATCGGGGTGTCGGGCCCGAGGTGGTCGATCACCCAGCGGACCAGCCCGTCGATCTCCTCGGGGTCGTCGTTCAAGCCCGGGATGACGAGGGTCACGGTCTCGACGTGCATCCCGAGCTCGTGCGCCCGTTCGGTCGAGGCGAGGACCGGCTCGAGGCGAGCCCCGCAGATCTCCCGGTAGAACGTGTCGTTGAAGGCCTTGATGTCGACCCGGAAAGCGTTCAGCATCGGTGCGAGCGCCTCGACGGCCTCGACCGTCATGTAGCCGTTCGTGACGTAGACGGTGCCCAGCCCGGCTGCACGGGCGAGACGGCCCATCTCCAGGGTATACTCGAACGAGATCGTGGGTTCGTTGTAGGTCCAGGCGACCGATGAGGCGCCGGCATCGACAGCCCGTCGGATCGCCTCGTCGGGCGAGAGAAAGGGGAGCGAGAGGATCGACTCTGCTGCACGCGAGAGCTGCCAGTTCTGACAGTGGGTGCAGGTGAAGGTGCACCCGACCGAGCCGAGCGAGTAGCAGAGCGTTCCAGGAAGAAAATGATTGAGCGGTTTCTTCTCGATCGGGTCGATATGCTCGGCAGAGATCCGCCCGAACGAGGTGGCACAGAGTCGCCCCATCCGGTTCTGCCTGACTTTGCAGCGCCCGACCCGTCCGTCCGCGATCCGGCATCCGTGGTTGCAGAGCCGGCAGCTCACGGTGCCGTCGGGGTTCGGGGTATAGAGTGCCGCCTCCTGCATACGCCCTCCGATCCCCCGGATTGGAGCCGGCCCTATATTAATCCCGTTCCTCTTCACCAGGTGGATCGACCTCGATGACGAGCGAACCCCGGTACCCGCATGCATGGCAGAGATAGACCGGGCCGAGGTAGCCACCGGCGACCGGAAAGACATCGGAGGAACCGCAGGAGGGGCATCGGTACATCGCAACAGGTATATCAGGTCTCCATAGCCATTAATTCCTCAGATGTCGGCTCCCTCGCCACAGCCCGGAGGCCGGGCATGAAGACGGTCGTGCTCTCTCTCGGGGGGTCGATCCTGATCCCCTCGCTCGAGACCAATGCGCTGGCTTCCTATGCAGCAACGCTCGTCCGCCTGGCGGACCGTTTCCAGGTCTATGTCGTCGTCGGCGGCGGCGGCGAAGCACGGAGGTATATCGGGTGCGCACGGGATCTCGGGGTCGACGAGGCGACGCTCGACGAGCTCGGTATCCTGGTCACCCGCCTGAACGCCCGCCTTCTGATCGCGGCGCTCGGTCGTGCGGCGTATCCCCGGGTCCCCGAGTCCTATACCGATGCCCGTGTCGCCGGCCTCTCGGGCCGAATCGTCGTGATGGGCGGGGTGACACCGGGTCAGACCACCGACGCGGTGGCCGCCGTCCTTGCCGAGGAGATCGGCGCAGACCTGCTGATCAACGCGACCTCGGTCCCGGGTATCTTCACGGCGGACCCGAAGCGCGACCCGGCGGCGACGCGGTACGAGACGATGACACCGGCGCAGCTCCTCGACCTTGTCAGCCGGGAGCGGATGAACGCCGGCTCAAACACGGTGATAGACCTGGTCGCCGCGAAGGTCGTCGAGCGCTCCGGGTGCCCGATGGTCGTCCTGGAGGGGCATGATGCGTCCCGAATCGAGGAGGCTCTCATGACCGGCAGGTTCGTCGGAACCATCGTCGCACAAGAGGCCCGTTCCATCCTTCCGCTCTGACGACCGGCCGGTGGCCCGAACCCGAACCCTTTTCCCCGTCCAGCGCCCACTGATCTGGGCGCTGGGGTAGTAGGGTAGCCTGGTCCATCCTAGAGCGTTTGGGACGCTTTGACGGCAGTTCGAATCTGCCCTACCCCATTCTTGGACTCCGTCACCTGCTCTGCAATCTTCGAGGTCCTGCATGAGACCTATCCGCGAGCCCTGGACCCTGAAGAGTTCTTCTCGAGCCCGTTCCAGGTCCTCGTCCTGACGATCCTGTCCGCCCAGACCACCGATGCGCAGGTCTGGGCGCTCAAGGGTCCGATCTTCGCCCGGTACCCGACTCCGGAGGCGCTCGCCGCCGCCGATCCCGAGGAACTGGAGGAGTTCATTCGTCCGACAGGGTACTTCCACGCGAAGGCGCGTCACCTTCTCGGCGCTTCCCGGTTGCTGGTCGATGAGTTCGGCGGAGAGGTGCCGGCGACGATGGACGACCTCATCCGGCTCCCCGGAGTGGGAAGAAAGACGGCGAACATCGTGCTCTACCATGCCTTTGGGCGAAACGAAGGGATCGCCGTTGACACCCATGTCCTCCGCCTTTCCCGGCGGATCGGGTACACCGATCTCTCGGACCCCGCCCGGGTCGAAAAGGACCTGATGGCCTGCCATCCGCGTGAGCGGTGGGGAGCGCTCACCGACCTCATGATCGCGCACGGGCGGGCGGTCTGCACCGCACGCCGCCCCCGGTGCGAGGACTGCCCAATCTCACGATTCTGCCGCCACTTCTCCACGGAACGGTGCGCGCCCCCGAGCTGACGAGGACCCGTCGATCGGTACGGTGCAAAAAGACCGTCCGGTCCACCGGGGAACCGGCGTCGTTGGTGGTGTTTGCAGGAAACATGAAACCGATCCTTCATGTGGTCTGCTGACAGACTATTCCAACGATGCCGAGTCCGCCGCTCGAACTTATCGTCCTGATCATCGGTATCGCCCTCGTCTTCGACTTCACGAACGGTTTTCACGACTCGGCGAACTCGATCTCGACGGTGGTCTCGACGCGGGTGCTCTCCCCCCGCCAGGCAGTTGCGTTCGCTGCGTTCTTCAACTTCATCGCCGCGTTCGGGTTCGGCGTCGCAGTGGCGAGCACCATCAGCAAGATCATCAACCTCGATCACGTCGCAACCGAGATCGTCCCGTATATCGTCCTCTCCGCCCTGATCGGGGCGATCACCTGGAACCTGATCACCTGGTTCATCGGCCTTCCCACCTCCTCGTCGCACGCCCTGATCGGCGGGCTCGCCGGTGCCGGGATCTCAGCGGCCGGATTTGCCGCGGTCAAGATCTCCACGGTCGTCGTGGTGGCGCAGTTCATGGTGATCTCACCGATCATCGGTCTTGTCGTCGGCTTTCTCTTCATGGTCCTGGTCCTCCGCCTCACGCGGACACAGCCCCGCGAGCTCGCGGATCACTACTTCCGGCGCCTTCAGCTCCTCTCGGCGGCCGCGTACAGTTTCAGCCACGGGACGAACGACGCGCAGAAGACGATGGGGATCATTACACCACTCCTCTTCAGCATCGGCTACTTCGGGACAGAGGTCGACCCGAACCACCTCCCGGTACCGATCTGGGTGATCCTTGCCGCGCATGCTGCGATCGCGCTCGGTACCTTCTCGGGCGGATGGCGGATCGTGAAGACGATGGGGTACAAGATCACCAGGCTCCGCCCGGTTCACGGTTTTGCCGCTGAGACGGTGAGCGCCGGGACGATCGTCGCCATGTCGCTCGCCGGAATCCCGGTCAGCACCACCCACATCATCAGCTCAGCGATCATGGGCGTGGGATCGACAAAGGGGCCCGGTGCCGTCCGGTGGGGGATCGCACGCAACATCGTTGGGGCGTGGATCCTGACCATCCCGGCGAGTGCAGTCATCGGGTTCCTTGCCTTCCTGGGGCTGTCGCTCCTCTTCTGATCCCGTCCGGGTGCACTGCCCGAGAAGAGGGGGTGATGGCGGAGAGGGTCTTTTTTGTCAGGTATGCCGGATCACGATGTCCGAGATCATGTTGGCGACGGTCTCGCACCGGTCCGTCGCGCGTTCGAGCTCCTCGTAGATATCCTTGTACTTCAGGATCCGGATCGGGTCGTTGGACTTGAACAGGTCCATGAACGCGTGCCCGAGCACGTCGTCCGCCAGGTTCTCGAGACGGTTGATCTCGATCACACGCTCGCCGACCGACTTCGCGTCCTTCAGCTCACGGAGCCCCTGGATCGCGCCCTGGAGTTCCACCGCCGAGAGCTGGATGAGTTTCGCCAGCTGCCGCATCACGTCGTCGGACTCCTCGACGCCGTAGACGCGCATCTTCTGGACCGAGCCTTCGACGCAGTCCAGAACGTCATCGAGCACGGAGGCAAGGCGGGATATCTCCTCGGGCTCCAGCGGTGTGATGAACGTCCGATTCAGGTGGTGATAGATCCGGTGCGTCACCACGTCGCCTGCATGTTCGAGATCTTTCATCTGTGGACAGCACTCGACCGGGTTGACGCCGTCCGTGCTGAAGTGTACGAGGAGGTCGGCAGCCTCGACCACGATGTTCACGAGTTCCTCAAACAGGTCGAAGAATATCCGGTCCTGCGGGATTAGCACCTCTCTCAAGCCCACGGTTGATCAGGGTACTGTGGTCTAGTGGAGGTAAAACAGTTGGTGTCATCCGGTTCTTCCCTCATGTCTCGGTATCGATGGCGACGGATGACGAACGGCGTGAACCCGGTGCCCGAACCAGTGATGGGGACACCAGAAGAGACATCAAGGACAGACGGAACAATGGACCGAGCGGGAATTGAACCCGCGGCCTCTACCATGCCAAGGTAGCGATCTACCCCTGATCTATCGGCCCGTTGCCTTATCCTATAAGTCGGTCGAGCATTTAAAAATTGCCGAGTGCCATCCTCGAGGAGGACGAAACCCTGATACCCGTTCCCGGTTCACCTCAGCAAAGGAATCCTGAATGGTACACGTTGGGGTGCATGTCTCGATCGCCGGTTCTATCGACCGGGCGGTGACGCGGGCGCAGGAGAGCGGATGCGACACGTTCCAGATCTTCTCGCGAAACCCACGAGGATGGGCCGCGAAACCACTCGCTGATGAAGATATCACACGCTTTCGAGATGCGCTCGCCGCCGCGAAGATCGGACCGGCCTTCGACCATATGCCCTATCTCCCGAACCTCTCAACGCCGAAGGACGACCTGTACGAACGGTCCGTTTCCGGACTCCAGGACGAACTCGTGCGCGCGGCAGCACTCGGCATCCCCTATGTCGTCACGCACCTCGGGCACCACCTGGGTGCCGGAGACGAAGCGGGCGAGGCGCGTGTTATTGCCGCGCTCAACCGTGCTGTGGGAGAAGCGCCCCCTGGCGTGATGCTCCTCCTCGAGAATACCGCCGGCGAGAAGAACAGCGTGGGCTCCAGGCTCGACTCCATCTCCCGGATCCTCGGTGCCTGCGACTGCGAACACCGGCTCGGTGTCTGCTTCGATACCTGTCACGCCTTCGGCGCCGGGTACGACCTGCGCACTGAGGAGGAGATAGAGAAGGTACTCGCCCTCTTCGACGAGACGATAGGCCTGTCCCGTCTTCGGATGATCCACTGCAACGACTCGAAAGGAGAGCTCGGGTCAGGGCTCGACCGCCATGAGCATGTCGGCCTCGGGGCGATCGGCGAGGAAGGGTTCCGACTCCTCCTCCACCGCCCCGAACTCAAGGGTCTACCGTTCATCTGCGAGACCCCCGAGGATGACAGGCGCGACGGCGCCGGCAACATCGCGAAGGTCCGCGAGCTCGC
The DNA here is from genome assembly GCA_949320185.1 of uncultured Methanomicrobiales archaeon. Classification (GTDB taxonomy): domain Archaea; phylum Halobacteriota; class Methanomicrobia; order Methanomicrobiales; family Methanospirillaceae; genus UBA288. The sequence goes on along the minus strand of CASGHK010000044.1, from coordinate 29,995 downwards.
CATCTGAAGACGGCCCATCTCCGCTCTTTTTTTTAAATACGAACTGTATGCAATGTCGCGATGAGCGAAAGGTTATACGGTAATCGACGAATATTATCATGATTTAAGATGAGGATACCATGACCCGAAAGATGCTCAGCGAGTCCGAGGGGTACGACCTGCTCCGGAAGTATGGCGTTCCCGTCCCAGCATTTGAGAGTGCGACCTCACCCAGAGCGGCCGGAGAGGCGGCCGAGAGGATCGGCTTCCCGGTCGTGATGAAGATCGTCTCGCCGCAGATCGTCCACAAGTCCGATGCCGGCGGGGTGATAGTCGGCGTCGGATCCAAGGACCAGGCGACGGCGGCGTTCACGAAGATCGTTGATTCGGCAAAGGAGTACAACAGCGAGGCCGAGATCACGGGGGTGCTCGTCGAAGAGCAGGCAGCGCCCGGCCTCGAGCTGATCATCGGCGGAAAGACCGACCCGGCCTTCGGAAAGGTACTCACTTTTGGCATGGGAGGGACCCTCGTCGAGTTGATGAAGGACGTGACCCTTCGCATCCTCCCGATCACCGAGGAGGAGATCCGCTGCATGGTACGCGAGATCAACGCCTACCCCCTGATCGCCGGGTACCGCGGCATGAAACCGCGCGATGAGGAGGGGCTCGTACAGGCGATCCTGGCGGTCACCCGTTTCTTCGAAGAGGAGGAGACGGTCGTGGAGTTCGACCTCAACCCACTGCGCCTGTACGAGCAGGGATGCCTGGCGGTCGATGCCCGGGTCATCGTCGACGATAATCCCCCGAAGATGGTGGTCGAGGACCGGGTCGAGATCCCGCTCGAGTACTTCAACCCCCGGTCGGTCGCCGTGATCGGTGCGTCCTCCGACTCCAGCAAGATGGGATACGCGGTCCTGCACAACCTGCTGCAGTTCCCAGGACAGATCTACCCCGTGAACAACAAACGAGGTGAGGTCCAGGGATTGAAGGCCTACCGGTCGGTGAAAGACATCCCGGCACCCGTGGACATGGCGGTGGTGACGGTCCCCGCAAACTTCGTCCCCATGGTGATCGAGGAGTGCGGCCAGAAAGGGATCCCCATCGTCGTGGTGATCACTGCCGGCTTCAAGGAGATGGGGGAGACCGGAAAGGCCCTCGAAGAGCGGATCATGGCGATCGCAAAGGGCTACGGGACCCGGATCATCGGTCCGAACTGCCTTGGTCTGATCGTCCCGCCCCGGGGTCTCGACACGACCTACGTGCACGAGTCGCCGAAGCCAGGAAATATTGCATTCATCTCCCAGTCGGGTGCGATCATCAACACGGTGGTGGACTGGTCGCTCGCCGAGGATATCGGCTTCTCCGCCGTCGTCTCGGTCGGTAACCAGTCGGACCTCAACTTCCTCGACTACCTGAACTGGGTCAAGCGCGACCCCAAGACCAAGGGCGTCATTCTCTACATCGAGGAGATCAAGAACGGCAAGGCCTTCATGAAGGTGGTCGAGGAGGTCGCCCGTGAGAAACCTGTCGTCGCGATCAAGTCGGGCTCCTCCACGAAGGGGCAGGCGGCTGCTTCATCCCACACCGGCTCGCTCTCGGGGTCCTACGACGTCTACATGGAGGCGTTCCGCCGCTCGGGCGTCATCCCCGTCCACACCCTGACCGGCACGTTCCAGGTGGCGGAGATGTGCGCATCACCCAAGGGCTATCCGCAGGGGAAGCGCGCCATCGTCATCACGAACGCCGGCGGGTTCGCCGTCCTCTCCTCGGACTATGCCGAGAGATACGGGATCGAGCTGATCGACCTGCCGCCCGCGGTAATCGACGAGTTGAATGAGTTCCTCCCCGAGTTCTGGAATAAGAACAACCCGATCGACCTGCTCGGCGACGCGACCGACAAGCGGTTCCAGAAGACGTTCGAGCTCCTGGCAAAACACGATGACCTCTGGGATATCGCGTTCGTGGTCGGTTTCCCGAACCTGGTGCTCACCTCCGAACAGCTCGCGAACGAGGTCGTCCGGTTCAGTGAGCAGACGGACAAGATGATCGTCGGGACCCTGCTCGGGGGCGACTCGATGCAGCGCGGGCGCAAGATCCTTCGAGATCGCCAGATCCCATCCTTCGACGAACTCGACTTCACCTTCCGTGTGATGGGCCGGATCCTCTGGCAGCGGTTCCGCTAGGACCGCCCTCTTCTTTTCTCTGGATGCCCGGACATACCCTGATATAACCCAACCGTCCAAGTACAGAGTACGCTGGTTCCGTCCGAAGCGGGACTTTTAGGAGGTATCATCTGCACTCCGCTCGATCTCCTGTCGTCCTCCGGCACCCGATCCTCCGCTACCCCCGACTGTTCGTCGTTGCAGTCGTTCTCGTCCTGGTCCTTGTCCCTGCTGGAGGGGCGACAGATATAACAGGGCCGACCGATATCCGGGAGCCCGGGGTCTATCACCTATCCGGGGATATTTCGTTTGCGAACGGGCTCGCGGCCATCACCGTATCGTCATCCGATGTGGTCATCGAGGGAGACGGGCACACGGTTCGCGGGCCAGGAGAGGAACGGGACGCCGCCGGGATACATATCTCGAACGCTGCTTCACCGCCCCAGAACGTCGTGATCCGGAACCTGAAGGTACAGGGTTTCAGGTACGGTGTCTACCTGGTGGGGACGACCGACTGCCGGATCGAACAGGTGTCGGTATCGAAAAACCAGATCGGGATAGGCCTCAACCAGGGATCGAACGGTGCCATCCTCACCTCAAATCACTGCACGGAGAACCGCTATGGCATCGCTAGTGCATCCTCGAACAGAGCAACGGTCCAGAGCTGTGTGATCTCCGGAAACTCCAAAGCAGGCGTCTATCTCCATTCATCCGGAGAGAACACCTTCTCGAACAATCGTTTCGATAACTCCCGTAACGTCCTCTTCGGGGACGCGCCCCGTCCGAATGTCTGGAACCAGCCGGCAACCGCCGGCACGACCATCGCAGGCGGTTCGGTGCTCGGTGGGAACCTCTGGCTCAACCCGGACGGGCAGGGTTTCTCACAGGCGTCGACGGACCGGGGCGATGGGATCTGCTCATCCGCGTACGTGATCGCCGACGGCAACCGCGACGAGCTCCCGTACGCCGCACGGATCGACGAACCGACCGTGACGGTGACCGCGCCTGAAACGACAGCACCGGTGGAAACGACGGTAGCACCCCCGCCTCCGACGACACCGACGTCGAACGTCACCCCCACCCCACCACCCAGCCTCACGGAGACACCCACGCCGGGGACCACGCCGGTGCCAATCTCCGGGCCAACGATCATCAGCTCCCCCGGAGAGTACGAGATCGTCAACGACATCACCAGCACGGGACCCGAGACCGATACGATCGTGATCGAGTGCTCTGATGTCGTCCTGCGCGGCAACGGTCATATCCTCTCCGGCGCAGGGCAGGGGGCGGGAGGTGTCAAGGTGATGCACCCGTACGGAGAGGTTCTGCGCAACGTCCGGGTTTCAGGCCTGTCGATCAGGGGTTTCATGTACGGCGTCATCCTCGCCCGCTGTGAGGACAGCGTCGTGCAGGACGTACGGGTCTTCGACTGCCGCCAGTACGGCATCGGGCTCTCGAGCGCCCGAAACAACCGTATCACCAACAACCACTTTTCCAACACCGAGAATGTCTACTTCTGGAACCCCCTCCCGAACACCTGGAATACGGCAAAGACCCCCGGTGAGAACATCGAAGGAGGGCCGAACCGGGGGGGGAACTTCTACGGACAACCCGATGGGCAGGGGTTCTCAGAGACCCATGTCGACACCGACGGAGACGGGATCTGCGACGAGGTCCTTTCTTTCGGCCAGGACAACACCGACTTCCTCCCCCTCGCCCGGTATCCACCGGTGACCGGAACGCCGACACCGACACCATCACCGATCACCACGGGGACGACCGTTCCTCCGACGACGAAGCCGACCTACACGGTCCCGCCGACGAAACCGACCTTCCCAACGGCGTCGCCGACCAGCACGACACCCGCTCCGACGCCGTCCGTCACCGCGACGCCGAACGTGACGGTAACGGTGACCCCCACCCCGAACGTGACCGTGACGGTAACCCCGACCGGGAACATCACGCCCACGATCGCGCCGACCGTCACACCGTACCCCACGTCGACGATCATCCCGCCCGTTCCGCCTGTCCCGACCCCGCCCGCCAACGTCCGCGCGATCACCGGCCCGATCGTGATCACGGAGCCCGGGTACTACCTGCTCCAGAACGATATCGTCGGGACCGACGCGCTCGTTGCGATCGACATCCGGTCCTCGGATGTCATCGTGAACGGAAACGGACATACAATCTCGGGAAATGGCCTCTTCAACACCTACGGGGTATCCGCCTACCATGGCGACGGTCCGCTCTCGAACGTGCTCATCACCAACCTGGCGATCGAGAATTTCTACTACGGGTGCTCGTTCTGGAACACCCACAAAGGGAGGATCGATGGGGTGACGGTCCGAAGGACCGCGTACGGGATTCTCCTCCAGTCCTCCACGGGCAACCAGGTCCATGCCTGCGAGGTGACCGACAACCGCCAGGGAGGGATCCTGCTCCTCGCCGCCTCGGACGACAACACCCTCTTCCGAAACCGGGCCGACCGCCAGAACTGGGGGGTCTATCTCTCAGCCTCCGAGCGGAACGTGATTGTGTCGAATCGTATCGAGGGGAACGCGATCAGCGGCGTCGGTCTCTTTGCCGCCGGAAACTCGACGATCGTGAACAACTACCTGAACAATACGGGGAACGCCGGTTTCGAAGGCAGCACGTTGCCCAACCTGTGGAGCGTCAACCTCTCGATCGGACAGAACATTATCGGTGGAAGGCTGATCGGTGGCAACTACTGGGCGAAGCCCGATGGGACCGGTTTCTCCGAGATCACTGCGGACTCAAACAGTGACGGGATCTGCGACGGGCCGTACGCCCTCGGACCGGCGAACGAGGACCAATTCCCACTGCACGGGCGCAACGCCTCCGCAGGTTACATCCCGATCACCGGGCCCGTCGTGATCACCGAACCAGGGCGGTACCGTCTCTTCAACGACATCCAGGCAGGCTCGGCGATTGGGATCGAGATCCGGACGTCCGACGTCGAGGTCGATGGGGCAGGGTACCGTCTTGCGGGACCGAGGAGCGGCGGGACGGGCAGCGTCCACACCTACGGGGTCCTCGCCTACAACACCAGCACGCCCCTCTCCCGAGTACGGGTATCGAATCTGACGGTGGAGAACTGGTACTTCGGGGCCTCGTACCGCTCGGTGCGCGACAGCGAGATCGGCCGGCTCACCGCCACCGGCAACGTCTATGGTGTCGTTCTGACCAACTCCTCCACGGTGAACGTCGACTCGGTGACGGCACGCCGGAACGAACAGGGCGGCGTCCTCCTTCTCGAGGGCTCCTCGCACAACACGGTCACGAACGCGACCGCCGAGGAGAACCTCTGGGGTGTCTACCTCTCAGGATCCGACATGAACCGGATAACCCGGTCGCACATCGGCAACAATACCATCTCCGGGATCGACCTGGTCTCATCCGGTCAGAACACCGTCACGGATAACAGGTTCGTGAACCTGAACAACACCGCGCTCCAGGGCACCGTCCGGGCCAACACCTGGCACGTCGAACCATCCCCTGGGCCGAACGTGATCGGAGGCAGGAGCCTCGGCGGCAACTACTACGGGTCTCCCGACGGGAACGGGTTCTCGGACCGGGTGCCCGACCGGAACGGAGACGGGTTCTGCGACGCCCCGTTCGAGATCGGCGCCCAGAACCAGGACCAGTACCCGCTGGCCCCGCCCTGGTCCGAGCCGTACACCCCGGTGACGGGGCCGACCGTGATCACGGGGTCGGGCCTGTACCGGCTCGAGGGACCGATCAGCCTTGGCGGGGAGAGGAACGGGGTCGAAGTCCGGGCTTCCGATGTCATCCTGGACGGGGGTGGGTACACGGTCAGCGGATCACGTGCCCCGAACAGCAACGGGGTCCTTGTCTCGGGCGAAAAGAACGTCACGGTCCGAAACCTTACCACGTCGAACTGCCACGTCGGGGTGAACCTCGTCGGTTCGAAAGGATCGACCGTCCGCGACGTTCAGGCCGACAGCAACGACTTCGGTATCGCCGTCCTCGAGTCGCAGGAAGTCCGGATCGAGGACTCGAGGGCCGAATCGAACACCCACGCGGGCGTCTCGTTCGAGAAGGTGACGGGCTCCATCGTCGTGAACCTCTCTGCCCATCGAAACCGCTACGGCATCACGGTCGGTTCGTCGAACTCCTGCGTGGTCCGCGACTCCCGGACGAACGAGAACGAGTTCGGCGTCCATCTCACCAGGGACCAGGGGAGCGTCGTCAACAACCACACGTCCAAAAATAATGCATTCATCGGGTACCTGGCGGACAACCAGTCCACCGGCACACGGGTGGAGGGTGCCGAGGCGTTCAACAACGGCGTGGGCCTCCGGATCGATGACTCCCCCGGATTCAGGGTGAACGGACTGAATGCAACGAACTCGACCGGCTACTCCGCACTCTTCCCCGGCGAAGTGCCGGGCTCATACCGGAACATGAGCGTCTCAGGATACGGGATCCTGGTCGTCGGGTCTCCCGACGTCATCCTGCAGGGGTGCATCGCCTCGAACGGGACCTACGGGGTGTCACTGTACGAGTCCGACCGCTCTTCGGTCGCCGGCTGCCGGGCGGACGGCAACGTCTACTCCGGAGTATTCCTCGATCGTTCACCCGGCGTGAGCGTCACGGACGGTCTCTTCGGTTCGAACAGCGGGGCGGGCATCCAGGTGAACGGCTCGGACCGCTGCTCGTTGACGACGTCCAGCCTCTCCCGCAATGCGGTCGGGATCCGCCTGGAGCGGGCCCGTGAGACCCGGGTCACCGGCAACACGATCGAGAAGAATCGCTGGACCGGGATCGCCCTCTTCCCGGGTGCGAACGGGAACACCATCTCGAACAACCAGGTCCGATCCGAGAATGCGGCGATACGCCTCGCCTCCTCGACCGGTAACCGGATCGTCAACAATATCCTCGTCGGGACCCGGCCCGTCGACATCTCCGCCGACTCGCAGCCGAACACCTGGCAGAGCCAGCCTGTTGTCGCGACGAATATCCTCGGAGGCCCCACAATCGGCGGTAATTTCTACGGAGCGCCGGATGGATCGGGGTTCTCGGACGTGACCATCGATGACAACCACGACGGGTTCTGCGACACGCCGTACGTCATCGGCGAGGGGAACGTGGACACCCTCCCTCTGGCTCCCTGGACGTCGGTGCCGACCCTTGCCCCGGTCATTCCCGCGATCAACGTCGACGGAAGGGCCGGGATGGTCCCCTACACGGCGAGGTTCCAGGACATGTCGACCGGACACCCGACCCGATGGTCCTGGTCGTTCGGTGACGGAGCGACGTCGTCCGAGCAGCACCCGGTCCACACCTACACGGAGCCGGGCATCTACACGGTCACCCTCGTCGCCGAGAACGCCCTCGGGCCGGTTGCGAAGACCGAACGAAAGTATATCTCCGTCTGGGGCACCGCCCCGTCGAAACCGGTGGCGAACTTCATCGTTGACAAAGCACAGGGAGAGACCTTCTTCCCGGTCACGTACGACGGTACTGGGGTGACCGGGACGGCGCCGCTCAGCGTCCGGTTCAACGATACGTCGACCGGGTACCCCGAGGAACGGGTCTGGTCGTTTGGCGACGGCGCGACCTCACACGAGCGGAACCCAGAGCACCGGTACACTGGAGAAGGGACCTTTACCGTCACGCTTCTCGTCAGGAACAGCTTCGGCGAGGACACCGAGGTGAAGACCGGCATCGTCACCGTGAAGCGGTACATCCGAACAATGCCGAACGGATAGGGGGGCGTACTCGGATCCTGTCGCACGAGCGAGGGTCCGTACTCCAACCGCTCTGCATCCAATCCTCAGGAGGGTCGTACGATTCGAGCCTCAGATGATGTTCACCGCCCGGGCGACCACCATGATCACCACCGAGAGCGAGACGGTCGACTGGAGAGCCATCATCACCTTCGCCGGCACGGAGAGACAGTCCGTATCGGTTGGGGAGAGAGCGGTTGCCGTGCAGAAGGAGAGAAAGAGATAGTCCATCACACCCGGTGACCAGCCCTTCCATGCCTCATCGTCCATCTCCGCCTGGGGAAAACGAAAGTGCGCTCGTACCCGTGGATCGTCGATGCGCTCTGTCTGCCGTTCGGAATCGAGAGCCCAGTACAGGAATCCCGAGACGATGATGTTCAGCACCCAGACGGTCGCCGCATCGTTCAGGTAGAGAATGGAGTGACCGGCGGGGTTCCAGAGGCTCAGAAAGATGATCGCAACGATCGAGATGAGTTCAATCTCGACGAGGCAGAGATATCCGATCAACAGGAACCGGACCCACCTTTTCCGGTTCAACAGGACGAGAGCGCCGCCGATCGCCACCAGGAGCAGCACCGTCCTGAGGACGCCAAAGAGATCGGGGGCCATCCACTGGAGGGAAGAGGCCTGCTCCGACCCGAATGTCTCGGGCGCGAGGCGGACGAGGCGAAAAAGGCCACCGGTGGCGAGCGAGGTCGTCGAAAGGTTCGCGAACGAAACCGCCTCGACAATGACTAAAAGAACGAGTACTGCAAGGTAGTGCACCCACCGCGCCGAACGAACTGCGGCGATCACCGCGCCACCACGACCCATGCGTCCTCGCATGGAGATGGATCCGACCCGGTCATAGTCGTTGCTATCGAACCGGGTCGTACGGTGAGTGGAAGGACGAGGAATATATGGGGAGGTGGTCCTTCATCACCCAGGACCGCCCCATCGAGCCCGATCAGTCCGTGTCGAGCGGAGAGAACGACTCTTTGGTCACTTTGCCAAGGCGCTCGGTGAGCCGCTCGTCGATCGCGCAGACCGGGCAGACGTAGTCGTCCGGGAGGTCCTCAAATTTCGTCCCGCGGGGAATACCCCGATGCGGTTCACCGCGCTTCTCGTCGTAGACGTACCCACAGTACCGGCAGATGTACTTCGTCGGGATCCACTCTTCGAACCCCCATGTCCCGACCTTTCCCTTGCCCTGCACGCCGCAGAGTGCGCAGACATAGGTGTCGGGGAGGTCTTCGAACTCGGTTCCGGCCGGTATCCCCTGCCTCGGTTCGCCCCGCAGCGGGGAGTAGATGTAGCCGCAGACCCTGCACTTGAATCGTCGAACAGCCATCGCAGTCCTCCTGGTGACGAGTAGTAGCCATCCCCCGGTATTATACCTGCTGATGCTGCACCAGATCAGCGTATCAGATGAGCGACCACGACCAGCCGGAGTTCCTCCCCACCAGTCGCCGCGAGCTCGACCGCCTGGGAATCGACGACATCGATATCCTGCTGGTCTCTGGAGATGCCTATGTCGACCATCCGTCCTTCGGCACTGCAGTGCTCGGGCGAGTCCTCTGGGACGCGGGGTTCACTATCGGCGTCTGCACTCAGCCCGGAGCTCGGCCTGATGACCTTCTTCAGCTCGGTCGACCCCGACTCTTCGTCTCGATCTCATCGGGAGCGGTCGATTCGCTGGTGAACCACTACACCCCCAACCTGAGACGACGCTCCCGCGACGCCTACTCGCCGGGCGGAGTCCCCGCCAGGCCCGATCGTGCCGTGCTCGTCTATGCCGATCGGGCCCATGTCCTCTTTCCAGGAGTCCCGATCGTGCTCGGTGGGATCGAGGCGTCGCTTCGCAGGTTCGCTCACTACGACTACTGGTCCGACCGGATCCGAGGGTCCGTGCTGGCCGACGCGCCGGCAGACCTCGTCGTCTACGGCCCGGGCGAACGTCAGGTGATCGAGATCGCCCGTCGGCTCGACGCCGGGAAGGACGCACGCGACCTGCGGGGTATCCGTGGAACGATGTGGCGGTGCGCCCCAGGGGAGTGGCGAGAGGGGGAGCACGATGGCGTGGTCGAACTCCCGTCGCTCGACGAGGTGCGCAGAGAACCGACCCGGTTTTCCCGGGCTCACGCCGCGATCGCCGCCGAGATGGACCCCTTCACGGCCCGCCCGGTCGCTCAACCCCACCCGAAGAGCGTGGTCGTTCAGGAACCGCCTCCGCACCCGTTCACCCCTGCCGAGCTCGACCGGATCTACGAGCTGCCGTACACCCGTCGGCAGCACCCCTCGTACGCCGCACCAGTCCCCGCCCTCGAGCCCGTCCGCTTCTCGATCACGACGCATCGCGGCTGCTTCGGCAATTGCTCCTTCTGCGCGATCTCCTGCCACCAGGGACGCATCGTCCAGTCCAGGACCGTGGACTCGATCGTCCGCGAAGCCGAACGCATGACAGAGATGCGCGATTTCCGCGGGGTGATCCAGGATGTCGGAGGACCGAGCGCCAATATGTTCGGTCTTTTGTGCCCCCGCTGGTCCAGTGTCGGCGCCTGTTCCGATCGGCACTGCGGCCCGGACTGCCCATCCCTCCGGACGAGCCACGCGCTCCAGCTCGACCTCCTCGCGCGCCTCCGGTCGATACCCGGGGTTAAACGTGTCTTCATCGGTTCAGGGATTCGATATGACCTGGCGCTCGCCGCCGAACCCGAGTACCTTGAGACAGTCTGTCGCCACCATGTCTCCGGCCACCTCAAGGTCGCCCCCGAGCATGTCGTCGACGCCGTCACCGCCAGGATGCAGAAGCCCCCGCGAAAGGTCTTCGATGCGTTCCGGAAACGGTTCGAAGAGATCCAGGCTACCATGAGCCCCCGCGAGTATCTTGTGCCCTACCTGATGTCGGGGCACCCGGGGTGCACGGTTTCGGACATGATCGAACTCGCCGAATACCTCCGGGACCATGGGCTCTATACCGAGCAGGTCCAGGACTTCACTCCGACGCCGATGACACGCGCCACTGCCATCTACGCGAGTGGAGTGGACCCGTACACAGGAGAAACAGTCCACGTCCCGAAGGGGCGAGAGAAACAGGTCCAGCGAGCCCTCCTCCACTATCGCGACGAGCGGCAGCGGGCACGTGTCGAGGAGGGGCTCAGAACTGCCGGGCGGACTGACCTGATCGGGTCGGCCTGGAACTGCCTGATCCCGGGGACCATCACTGGTCCTGGAACGGGATCTCGATCATCACGAGGTCGTCCGGGACGAGGACCTCGCCAGAGAAGACGGCCGTCGCGTCCCTGAGGTGGCCGGCGGTCGACGTGTACCGGGACGAGAGGTGGACGAGACCGAGACGGCGGGCGCCGATCCGGGTTGCCGCCTCCCCTGCCTCGCCGGCGGTCGCATGGTAGACCTCCGCCGCCCGCTCACGGTCCGCATCATCGTACGTCGCGTCGTGAATCAAAAGGTCGACACCCTGCGGCACGCCGGCACGGAGGAGGTCGATGAAACGGGTGTCGCCCGTATAGGCGACCGAACGTCCGGGTCTGCCCGGGCCGAGCACCTGCTCCGGCCGGACCTCCCGGTCCTCTCCATCGACGGTAACCCTGACCGTCTCGCCGCGCTGGAGTCGGCCGAAGAGCGGACCTGGCCGGACACCGAGTCCGATCGCCCCCTCCCGATCGAACCGGCCGGGCCTCCCGTCCTCGACGAGGACGAACCCGAGGGACGGCATCCCGTGACGGGTGGCGAAGGCCCGGACCCGATAGCCGTCGAACACGATCTCGTCCCCTGGTCTCAGGACCGTTCCGATCACCGGGAACTTCATCGTCGCGGTCGAGAGGTGCTCGATCACGTGGACGATCCCTTCGACCCCGTCCGGCCCGTAGAGTCGGAGCGGGTCCTCACGCCCGTTGAAGGCCATCGTCTGGACGAGGCCGAGCAGACCGAGGAAGTGGTCCGCATGCCAGTGCGTGATGAAGATCGCGTCGACGCCGAACCCGGTCTGCGCCCGCATCATCTGCTGCTGGGCTCCCTCGCCGCAGTCGAAGATGAGGGTGTCTGAGCCGCGCCTGATGACGATGCAGGCGGGATTTCGGTGCACGGTGGGGAGCGCCCCGGCAGTCCCGAGGAAGTAGACCTGGAGGGTCTCGCCGGCCATCAGTCCCACCCCCGGATAACACCGAGGGAGCGGCGCCCCTCCTCGACGGAGCGCCCCTCGACCACGGTGATCCCACTAAAACCAGAGGCGATCGCACACCCCAGGCGGTCGTACGCGATCGTCCCGTCCCCAAGCGCAAGGTGCTCATCCGAGTCGCCGTGATTATCGTGCAGGTGGAGGTGGTCCGCGCGGTCGATGAGGTCCACGAATGTGTGCACGACGCCGACCGTGTGTGCATGCCCCAGGTCGAAGCAGACCCCTATCCCCTCGACTCCATCGGTCATCCCCAGGAGCTCTCCCGGGTCACGGCAGAGAAACTCCCGGACCGAGATCATGTTCTCGAGGCAGGCGAGGACGCCGTGATCGGCGGCGGTGCGCCCGATTTCGCGAAGTGCCTCTTTTTGGGTTGCCCACGCTCTCTCAGGATCGAGTTTCGCGAGCGGGGAGAGGTACCCCGGGTGAAAGGTGACCCGATCGGTCCATTCGGACGCCGCAGCGATGCACGCGGAGATCTGGCGGATCGACTCGCGCAGGATCGGGTAGTTGAGCGAGGCGCAGTTCAGGTCGCCGTATGGGGCGTGAACCGTCACCCTGAGCCCCGTTGTCTCGACCAGGTGGCGGATTCGGGCGAGCCCCTCAGCGGTATCCAGGCGGTAGTCTCCCTCCGCCACGACCTCCCATCCGTCAAAACCGGCGTCCTTGAGATCGTAGACCCATTCAGGAGGTGCCATTACCTTCGCCGAGGAGGAGAAGAAGACCGGTCCTCTCATGGGGTCTCCCGGAGGCTACGGAGGAGGGACTGAACCTGCGTGCAGAACTCGTCGATGCTGCCCTCGTTCGTAAGGGTCCATTCAGCCTGGGAAAGGGCTGTGCCAAGGCCCCACCCGAGCTCGCGTTCGTCCCTTCGACGCAACCCCTCGGCGTCGCCGAGGTCGTCGGTCCGTCCCCGCCCGGCCAGTCGTTCGAGTCGGGTCGTGAACGAAGACTCGACGCCGATCAGGGTAAAACCGGGGACGGCGGAACGGAACTCATCCACCTCGGCGTCCGACCGAATACCGTCGATCAGGACCACGGGTGCCTTCTGGGCGCGTATGTCCTCAAGCATCAACCGGGCAATCGCCCCCCGTCCGTACTGCTCGCGCAGTTCACCTGAGATCCGGCCCAGTACCGCGTCCTCGGACGGGAGCCCAGCCTCTCGAGCGACGCGCCGTATGACATCTCCCATGACAAGAACCGGGATACCGAGCCCGGCGGCGCACCTCGAGAACTCACCCTTGCCGCTTCCTGGCAGCCCCACCACTCCAATCAGCCTCATACTCCTGCTCCCCGCTCTCTCGTGTTCTGATCCGGCACGGCCGTCCCAGCCTCGAGGCAACAGCCATGAGCTCCTCGAAGCTGAGCGGTGCGACATCGCCGTGCACACCCTGCTGGAGAACCAGCGGCACCCCTGACGCCTCCCGCGCGATCGCCGACACCTCGTCCTCATACCCCCGGAAGAGGGTTATCACCACCTCGAAGCCGGGCAGTCTTCCATCCAGGTACGCCGTCCGGCAGAGGCTGAGCGACTCCCTGACCCTGTCGACCAGGTCGACACCGAAGAGGCTGGCATACCGTTCCCAGCGGGCCTTGATATCGAGCGCGATATGATCGACCAGCCCTTCGTCGATCAGTCGTTCGAGCACCCGGGGATAGACCCCGTTCGTGTGCACCCCGACGAGAAGTCCCAGGCGGTGGCTCTCGCGTGCGAGGAGCACCAGGCTCTCCTCCTGCATTGTGGGCTCGCCTCCCGAGAAGACAACCCCCGATACGACGAGCGCGCTCTCAGAGATCAGCGAGACGATCTCTGCCTCGTCGCGCAGATCGCTGCCAAAGAGGAGGGTTTTGTTCTGGCAATAGAAGCACCGGACAGGGCATCCCCGGAGAAAGACCGTGCAGACAGCCCGACCAGGCCAGTCAACCGTGCTGATCGATACGAATCCTCCAAAGTTGACCGGCAGTCGTATCACCGTCCACCATTCATTGCGCAAGGAGTTTTATTCAATCTATTCGTCGGGTATCGGAAACCTGAAGGTGTAGCAGGCACGACGGGTTCCGATGCGTGCCACACCCGGTCTCCTGGACCCTCCCTTCTACAACCCGGCATTCGAGGAGGCGTTCCGGTGGGTGATCGAAGACTACCGGCCCGAGCCCAGGAGACTGGCGGTCTTCATCCCCTGTGCCGTGAGAAAACCATACAGTGCGAGCCCGAGCCACCGCCTCTTTCGCCGGATCTTTGACGAGGTGCTCGATCCCGGGACATACCAGGTGGTCATCTTCGGCACCTGCGGAGTCGTGCCGGCCGAGCTTGAACTCATGTACCCGTTCGCGCATTACCACTACATGCTGGGGAACGTCCACGAACCCGCCATCCGTCGGGACTTCCTGGAGATCGAGACGTACCGCCTCACCCGGTTTCTTGAAAAGACCCGGGGCCACTACGTCCGGAGAGTCGCCTACTGCATCGGTCTCTTCAGAGAAGCGCTGATACGCGCCGTCGAACGGTCGGGCGTCGAGATGGACCTCATCCTTCCCACGGACCCTGTCATTCAACAGGTCTTCGATCCGGACTGCCCGTTTCCCGAGGGTAGCCTCTCCCGTGCGGAGTACCTGCAGGAACTCAGGGCAGGCCTTGAGGACCAGGTGCGATCGTGACGGCTCAGCGGACGTCCCAGCTGCGGGGGGCGAGGCGTACCTTCACCCGACTGCATCCGTCCTGGGTAGAACCCAGAACGATGCGTCCTGGGGATGGGTTGGATGCATTCAGGGCCAACCATACGGTGGGTGGTGCTGGATGGGCGTCCGCGTACTGCCCAACGCTCCGAACGCGGACCCCCGGGGGCTCACAGCTGTAACGAGAAGGGTGCCCCCGGACGGATGCTCTCTTCTGTACCGGTGCATTCCAGCAGATCATCACGCCCAATGACCTGGTGTGACAGCCGGCTTCTCCTGTTCATCGACGCGTCTTTCGAATGATAAGGCCGTTCCAGGTCCCTGCCGCAGGACCTTCGACCTGTCGAAAGGGGTCCCACGCCGATGTGCTCCGCAGACCGAACGCCCGGTTCGATGACGTTCATCGTCCGTTCGTCTCGTCTCCGGCTCCTCGATCCATCCTGAGGGGCAAACCCCCCCTATGCATACATAATATTTATAAATATCTGTTTATGGCCAGATCGGCCAGGTCGACACGACTGCTCCATGGTAAAAATTCATAAGCCTTTTTTGTCGGTAGCACCAAAATTGCCAGTCATGCAGCGAAATCTTCTCGGATTGCTGGTCCTGCTCCTGGCGGGATGCGTCCTCCTCGCAGGCTGTACGGGGTCGACTCCAGCCACGAACGGGACGAACCAGACCGGATTGAAGGCAAAATACATCATCGGTCTCGATGGGGCATACCCGCCGTACTCGTATGCCGAAAAAGACGGCAGCTTTGTCGGCTTCGATGTCGACTCAGCGCGATGGATCGCCAATAAGAGCGGTTTCGAGGTAGAATTCCAGGCCGTTGCATGGGACGGCATCATCCCGGCGCTCCTCGCGAAGAAGATCGATATGGTCTACAGCGGGATGACGATCACCCCCGAGCGTGCCGCTCAGGTGTCGTTCAGCAAGCCCTACCTGAAGATCAATCAGTCGGTTGCAGTCCGCTCCGACTCGACGATCACGATGGACGATATCATGGCCGGCAAGGTCGTGATCGGTTCCCAGCGCGGCACCACCGGTGAGATGTGGGTGCAGAAGGAACTCATCGAGAAGGGCAAGATGCCGGCGACGAACCTGAAGTCGTTCGACAACTTCCCGCTCGCGATCACCGCCCTGACCAACAAACAGGTCGACGCCACGGTCTATGACAAGCCTCCGACGGTCGACATCATCCGGGACAAGGATGTCAAGATCATCACCGAGATCGACACCAACGAGCAGTACGGGATCGCCATCCGGAAGGAAGACACACAGCTCCTTGAGACGATGAACAAGGGTCTCGACATGCTGATGAAAGACCCCTACTGGAACGAGCTCAAGGCGAAGTACAAACTGGAATCGGTCTAGAACCGGCCCACCCAGTCAAATACTACCGAACACCAATCTTATCTGCAGTGATAGGGGTCGGCTGTATTCCGCCACCCCTCCTCCACTCACTCCGGCCGGAACCCCGGCCAGTACCAGGGATTCGACATGGATATCTCCGCCATCCTCATCGACTGGTTCCCGTTCCTTGTTACAGGTATCATCGCAACGGTCGGCCTCGTGCTCTCGGCCCTTGGGGTCGGGTTCGTCATCGGTCTTCCCGCAGCGATCGGCCAGGTATATGGCTCCAGGCCCGTGGCGTTCCTGATCAACGTCTACGTCTGGTTCTTCCGGGGCCTTCCACTCCTGGTGCTCCTGTTCCTCTTCTACTTCGGGATCTTTCCTGCGATCGGCCTGGGGGACGTCTCCCCCTTCATCGTCGGCGCGTTCGTCCTGGGTCTGCATGGGGGAGCGTACCAGGCGGAGATCTTCCGGGGAGCGATCCTCTCGATCGGTGAAGGGCAGATGACCGCTGCACGTTCGCTCGGAATGAGCCGTACCCAGGCGATTCGCCACGTGATCCTGCCCCAGGCGCTGCTGATCGCCCTGCCCGGCTGGTCGAACGAGTACCCGACGGTACTGACGGATACCTCGGTCTGCTACGCGATCGGCGTCGCCGAGCTGCTGACGCGTGCATCGGTGATCGTCTCGACCGAGTATGTCGCGATGCCGATCTACCTCGCGTGCGCCGGGATTTACCTCGTTCTGAACTACGTAGGAATGAAAGGCCTCCACCTGCTCGAGCGGCGGGTATCGGTGCCCGGGTTCGAGTCCGGGGGCGATTAGACATGACGACCGACGATATCATACTCCGGGTTGTAGGGCTCCACAAGTCCTTCGGAACCACCGAGGTCCTCAAGGGCGTCTCGTTCACGGTACGAAAGGGAGAGACCAAGGTCTTCATCGGCCCCTCCGGGACGGGCAAGTCCACGCTCCTTCGGTGCATCAACCAGCTGATCATCCCCGATGCGGGGCAGGTCTATCTCCACGGCGAGGAGGTGACCCATGCCGGGGCGAAGATTAACCAGTATCGGGCAAAGATTGGGATGGTCTTCCAGAATTTCAACCTCTTCGACCATCTCACGGCGCTCCGGAATGTCGAGATCGCGCTGATGAAGGTTAAGGGGATGAAGGAGGCGGAGGCGCGTGAGAAGGCCCTCTTCGAACTGAGAAGGGTCGGGATGGAGGACCGGGCTGACCATTACCCCGCCCAGCTCTCCGGCGGGCAGGCGCAGCGCGTCTCTATCGCCCGCGCCCTCGCCATGGACCCGGACGTGATGCTTTTTGATGAGCCCACCTCCGCACTCGATCCCGAGCTGACCGGGGAGGTCCTCGAGGTTATCCGAAGCCTGGCACAGGCCGGGATGACCATGCTGATAGTCACTCACGAGATGCGGTTCGCCCTCTCGATCGCGGACGACCTGCTCTTCATGGAACACGGGACCATCCTTGAGTCCGGCTCGCCGGCAGACCTCGCGACGAGCCCGAATTTCGAACGGACACGCCAGTTCGCCGGGCGTTTTGCCGAGCTGTGAGGCATTGACATGGACCAGATCGCATTCATCGCCGAAATCCTCCTCCCCGCTCTCTGGGGTGGGTTCGTGGTCACTCTCGGGCTGATCGCGTGGACGGCCCCGTTCGGCGTTCTGATCGGGGCGGTGGTGGCGGTCGGACGTGTCTATGGCAATCGACCGGTCCGGTTTCTCTCGCGGGCATATGTCACCTTCTTCAAGGGCTGTCCGCTCCTGCTTCTCCTCTTCATCCTGTACTTTGGCCTCCCCTCGATCGGGATCTCGCTCTCGCCGTTCGTCGCCGCCGTCCTCGGGTTCATCTTCTGTAACTCGGCGTACGACTCCGAGTACATCCGGGGCTCGATCCGCTCGATCAAAGAAGGGCAATTCACCGCCGGACTCGCCCTCGGGATGACCCGGGGGCAGGTGATTCGGCATGTGATCCTCCCGCAGGCGATGCGCCGTTCGATACCGGGTCTCGTGAACGAGTTTGTGTACCTGATCAAGTACTCGTCGCTCGCGTACATGATCACCGTGATTGAACTGACCGGGGCCGGAAAGATGGTCGCCACCCGGTACTTTACCTACAACGAGACCTTCTTCGTCGTCGGTATGGTCTACCTCTTCCTGGTCACGCTCACGACGATCGGCGCTCATCTTCTCGAACGCCGGGTGGCAATCCCATCGTGATGCAGGACGATGAAGTGGCTCAGGGACCCGTCGTGCCGCCCGGCCCTTCACCGTCGATCCAGGATCCGACTTCGGTGTTGTCGAGTTCCTGCCCGGGCAGCGTGAAGTAAAAGACCGACCCGTTGCCCGGAAGGGATTCGAGCCAGATCCGTCCTCTGTGCCGCTCCACGATCTTCTTCACGATAGCGAGCCCGATCCCGGTACCCGGATACATATCCCGCGTATGGAGGCACTGGAAGATCTCGAAGATCCGATCGAAGTACTCGGACTCGATCCCGATCCCATTATCAGCGACCTGGATCTGCCACATCCCGTCATCGGGGACCGCCGAGATCCTGACAACTGGCGGAAGGCCTGGACGGGCGAACTTGATCGCATTCGTGACGAGATTGACAAAGACCTGCACCACCTGGGTCCTGTCACCGTACACCATCGGGAGGGTACCGAGCTGGACGACGGCACCACTGTGGTCAATCGTTGCGCTAAGGTCCACCAGTGCGTCCTGCACGGCATCGCCGAGTGGAAAAAGCGAAAGGGGGTGTGCCCGTGTCGTTACCCGGGAAAAGGCGAGGAGGTCATTGATGAGCGACTGCATGCGCATGCCACCCTCCGTGATGAAGGCGATCAGATCATCCGCGTCATCGTCGAGGTGCCCCCGGTACCGCCGCTCGAGGAGCTGGACAAAGCTGATGACCGAACGCAGCGGCTCCTGCAGGTCGTGGCTCGCGACATAGGCGAACTGCTGCAGTTCCTCGTTCGACCGTTTCAGGTCGGCCGTATACCTTTCGAGGGCCGTCGCAGCGCTCCGCTCCCGGGTCGTATCGTGCCCGATCAACAGTACCTCGTCGCAGGATCCGTCTTCCTGGAGGAGAGGCGTGCACGAGACGGAGAGCAGGTGTGCCTTTGCGTCTTTCCCAGTGACGAGGAACTCACCGCTCCGGAATGATAACGACTCGAGTGTCTCGTCGAGCAGGGAGCAATAGGCAGGGCGGGCTTCACTTCCAAAGACCTCGAGGTCGGTCCGGCCCAGCAGATCGTGCTCCTCCCTCCCGAGCAACTCGAGCCCAACCCCGTTGATGAAGAGGTAGCGGCCGGCGCGATCGTAGATCGCAAAGACCTCGGGGATCGAACAGGCCGCCAGCCTGAACCGCTCCTCGCTCGCCCTGACCGCCGCCTCCGCATGCCGTCGGTCCGTGACGTCGATGAACGTTGAGACGGCACCGTACACCCTCCCGCTCTCGTCCCGGACGGGAGCCGAGCTGATACTGAAGGTCCGGTGCCGACCGTCCTTCAGGCAGAGTTCGCACTCCTCGTTGACGATGCGGTCCCCTGAGAGGACCGATCGGGCGAGAGGCCAGGTCTCCGGGGTGTAGGAGACGTCGGCTGGTCCAGTCCCGCGCCAGATCCCGTACTCGGTGATCGATGTCGGTGCGGGCACACCCTCCCCCCAGATCTCGGCGAATCCGGGGTTCTGGAAGATCACCCGACCGGACGGAACCTCAGCGATGACGACACCGAGGGGCATCTGGTCGAGGATCGACCGGAGAACGGAGTGGATGCGGCCACGACGAGAGGTGACACGCTCCTCGGATTCGAGAAAACGTCGCATCTCCGTTCCGTCCCGGATGGTGACGACAATGCAGGCAGCCTTTCCGGAGACGTCCAGCGGTTGAATCGTGTACTCGAAGAACTGCGGGACTCCTGCCACGCCGTCGGTCCAGACTCCGGTCCTCTCCTTTCTGTCCTTGAAGACGCTAACCGCCTTTCTCGTCACCTCGCGCTCGAACAGCGATGCAAGACCGATGCCGGTCCAGGCCTTTCCGATCAGGCGAAGACGGCGGCGGCGAACCGCCGCGGCTCCCGCCCTGTTCACGTGCAGAACCTGAAGATTGGGGTCGAGGACCCAGACCTGGTCTGGTATCACGTCCAGGATCGCCGTGATACCCTGATCCGCCCAGGGCAGATCCCCGTCTTTCCTGTTTGAATTGGAACAGTCAACCGGCAGAACCATGGAACCACGGAGTGTTGCCACCTCCTCCTCCAGGTCTGTCACCTTCTGAGCCAGGTCCCTGTTCAGAGCCTCAAGGCGCCAGAGCTGCTGCTTCGCCTCGGCCAGCTCCCGACGGCGGGCCTGCGTGGCCGCTCGAACCTGGGTGACATCGTGGACCGCACCAACCGCGCCGAAGATGCGGTGACCGGTCCGGGCGAGCGGTCCCGCACTGAGGTGAAGATAGAGCGGTTCGCCGTCTCTTCCGCGGACCTGCCGCTCGAGTTCTCGGTAATGACCGATATACACCTCCGCTGGGAGCCTCGCCCCCCGTACCTGCTCGAGGTACGGAATCGCTGCCGGGTTGGCGACCAGGAGTTCCCCCTCTCCTCCGGTCGCGATCACACCGACCGGCAAGGACTCGATCACCGCGGAGATCAGGGCTCGGTCGGCTTCCGTCTGCCCCAGGAGCGTCCGGAGTCGCTGAATCTCTTGAACCGGGTCCTCGTCCGGGGCCCGCTGCTGATGGACCCGGGTCCCGATGGGCTCGCCGTGTTCATCCTGGCAGGGGACCACCCGGTGCACGATTCGTCGAACTTCGTTATTTCGAGTCACGATTCGGCAACAGAAACTCTGCGCCACCGACCTGTCCCGAAGGGATTCGCGAACTCGCTCCTGATCATCGGGATGAACGGTTCTGACCAGGAGCGAAGGATCCTCCCGGTATGCATCCGGGGTATATCCGGTCAGGTCCTCGCAGGACGGCGAGATGTACTCGCATTCCCCCCCCGTGCCGATCCACGCCTCGAGGTCGGGCGATGTCTCGAGGAGCCTGGAGAAGAGCCGAAGTCTCAGGTGCTCCTCGGTCATCCGTGCGATACGGGCTGCCCATCCCAGGTGGTCGTCATCCATCATGGAGCCGATCATCTGGATGGGTCCCTCGCCGGGATCGAGCGGACCCGTCGCAGGGTGCCAAGGGGGGAGGAGCACCACATCAAAAGTCTTCGCCACTGCGGTGTCGGGATACTCCTCTCCGACAGTCACCTCGAACCCATGCGCTCTGAGTGCCTGGAGCAGGGGGGTAAGCCCTTCAATCGGACTGATCGCAAGGAGGCGAGGCATGGAAAAGCCCCGGACAGCAGGATGTGAAAGGAGTTCCCCTGGGTGATGATAAATTTTCGGAAAATGTCTGGAACGCCACGATACCAAGAATATTCGTGCCGGATGAACGTACGTACCGACGATGACCATCTCACAACAGACAGAGCAGCAGGTCCTCGACCTATTATCGCGGTTGATCAGCTCCCTGCGTGAGAGGAGGGCGGACCTCATCACGACCATGCTCGCCCCCGAGTTCACGGCAGTCCTTCCCGGGAACCCGGAACGGTACGCTACCCCCGCCGAGTTCATCGAAAACCTTCCGGCACCATTCATCATCGACCAGGTAGAGATACGGGCCGAAGGGACCATCGCGTGGGTCTCTGCTCGCATGGTCGAGGTAACAGAACCGGCGAGGGTGGGCTGGTTCTCGGCAGTGCTTCGGGGGACCGGTCATGCGTGGCTTGTTGCGCAGGTACACGGCTCCATATCAGCCTGATTTCAATTCCAATCGCACAAACAGGGCCTCCTTGCCAATACCATTAAAACCGATCGAATGCCACGGATGCACTGCAGGCAGAGCATGGAGAACGATTCCATCGGACAGAACGTCGATCAGGAGAGAGAGCAGTGCGAGGACCAGGCACGCTCCCAGAACAGAGTCTGCGAGGGGATTGGCCAACTCACACCGGTACTCGCCGAGATCGACGTTCGCCCGTCGGCGGTAAAGGACCATGGCGGGATCACACTGCTCGAGTGCATCGATGAGATGAGGACCGAACTGTGCCGTCTCTCGGACCGTTTGGACGCGCTCGAAGGGCATCTCGAAGGAGCTCTCGTCCGGGAACAGGAAAGCACTCTTCGGAGATCCAGCCATTGAGTGTGTCGGACAGACCGTGATGAAATGGTGATCCCGTATGTTTGACCGATGCCCGGGGGTGGCGCGGATCCGTACCCCGACCCTCGAGATCCGGCCCTGCCCACACTGCGGAGAGGAGATCGAGATCTTCTCGAACGATCGCGTGGTCACCTGCTCGGCGTGCGGTTTTGAGATCTACAACGATATCCAATCCTGTGTCAGGTGGTGCCGCTATGCTCGAGAGTGCGTCGGGAACGATGTCTACGAGAGACTGATGGGCACGTCTCCTCCTGATACGAAACCCTGATACATGTTTCTGATCGGGTGATTCGACACCTGGGAGCATCACGCGCTTTAAGTACCTTTGCCGTCCCATCCTGGGTGAATGCGGCGAGAACAGGGAGGGCGCAGGCCGAAGGACTCGCCCGTGAAGAAGACTCTGTACTGGTGTCCCGATTGCAACGTCCCCCTTATCGGCCGGACATGCGCATCCGGGCACGAGGGCGTGCCGATCCCACTTCTCGAGCCCTACGACGTGAGGCCCGCCCTGAAAGCCGACTGTGACCTGATCGCGAAGCTTGTCCGCGAGCGGTTTGGGGACGTTCCCGTCCCACGCATCCTCCTGCTGAACAAGACCGGCGGTCTCGACCGGAACGAACTCGTGATCGCGAACGGCACACGGTTCGGCTGGCTCTCCTTCGACCCGGTCACCCGGTCCCACAGGTTCGACCTTGAACCAGGCGCCCTCGCCGGGCTGCTCGACAGGGTCACGAAGGGCATCGTCGACCTAGACAGGGATCCTGCGTTCGCCGGTACGAAGCTCCGGCTCGGGGGAAAGAAGGTACAGGTCAGCACCGACGAGGAAGACGGTCAGGTGATCGTGCGGTATCGCGGTCGGCACGGCACCGGTCTCCTCGCCGATGGACGATTGCGCGTGCGCGAACTTGTCGCGGTGCAGCCGGCCCGGTATGCGGACCCGGGATGGGAGACCGTCATCGACCGGAACCGCCTTCATCTCAAGAACCTGGAGCGGCAGGCCGTTCGGACGATCCGGAGTCACATTGACGACCGGCCCTGTGCGAACGTATCGTTCTCGGGCGGAAAAGACAGCACGGCAGTGCTCGCCCTCGCCCGAAAGGCCGGGGTGTCCGAGGCGTTCTTTATCGACACGGGTCTCGAGTTCCCGGAGACGATGGAGTTCGTCAATTCGATGGGAGTTCAAGTGATCGAGAGGGGAGGCGACTTCTACCAGGCGGTCGAACGGGCCGGCCCGCCCGGTAAGGACAACCGCTGGTGCTGCAAGCTCCTCAAGCTGCACCCGCTCAAACGTCACCTCGCCGCAGTCGGTCCCTGTGTCACGGTCCAGGGAAACCGCTGGTACGAGTCGTGGAACCGGGCAGGACTCGATGAAACGAGCCAGAACCCCAACAACCCCCTGCAGCTGAACGTCTCGCCGATCCGCCACTGGCGGGCGCTCGAGGTCTGGCTGTATATCTGGTGGCAGGGACTGCCGGTGAACCCCCTCTACGAGCAGGGATTTGAACGTCTCGGGTGCTACCTCTGCCCGGCGATGCTCGAGGCAGAGATGGAAAACCTTCGGCGGATCCACCCCGAGTTATCGGAGAGGTGGGACACGTTTCTTGCCGGGTATGCACGAGCCCGGGGTCTCCCCGAGGAGTTCGCGTCGTGGGGGCTCTGGCGATGGAAGGTCCTCCCGAGAAAGATGGCCGAACTCTGTCGAGAGCACGGTCTTGCACAGACACCGGAGGGAGAGCTCGCTCCTGGCCGCGAACCGTCTCCCGGAGTTCCCGCGAAGATCCCGGTCGATCCTTCGACAGAGGAGGTCCCCGAGCCCGGCTCGGCGGACCGGAGGGACTTTTGCCTGCTCGGCGACACGGTCTACCTGGACTCGGCGGCAACGAGCCTCTCGCCCGGGGTGGTAATCGACGCAATGGTGGAGTTCGAGCAGCACTACCGTTCCAACGTCGGGCGCGGCGTCCATCGCCTGGCGCAACTCGCCGGTCAGCGCTACTGGCATGCTCGGGAGAAGGTGGAGGGCTTCATCCATGGGCACGGCGGTGTGACGGTCTTCTGCAAGAACTCGACCGAGGCGATCGAGACGGTAGCCCAGGGCCTTTCCTGGCACGTGGGAGACCGCGTCGTGACAACGGTTCTCGAACACCATTCCAACCTCCTTCCCTGGCTCCGCCTCCGATCCAGGGGCGTGGAGGTCGTGGTGGTTGACATCGGCGACGACCTGTCGCCCGACCTCGAGGCCCTCGAGGCGGCGATCGACGACCGTACACGCCTGGTCGCCGTCACCCACGCATCGAACGTGGTCGGGACGATCACCCCCGTCGAGACGATCGGCCGGCTCTGCAGGAATTGTGGCGCCAGTCTCCTCGTCGACGGTTCCCAGTCTGTGCCGCACCTGCCGGTGGACGTGCACCGGCTCGGCATCGACTACCTCGCCTTCTCCGGCCACAAGATGCTCGGGCCGACCGGGACGGGGGTTCTCTGGATGCGGGAGTCCGAGCCTGAACCGCTCCTCCTCGGTGGAGGGGCAATCGAGTCGGTCGGCGAGGACGGCTGGGTCCTGGCCCCGGGCCCTGCCCGTTACGAGGCAGGGACCCCGAACGTAGGAGGGGCGATCGGCCTTGGAGCTGCGGTCGACTACCTCAAAAGGATCGGCATGGATGCCGTACACCGGCGGGAGCAGCGACTGGGATCCCTCCTCATCGACGGGCTCGCTTCGATCGACGGAGTCCGGGTCTTTGCCCCCCCGGACCCGGATAGACGGATCGGCGTGGTCTCGTTTACTGTCGAGGGATTCCATCCCCATGAGGTCGCCCAGTACCTCTCGGACGAGCTGAACGTCATGGTCCGATCAGGCCTCCATTGCTGCGAACCGCTGATGCGCCGGCTCGACCTCCCGGACGGGACGGTCCGTGCAAGCCTCCACTGTTACTCGAACAGGACCGACATCGAGACGCTGCTGGCCGGCGTCGAGGAGTGTGCCCGCGGTGCCTGAGTCCGAAGAGAGCTACCTCGACGAGCAGGCTGTCTCGATCTATCTGAATGGGCGTCACTTTATCTCGGTCATGACCCTTCCGGATCGCCTGCCTGCACTCGCCGTGGGGTTACTCCTCGGCGAGCAGGTGATCCGAACCTGCGCCGAGATCGAGTCGATCCTCGAAGAGCGCGCGGTGGTACGGGTGATGACCACCGACCCATATCGGGTGGTGATCCCCCGTCGCGGAACGGTCACAGGCTGTGGGGGGGCCGTGTCACAGGTCCGGGAGCGCCGGCTCCCGCCACTCACTCCCACCCGGCCCGTCTCAATCCGGGAGGTCGAGTCGGCGATCGGACGGGTATCCCGTCCCCCTCCAGGTCTCTTCTCAGTCGCCCTGGGGACCGGGGACGGCCGGTGGTTCGAGAGCAACGACCTCGGACTCGCCACCGCACTGGCTCGGGTTATCGGAGAGGCGGTCATGGCCGGCACCGTCCCCGGCAACGCACGCGTGGTGGCAGTCTCCTACCGGGCGACGGCGGAGCTGGTGCGAAGCGCCGTGCTTGCTGGAGTTCCGGTCCTCGCCTCGACAGGACCGGTCACCTCTCTCGCTGTGGACCTCGCACACACAACCGGCCTGTCGCTCTGTAGTAAGAGAGGGTCTCTGGGTCTTTCCTGTCATACCCATCCTGACCGCCTGACCTGGAACGACGCGTCGTAATGCCTGGTGGATAAAGAGTCGATAGGAAGAACGATGGACGCGACCTGGCTCATCTTCACCCTTCTCCTGGTCCTCGTCCTCATCTCCATTATGAGCCACCGTCGCCAGGTCTCCCCGTTCTTCGCACTCGTCGGGGGGGCACTCGTCTTCGGTCTTCTCTCCGGACTCGGGATCGACCGCACGGTGAGCGGAATCGTGGATGGCCTCGGGCATGTCTTCTCCGCCTTCGGGCTGATCATTCTCTGCGGCGCCGTCATTGCGAAGAGCCTCGAAGCCACCGGCGGAATCGGGGCGATCGCCGCCGACGTCAGGCGGCATGCCGCCGATCCTGTTGCCTCCGCAGGCCTTCTGGGGTACGTGCTCGCCGTCCCGTTCACCTGCTGCATCACGGCATACGTGATGCTCGAACCGATCCTCTCGGTACTCGGCGGAGACGAGAAGAAAGACACGACATTCCTCTACCTCGCCGCAATCTCCTCGGTGATAAGCTACGCCCTGGTGTACCCGACACCGGTCGTCATTCCGCTCGTAGAGGGGATCGGAGGCGATATCGACCTTGTCACCTACAATACGATTGCGATCCCTCTCTCATTCCTCCTCGTCCTGCTCCTCATCCTGATCGTCCGGGTTCGAAGAGGTGAGACGCCCCGTGAAGAGAGAACACGAGCATCCGTGGATCGTTCGCGTCTGCATGTCCGCGCGTGGGTCCCGTTCCTGGTGATCGTCGCTGCCGTCGCCGTCGGCCTCCTCGCCGGGATCTCCCATGTCGCTCTGATCAACCTGGTCATGCTCGCCGGAGCCGGCGCCGCGCTCCTGCAGGTGAGACCAGACGAGCGTCATGCCACCGTGATCAACGCGACCCGGCACGCCGGCATCATCATCTTCGACCTGGTGGGTGCCGGCGCGCTTGGATCGGTCATCGTCATGACCGGTATCACCGATACGGCGCTTGCTGCACTCTCGGGTGCCGTGCCAATCGTGTTGATCCCGTTCCTTCTGGCGGCGCTGGTCCAGACGATACAGGGGTCCAGGGTCGTCACCGCGGTGATCGTCGCCAGGATCCTGGGTGGCAGTGAGGTGGTCTCCGCAATCCACCCTGTCGCGCTGATCCTGTTGGTCGGAGGTGGTGCCTGTATCGTGAGTTACGTGACGGATCCATTCTTCTGGCTTGTTCAGCGGACCACTGGCGATGATCCCTCCGTGGTCGGAATGAGGTACACCCTACCGCTCGCCGGGCTCGGTCTGATCATCCTGGGTGCCGCACTGATCGTACAGATCGTTCTCGGCGGCTCGCTACCCGTCGGTTGACCGGATATACCGGAGAAGATGGCGGCGATCAGGTCGCATACCGACGCAGGTATGACGAGACCTTCGCTGACTCGAGCCACCCGACATCGAGCTGGCGGACGATCTGATCGATCTCACGGGCCTGACGGATGATCTGATGAGAAAATTCCCCTCCCTCAAGGTCAGCGAGCCCTATTATCACCTGGACCGGGTTTCGGATCTGGTCGTTCAGGATCTGGAACTGCTCCATGTTCTGCTGGATCTGCTCGAGCGAGGTCACCTGCTCGTTCTCGAGTCGTCGCTCATCGGAGACGTCACGCGCCACGAGAAGCATCACCATCTGCCCCAGGAGTTTGAACCGGTGGAGGCTGATGGCCACCGTCTTCGGCTCCTCTTCGTCTCGGCGGATCTGGGCATCGAACCGATAGGGGCCTGGTTCAGGACGGTCCCAGGGCGCGGGACCAGGCACGGCGCAGGAGAGGGCGAGATCCCTCGGGGAACGCTGTCGCAGCTCCTCGAGCGAATAGCCGAACCAGTGGCAGGCCTGGTCGTTCGCCTCGAGGCACCGGGGCGGTTGCCCCTCTGTACTGACATCGTAGAGGAGTATCGCATCGTTCGTCTGGTGAAAGACCTGGCGAAACCGTTCCTCGCTCTCGACGAGGCGGAGAAAGGTCTCCTGCCGGACGCGTTCGAGGTGCTGCAGGTGGAACGCGAGGGCGATATCGTCGGCGCATTCTCCAAGGAGCTCCGTTTCCCCCGGATCCATGCTGATGCCCTCCTCGGCGACGATGACGAGAGTCCCAAGACGGTGACCGTTCACCTCGACCGGAAAGAGGTACGAGCAGGCATCCGGTCCCGCATCCGGGACCGGTTCATCCCCTGCCAGGAACGCAACAGATCGGTACCCGCCGCCATCCTTCAGCGCAGCGAGTGCCCGATCGATCACGTCCGGGCTCTCCTCGCCCCGGGCAATGCCCCGCGAGAGGTCGCGTGCGGCGAAGAGAAGGGCTTCTCGTCTCTCGAAATGGGCGATCGAAGGGTATCTCGTCGTATCGGCGGGGGTATCGGCCTGATCACCAGGCTCCCTGCCCTCGACCGTTGAACGACCGGGACCCGATGAATGCGCGGGCGGTTCCGCTCCCCCTCTCTCCCTGCGACACACCACGTACTCGCCCCGTAATCTCCAGAGATCAGATCACAGCAGCGTCAGTAAAAACCTTTCCAATTGATCCCAACGAAAAGACGACGTGACCTGGTACCCGCCCCCTCATGCCGCTCGAACCGGAAGATGTATGCTCACCACCTGAATGACGATCCGAGCGCAATCGCGCCAAACAGGTGTCATACTACGAATTCATTGTGAAGAAAAGAGAGAATTTCAGCCGATTCGCAATTATAATGGCAATAATTCTGTGTTCTCGACCTGGCCAAACCCTGTCATCAACGTTTTTTCGGGTCAAGCCGGTTGGTGAGATCCCGGAGTACGTCGGAGAGTGCCGATCCGGCTCGATTGACCTGACTCTCGATATACTGGTGGCCCTCTGTTGTCACGATCAGGTGCTGGGCTGCACGGAGCACGTCATCGATCGCTCGACCGACGGACGAGGTTGCCTCGGAGATCAGACTCTCTGCCTCGAACCGGCTATCGTTCGTTTCCCCGGTCTCCTCCTGGTTACCGGACAAATCCTCCGGGGATGGGCTATCGGACGGTTCTGCATCCTGCGGATCTTCCACCCAACGTCCATGGACAAATCTTCCGGGTTCCTCTGCCATACCAACCTACTGACACAGGGAGGCGTAAGAGCTTTTCGTCTCAGCCATGACCGGACCGCCGATCGTGCTGGCCCCGTCTCTCGATCCGGGGGCACGATCCCTCGCCAGCATCGCCGGCTCGCACACTCCATACAGACAGGAAACCGAAAACGGGCATCTCGAATGGCACCGTCAGGACTCAAAGACGGCACCCGGATCTGAAGATTTCGCCCCAGGAACCCTCAGGACGGGATCATGGCGATCCTTTGAGTATCACAGACTCGAGATGATCCCTGGCGATCATGAGTGAGCCGATCGCGGCAGCAAGGTCCATACGCTCCGTCTCTCCGGCGTGTCGAGCAAAGGCCGCGATATACTGCTTTGTCTGGGTGATGGCGACCAGAGACGGATAGAGCGGGTGGGTATTCGGCCCCAACTCTGTGTTATCCTCGATATCACGGATCGACTGGGCATAGATCATCGAGACACGCTCCAACCACTCCTGGGCAATCTCTGTTGCGAGGATGCGGTCACCCATCTCAGGTTCGTTCATTGCACCACGTTCATTCCTTGTTTTGGTCATCGGATGAGGCCATTCCTGCAGCAGCCAGGACACCCAATCGTATCGTCCATTTGACCACGCCACAGAAGCATGACGAGGTGATCTCCTGGTGGACCTCCTCTTTCGAGATACCCGGTCAAGGAGCGGCCCCACGTCAGGAGTCCCGCGAGATGGCGGACATCGTGATCGGATCGAAAGGAGCGCTGCCAGGTCGGGTTATTGTGTAGGGTATAGTGTCAAACTAGCCCCTAACCTCCTTCTCCAATAACTCAAGGATGCGCTTCATTTTCATTTTGTCGCTCTCCTTTCTGTGATTATATCTCCAAACATATTCACCTAAATACAGGAATAATTTATCTCTCCG